>DATDGI010000249.1:0-39657 GCA_036522155.1 Streptosporangiaceae bacterium
GCCAGTACCTGCCGGGGGCTGCAGGGCCGCCCGTCGGCGGATCGCGGGGCGGCGGGCAGGGCCGGCCAGTCGTCCCCCGGCCAGCACGCGGTCAGGGCCGCGTAGAGCAGCCTGCCCAGGCCCTGGGTGTCGGCGAGGGCCGGATCGTCGGCGAACGCGCCCGACAGCGCGGCGTCGATGCCGAGGCCGACCACCTTGACCCCGCCACCGGAGGTCCAGCGCACCGAGCCCGGGGTCAGGCACAGATGGGCCAGACCGGCGGCGTGGGCGGACGCGAGCGCGTCGGCCGCCTCGGCGATGATCTCCGCACCCTGCCCAGGATCCAGCGGGCCGTCGGCCAGCAGGTCGTGGAGCGAGTCGCCGGCTACCCACTCCATCACCACATAGGCCTGGTCCCAGTTATCCTCCACGTCGAACACCTGCGCCAGCCGGACGTCGGTCAGCCTGCTGGCCGCCCGGGCGGCGGTGACAACCTCGCGGACACGGGGAAAGCCGGGGGCAAATGTCAGCACCGTTACCGCCCGCGCGAGCGTCTCGTCGATCGCCTTCCAGGCGGACCAGCCGCTGCTCGCCCCGATGCGGTCTTCGAGCCGGTATCGCCCGCCAAGGCGGGTTCCCGGTTCCGAGATGAAGGTGCTCATTGATATCCCGTCAAGAGGGTGCCGGCCCTCGACCCCTCCTTCCGAGCCCCCGGTCAGCGACACGGTGAAATCACAGGTGTCGGACACCATGGTAGGCCGAGTAGCCTGGCGCGCCGCGGTCTGTGCGGACTGTCGGCGCAAACCGTTACCCGTGAGAGACACCGGCTGCCCACGACGATATCTGGCTTTCGTCTGCTAGGTAACCGGCAAGTTAACGGTGCAGCCGGGTCCGCAGCCCGGCCGTCAGCTCGCTTATCTCGGTGACCCCGAGCGCGCGGGCGAACAGCAGGTACAGCAGCAGGGCGCCGCTGCCGCCCACGATGAGAGTCGCGATCCCGAACGCGGGCCCGGGCGAGAGCAGGACGCCGATCATGAACGACGTCGCCAGGGCGAAGATCACGCCGGGGACGGCGGCCAGGTGCATCCGGATCAGGCTGCGCGCGATCTCGTGCCCGTCCAGGCCCCGCAGCCGCCGGGACAGGATGCGCCACGAGATGACCGTGCCGACCAGGTTGGCCAGCCCGAAGGCGGCCGCGACCCCCTCCACCACATGGCCGGCCGGGAGCGAGGTCAGCGACAGCACACAGACCACGATGTTGGTGATCATCACCGCTACGCCGATGAACATCGGTGTGCGGCTGTCGTGCATGGCGTAGAACACCCGCAGCATGAGCTGGAACATCATGTACGGCACCAGGCCGAGCGAGAAGATGCCGAACACCATGCCGATGTAACTGGCCTGCGCCGCGGACGTGCTGCCGTAGCCGAACAGCGCCTGTGCGAAGGGCGCGCCCAGCACGAAGAGCACCAGCGCGGCCGGCACGACGATCACCGACGACAGCCGGACACCGCCGGAGAAGTCGCTCTTGACCAGCGAGTACCTCTTCTCGGAGGCGTGCGCGCTCATCCGGGGCAGCAGCGCGGTGATGACCGAGATGCCGACGATGGCGTAGGGCATCTGGAACAGCTGCCAGGCGTAGGTATAGGTGGAGGGGCCGTCATAGGCGGAGTGGACGGAGGCCTTGTTGGCCACGTTCGCCACCACCAGGAAGGCGACCTGGGTTGTGGCGATGTAGCCGAACAGGGGCCCGGCCATCCGGAGGATCTCGGTCACCTCGTGGCGCCGGAAGTCGAACCGCGGGTGCCAGCGGAAGCCCACCCGGCGCAGGAACGGGACCAGCGCCGCGGTCTGCGCGATGATGCCGAGGGTGGTGCCGAATCCCAGCAGCTGCACCTGGCCGGCCGAGATCGATGACGCGGTCGTGCCGATCCCGCCGGTGACGATGAACAGCAGCAGCACCGCGATGACGACGATGTTGTTGATCAGCGGGGTCCACATCGGGGCCGCGAAATGACCCCGGGCGTTGAGCACCGCCCCGGCCAGCGAACTCATCCCGTAGAAGAAGATCTGGGGGATGAAGAAGTAGGCGAAGATCACCATCAGGTGCCGCTCCGGCCCGGTGATCGCGTGCGCGTACAGGCTGACCAGCAGGCTGCCGGCCAGCGTCGCGACCACGGTCAGCGCGAACAGGGCCACCGTGGCCAGGGTGAACAGCCGCTGGTCGTACGCCTCGCCCCGGTCCGCGTCCCGCCGGGCCGCGTTCACCAGCAGCGGCACCACGATGCTGGTGAGGATGCCGCCGAGCATCAGGTCATAGACGGTGTTCGGCAGCGTGTTGGCGTTGTTGTAGGCGTTGGCGACCGTGCCCACGCCGAGCGCGTAGGCCATGACGAGGGTGCGCAGGAACCCGGTGCCCCGTGACGCCAGCGTGCCCAGCGCCATCACGCTGCTGGACCTGACCACGCTCGGGCCGTCGGCCCGCCCCGCTCCGGATGCGGGCGGCCTGTCCCCGCCTGGCCCGCCCCCGGCCGGCCCGCCCACCGTCACGCCGAACTCGCCGCCGCCGAACTCGCCGGTGCCGGGCCGCCCCGTCCCGGGCAGGCCCGCGCTGTCCCAGGCCCCCGGGGGTGGGCCGGCCGCGTCAGCGGCGCTCCGCCCGGCCGGGGATGCTGGCGTGCTCATCGGGCTCCTTCGCTGGGGTCGGGTGCTCCCGCTCAGGCTCGACGCTATCGGCTCCCGCGGCCCCTGAGGTGAGATCAGGCCCGGTTGGGTCCGCTTCCTCCGTTTCCCCCGTCTCGTCCGGATCCCCGCCGGGCTGGCCGCGCCCGCTGCGGACCGCCCGGGCGGCCGCGGTGAGCACGAATACCCCCAGCGCAATGCCGATGATGACAATGGCCATGGTGCCGAAATTGGTCGCCTCGACGGTCAGCCGGGCCGTGCTGTACGGCAGCCGCCGGCCGTCCGGAGTGGTCAGCCAGAGGTAGAGGGTGGTGGAGCCGGCCGCCGTCGCCCGGACCGGAATCTTGACCGTTGTCTGGGTGCCGGCGGCCACCTGGACGGTGCTGTTGTATTTGCCGATCGTCACCTGGTCACCCCGGGCCGGGCTCACCCGCAGCCGGACCTGGATGGCCTGCCCGAGCCGGTTGCTGACCGACACCGCCACCGGGCCGGACTTGCCGCCCAGCGTGACGCGCCCCTGGTCCACCAGGCTGACCAGCTGCAGCTGCGCGTTGACGTAGGCGGTCACCCGGTGGAGCAATTGCTCGGCCTGGTGCTTGCCGGTCTTGCTGCCGCGCCACGCCGACGACTCGATGGCCGCGGTCGCCGTGCTCAGGTACCGGCGGCCCGGGTGGGTCAGGATGCTGCCGAGCAGCTTGATCTGGCCGTCCAGCCGCCGGACCTGGCGGAGCAGGGAGGAGCTCAGTTCATCGGGGCTGACCTGGTGCTCCGGTGGCGCCTTCCGGTCCGGGTGGCCGCTCGGCGGCGCGGTGGTGATGAGGCCGGCCAGCGTGGACGGGCGCAGCCAGGGGGTCTCGGTGGTGGCGGCGAGCAGGTCGTGGGCGAGCAGGGGGCCCGGATCCCACTGGCGGGGCGGGGTGATGACCACCGCCCGGGGGACTGACGGTGCCTCGGCGGTGATCATGGCTGTTTCGGCCAGGAACCACTGCGTGCGGGCGAACGTCGCGCCCGGCCCCGCGGCCACCGCGGCCGGGACACCGGTCGCGGTGCTGGCGGAAGCACCGGGCAGGCTCGTAGGCGGCAGGGCCAGGATGCGCGCCAGTGCGTTGTCGGCCAGGAACACGTGCAGTTCGGTGCCCAGCCCGTCCAGGGTGGTGGTGACAGCGGTCGGCGTGAACGGGGTGGTGGGCCGCATCATGGTGCTGTCCAGGATCACCGTCCCGATACCGCTGGCGGCGAGTCTTTCCAGCACCCCGTAGTCGGCCAGGCCGTCGGCGGGCCAGTCGATCAGGCCGGGCGCGCCCTTCCCGCTGCTGGGTGCGGCCGCGGTGCGCTGTACCTGCCCGAGGACCGCCTGTGCTTCCGCCCGGCCGTCACTGAAGGTGCTGGGCAGGTCACCGTCGGGACCGTGGTGGGCCAGCGCGGCCACGTCCACGTCGGCGTAGGGAGTGACGAAGAAGTCCTGCTGGCCGGCCACGGTCTTGACCGCCCGCAGCCAGGCCTGGGCGGCCGCGCTGGCCGGGTGGGTGGCCGGGTGCGCGCAGGTCGCGGTCCCGCCCACCTGGTAGGGCGCGGTCATCGTCTTCGCATCGGCGAGCAGGGCCGGGTCGATGGCCCAGGTGAGCTGGGCGCGCTGGCCGAACGGGGACGTCCCGGCCGCCAGCAACTGGCTCAGCCGTCCGCCGCTGGCCAGGCTGGCGGCCAGCGAGTTGGTCAGCAGTGCCGGGCAGGCGGCCCGGTGCGGCATGTCGATCAGCGGCCAGACCCAGGCGATGGCCAGCGGTTTCACCGAGCGGTAAGCGGCGTTTCCCGGCCAGAACGGCAGGAACGTGCGGAACGTGGCCAGCGTGGCCAGGCCCTGGGTCAGCTCCGCGGCCAGCGGATACACCCCGAACCCGGTCATCCCCACGTCGCTGACCCGCAGGGTCAGCGACCACGTCTGGGGGGTGTGCCCGGCGAGGGACGCGATCTGCAGCACCGGGCCGGTCGGTGAGTCCAGCCCGGTCGGTCCCAGCGCGGTGAGGTAGCTCTCCATGGCCGACCGGGTGGCCAGCCGTACGCTGGCCGACCAGAGCTGGATCTGCACCCCGGTCACGGGGGCGGCGGCCGCGTTGGTGACCGTGCCGGAGACGGTGACCGTCCCCTTCGGGCTGGCGATCGTCGGGTTCATCGACGTGATGACGATGGATACCCCCGCCGGCGGGTCCCGCTGGGCCGTGGTCCCGGCCGCCATGGCCGGGACGGCCATCAGGAGGGCCCAGGCCACCGCGGTCGTCAGCGCCAGCAGTGGCAGGCACACCCGGCGGATCGCCGGGCGAGCGGGACCGGGCGGGCGGGGCTGACGCGGCATGGCGAAATGCTATTGCCGCCGGCCGGCTGCAAGTCCCGGAGTGGCCGGCAGGCAGGTCGGCTTTTCCAAGTGCACGTCTACCCCCTACCCTCGATGCCCGTGCCGGATTCCCACGACCTGAGCCCGTCGAAGCGCCGTGCTGCGGCTGCCCTGCTGCGGCAGGCCGTCACGCCGGTGGCCGATCTCGGTGACCTGTTCGCCCGGCACGGCCACGAGGTGGCGCTGGTCGGCGGCACGGTCAGGGACGTCCTGCTGGGCCGGGGCCCCGGCGATCTGGACCTGGCCACCGACGCCCGGCCGGAGCAGGTGCTGGAAATAGTCGGGGTCTGGGCCGACAAGGTATGGGAGACCGGGATCTCGTTCGGCACCGTGGGGGTCCGCAAGGGCGGCACGATTTGCGAGATCACCACCTACCGGAGCGAGCAGTACCGGCCCGCCTCGCGCAAGCCGGACGTGGCCTACGGGACGTCGCTCACTCAGGATCTGTCGCGGCGCGACTTCACCGTCAACGCGATCGCGGCCCGGCTGCCCGCACTCGACCTCGTCGACCCCTACGGTGGCGTGGCTGACCTCGCGGGCAAGGTGCTCCGCACGCCCGGCGCCGCGGCGGACTCGTTCACCGACGACCCGCTGCGGATTCTCCGGGCCGCCCGGCTCTCCGCCCAGCTCGGATTCACCGTTGTCCCCGAGGTACGGGCGGCCATGACGGAACTGGCGGCCAGGCTGGCGGTGGTGTCGGCGGAACGGATCTCCGGCGAACTGGCCAAGCTGATGCTGGCGCCCGGGCCCGATGGCCCGGTGCGCGGGATCGCCCTGCTGGTGGACACCGGCGTGGCCGACCAGGTGCTGCCGGAGATACCTGCCCTGCGGCTCGAAGCCGACGAGCATTTCCGGCACAAGGACGTGTACCAGCATTCGCTGACCGTGCTGGCGCAGGCCATCGAGCTGGAGCCGAGCTACGGCCTGGAGCCCGACCTGGTGGTCCGGCTGGCCGCGCTGCTGCACGACATAGGCAAGCCGAAGACCCGGCGGCTGCTGCCGGACGGCCGGGTGGCGTTCCACCACCACGAGATGGCCGGTGCCGCGCTGGCCCGGGCCCGGCTGACCAAGCTGCGCTTCCCGGCGGCCGTGGTGAACGACGTGGCCACGCTGGTGGCGCTGCACCTGCGGTTCCACGGGTACAACGAGGGCGGCTGGACCGATGCCGCGGTGCGGCGTTACGTCCGGGACGCCGGGCCGCTGCTCACCCGGCTGCACGTGCTCACCCGGGCCGACTGCACCACCCGCAACAAGCAGAAGGCGCAACGGCTGGCACGTGCCTACGACAACCTGGAACGGCGGATCGCCGAACTGGCCGAGCAGGAAGAACTGGGCAAGATCCGGCCCGACCTGAACGGGAACCAGATCATGGACATCCTCGGGCTGCCGCCGGGCCCGCTGATCGGGAAGGCCTACCAGTACCTGCTGGAACTGCGGATGGAGCGCGGCCCGCTCGGCACCGAGCGGGCCATTCAGGAGCTGCGGCGCTGGGCGGCCGACGAGGGGCTGGCCGTGCCGCCCGGATCGGCCGGGGACGGAGAGCGGTCCGGGGCGGCTGGGCCGGAAGCGGCTGGGCCGGAAGCGGGCGGCCCGGATGGGGACGGGCCGGCCGGCGGTGGTGAGGACGGCCCCGGGCCGGACAGCAGTTCCTGACGGCTCGCCAGGGCGTACGCCGCGGCGGCCAGCAGGTACCCGGCCGCCGCTACCGCGATCAGCAGGTAGGACTTGCCGTCGACCGGGATGATCTGGGCCGCGATCACCGCGCCGACCACGAACGGGACGTTGAACAGCATGTCGTAAAGGGCGAACACCCGGCCGCGGAAGCTGTCGTCCATGCGCTCCTGGATGATCGTGGTCGAGCAGATCGCCACTCCCTGCGCCACCAGGCCCAGCGCCAGCGAGACGACCAGGAACGAGGCCTGGGCGAAGGTCGGGCCGAGCAGGCCGGTGACCACGCCGCCGAGGCCGAGCAGGATGGTGATCCAGGCGGCCTTGGACAGCCGGCGGGTGATGACCGGGGTGACGATCGCGGCCGCGGCGTAGCCGATCGCCGCGGCGATCACCACCAGCGTGAAATGGGCCAGTGACGAGTTGGCGCCGGAGGCCCGGTAGAAGTAGTTCCGGTACAGCAGGATCGAGGTCAGCAGCAGGATGCCGTACATCATCCGGTGACTGGCGGTCGCGCCCAGCGCGGCGGCCACCGGGCGCCGCCGCCAGACATGCCGGGCGCCGGTGGCCAGCCCTTGGCCGACGCTGGCGAGTTCGGCCAGCACCCCGCGCCGCTGCTCGCCTTCGGCCAGCGGTGGCGGCCCGAGCAGGTCGCGGCGCATGGTCGCGCCGACGGCCCCGGCGATCAGGTAGCCGCAGCCGCCCGCCAGCAGGGTGACCGCCGACCCGCCCTGGCCACCTCCGGTGGCGAAGTGGATGCCGATGCCGGTGAACCCGCCGAGGAAGGACACGATCGTGCCGGTGGTCGGCCCGACCGCGTTGGCCATCACCAGCTTGTCCTGGTCGACCACGTGCGGCAGGGCGGCGGACAGCGATGCCAGGAAGAACCGGTTGACGCCAAGCACCGCGAGCACGCTGACGTACAGGGGTGCGCCCAGGCTGCCGCCGGCCACCAGGGCGGCGGTGATCACGACGAAGGCCGCCCGCAGCCAGGCCGCCCAGACCAGGATCTGCCGCCGTGACCACCGGTCGATGAAGACGCCGGCGAACGGCCCGATGAGCGAGTACGGCAGATACAAAACGGCGAATGCGGCCGCGGCGGCACCGGGGTTGGGGAACGTGGCGGCGTTGAAGAACACGTACGCGCCCAGCCCGGCCGTGAACAGGCCGTCGCCCGCCTGGGAGACCAGCCTGGTGGCGAACAGCCGGCGGAAGTTCCGTTCGGCGAGGACGCTGCGCAGATCGGTGAAGAAGGAGGCCGCCTGCCGGGCCGCCGGGACGCTCCCGGTACTCATGAGCGGCCGCCGGCGCGGGTCACGCGCGCGCTCGGGAGGGGCACGCCGTCAGCCTATCGGCCCGCCTGGCCGCCGTCGCCTGCCAGGCAGGCCCGGGGATGCTGGCCCGGGCGGGCCGGTGCGGGACGGGTAGTGCAGCACCCCGGACGGCCCGGGCGGGGATACCGGAGCCGGATCAGCGTTCCGTTTCGCCGCGAATGAATCTCTCGACCGCGTCCCTGGCCACGTCGTCGGGATACTGCACCGGCGGGGACTTCATGAAGTAGGACGCGGCGGACAGGACCGGCCCGCCGATGCCGCGGTCGAGGGCGATCTTGGCGGCCCGGACCGCGTCGATGATCACGCCGGCCGAGTTGGGGGAGTCCCAGACCTCAAGCTTGTACTCGAGGTTGAGCGGCACGTCGCCGAACGCGCGGCCCTCCAGCCGGACGTAGGCCCACTTCCTGTCGTCCAGCCAGGGCACGTGGTCGGACGGGCCGATGTGCACGGCCGCCTTCTCCATCTCGTGCGGGATCTGGGAGGTGACCGACTGGGTCTTGGAGATCTTCTTCGACTGGAGCCGCTTGCGCTCCAGCATGTTCATGAAGTCCATGTTGCCGCCGAAGTTGAGCTGGTAGGTGCGCAGCAGCTCCACCCCGCGGTCCTCGAACAGCTTGGCCAGCACCCGGTGCGTGATGGTCGCGCCGACCTGGGACTTGATGTCGTCACCGATGATCGGGATGCCCGCCTCGGTGAACTTGAGCGCCCACTCCGGGTCGGAGGCGATGAAGACCGGCAGCGCGTTGACGAAGGCGACGCCGGCGTCCAGCGCGCACTGCGCGTAGTACCGGTCTGCCTGCTCGGAGCCGACCGGCAGGTAGGACACCAGCACGTCGGTCCGGGCCTCGCGCAGCGCCGCCGCCACGTCCACCGGCGCGTCGTCGGACTCGGTGATCATCTGGAGGTAGTACTCGCCCAGGCCGTCCAGGGTCGGCCCGCGCTGCACGGTGACGCCGGTCGGCGGCACGTCGCAGATCTTGATGGTGTTGTTCTCGCTCGCCGCGATCGCCTCGGCCAGATCCCGCCCGACCTTCTTGGCGTCCACATCGAAGGCGGCGACGATCTCCACGTCGCTCACGTGATAGGGGCCGAACGTCACGTGCATGAGGCCCGGCACTCGGCTCGCCGGGTCGGCGTCCCTGTAGTACTCCACGCCCTGGACGAGGGAACTTGCGCAGTTACCCACACCCACGATGGCTACCCGAACCGAACCCATGAGGATTGCTCCTTATTCTCGCCGCTCTCCTGGCGGCGCTTGACCTCAGCCGGAAACCGGCCCGGCCGAGGTACCGTTGCCCGCGTTCCGCGCGGGGGGCGGTGGTGAGGCTGCACCCGATTCCCGCTCCGAGGCGATCAGCTCGTTCAGCCAGCGGACCTCCCGCTCGACCGACTCCAGGCCGTGCCGGTGAAGTTCGAGCGTGTAGCTGTCGAGCCGCTCCCTGGTCCGGGTCATCGCCGCCCGGACACCGTCGAGCCGTTCTTCCAGCCGGCTGCGACGGCCCTCCAGAATCCGCAGCCGGATGTCGGCCCGGGTCTGCCCGAAGAACGCGAAATGCACGCCGAACCCGTCGTCTTCCCAGGCCGCCGGGCCCGATTCGGCCAGCAGGTCCTGCAGCCGCTCCTTGCCGTCGGCGGTCAGCCGGTACACGATCTTCGAGCGGCGCCCGGCCCGCGCCCGGCCTGGCCCGGCGGGCCCGGCGGGGCCCGCTGGCTGCTCTTCGGCGATCAGCCCCTGGGTGAGCAGTTCCTTCAGGCACGGGTACAGCGAGCCGTACCCGAAGGCACGGAACGCCCCGAGCAGCGCGTTGAGACGTTTGCGCAGTTCGTAGCCGTGCATGGGGGTCTCGTGCAGCAGGCCGAGGACAGCGAGCTCGAGTATCCGGCTGCGATGTCCGGCCACGGCCGCCCGTACCTCTCAGCTTGTCCGGCTTGAGTGGGTCTATGATCCACGCGTCTTACGAGCCATGTATGGCATATCGATGTATCGGCGCGATACATCGCCAAGATATGTCGTAACCGGGTCATCATGCAAACCCCCGCGTTCATCCGGCGTTCCCCGCCCGGCCTGCGGGGCCCGACTGTGGCCCGGCCGCGGCCCGGCCGGGTCTCGGCGGCGGGGCGATTGCGTCGTACTCTGTCGGGCATGGGACCAAGGCGGTCAGTGATCGATTACGGGCTCGCCCGCCGGGCGACGCTCGCATCGGTGTTCGCTGGTCACACCACTGTCGCCGACGTCTGCGACGCGCATCCCTATCTGCTGCGCGCCGCCAAATTTCACGGTGAGGCCACCGAAACCGGCTGCCCCATCTGCCGCAAGGCCAAGCTGACCCACGTCACCTACGTCTACGGCGACGAGCTCGGGCAGTACGAGGGCCGGGTCAAGCAGCCACCCGAACTGGCGGAGATGGCCACGGAATATGGCGAGTTCCGGGTCTACGTGGTCGAGGTCTGTCAAAGTTGTGGGTGGAACCACCTCGCGTCGTCATACGTCCTCGGCACAGGCGAGCCACGCAGCCGGCGTGGACGGGCCCGTGTCAGCGAATGACCGCGGGACTGGTGACTGCGTGCGCACAGCAGCCGGGTCGGTGACCGGCCGGGCGGCGTGGCGCGGGGTCCGGCAGGGTTCGTGGTGCCAGGGCGGTGCGTGGCACCAGGTACGGTGAACCTCTGTCGTCACCCCCGTCCCCCCGCCCGCGACTGCCTCACCCAACCAGCGAGGACGCTTGAGCAACGAAGAGTTCCCCAGTCCTTACCGGCCAGACCGGGACCGGGATGGCAGCCGCAGGGCCGCCTCCCGGGACTACCGCGACTGGCTGCCCGGCCGTTCTGGCCGCGAGGCGGACGGTAATGGATCTGGCGGCAACGGCGGCCACCGTGACGGAGGCGGCCGCGCCGACCGGGGCTCACGTTCCGGCTGGGGAGCGAACGGTTCCCGGGACAACCAGCCCGATGACTACCAGCCGCGTGGTTACCGGCCCAGCGGCCCCGACGGCAACGGCGACGGCGGGCCGCGGCGCCCATGGAGCCGGTCAGGCCAGGCCGGGCGGTCGTCACGGGGCCAGAGCGGGCAGGCCGAGAGCCGTTTCTGGAACCGGCCCGAGGGGTCGGGTTCCCGGCGCACGCCGTGGGACCGCAGGAACGGCGGGGATCCCGGTGCCGCTGGTGTCCGGGGGACCTCGGCTTCCCGTGAGCGGTACGCCGCCGCCCGTGAGCGCTACGCGGCCCGGGTCGGCGGTACCGGCACCGTTACCGGTCCCGGCCGCAACGGGACCGGCTATCCCGGCACCGGCAATGGCGGTCCCGGCCACAACGGGCACGGGCCCGGCGGCAACGGTTACCACGGCAACGGCTCCGGCGGGAACGGGCCTGACGGGGACGGCTATGACGGCCCGGGGTATGGGGGTCCCGGCTCCGGCGGACCCGGTTCCGGCCGGGCCGGCACCGGGTACCTGACGCGCCGCCGCCCGACTGGCCAGTTCGCTCCCGACCACCGCCGGGTTCCGGGCCGGACCGGCGACGGCGGCGGCCGAAGCGACCGCCGGCCCCGCCGCAAGGGCGACTGGTGGCGCCACTGGACCTGGCGGAAGGCGCTCACGTTGGCCGCGGCCCTGTGCGGGCTACTGGCCATGGCCGCGGCCCTGGGCGTCATGTACATCTACTCCAAGACACCGATCCCGCAGCCGCAGCAGGCGGCGTTCCAGGCGGCGTCCAGCGTCTACTTCAGCGACGGCAAGACCCAGATCGGCCAGTTCGGCACCTACGACCGGCAAGTGCTGACCTACAACCAGATCCCGGTGAAGCTGCGCGACGCGGTGGTCGCGGCGGAGGACAAGAACTTCTGGCACGAGGGCGGCATCTCACCCACCGGCATCCTCCGGGCTGCCTACTACGACCTGACCAGCTCCAGCGGCAGCCTGCAAGGTGCCTCCACCATCACCCAGCAGCTGGTCAGGAACTTCTACGACAACATCGGCACCTCCCAGACGATCTCGCGCAAGATCAAGGAGATCTTCGTCGCGCAGAAGCTGGCCGCGTCGAAGTCGAAGGAGTGGATCCTCCAGCAGTACCTCAACACCGTCTACTTCGGTGCCGGGGCCTACGGGGTCGGCGCGGCCGCCCAGGTGTACTTCGGGCTGTCCCCCTCCCAGCTCAACCAGATCACGTACAGCCAGGCGGCGATGATCGCCTCCATGATCCAGAGCCCGAGCTACTACAGCCCCGACCCGAAGGACGGCACCGCCTACACCAGCCTGGTCTACCGGTGGAAGTACGTGCTCGGTGCCATGGCCAAAATGGGCACGATCTCCCCGCAGGCCGAGCACCAGGCCCTGGCCGCCGGATTCCCCAAGGTGGTCCAGGGGGTCAACAACTCCTGGGGCGGCTACCGCGGCTTCATCATGCAGGCGGTGCTCAACGAACTGCAGACCACCTACCACTACTCCAAGCAGCAGATCTTCAACGGCGGGCTGCGCATCACCACCACGTTCAACAAGCGACTCATGGACAACCTCTACGCCACGGTGGCCGCCAACCGGCTGCTCATGCGGAAGGGCACCCCGCCCACCCCGCCCTACCAGACGCAGGTGCCGTGCGGGGCCGCGGGCTGCCTGCCGAGCTACGTGCACATCGGGGCCGTGCTCGAGCAGCCGGGCACCGGCGCCATCCTGGCCATGTACAGCGGGAAGAACTACAACAAGACCCAGTACGACGACGCGCTGGACTCCCGCAACCAGGTGGGCTCCTCGTTCAAGCCGTACGTGCTCGCCACCGCGGTCAAAATGGGCATGAACGTCCAGACCAGCAGGCTCAACGGGTTCTCGCCGCTGTGGATCCCCCCGGACAGCTCGCCCACCGTTTACGCCAGCACCAAGACCTCTACCGCCACCAGCTGGTTCGAGGTCCACAACGACGAGGTGACCAACCCCAACCGCCCGGTCAGCGTGGTCGAGGCGACCGCGCTGTCGCTCAATACCGCCTACGCCGACCTGTGGCACCGGGTGGCGGTGAACCAGGCGACAGGCGCGCACAACGTCACCAACATGGCGCAGGCGTTCGGGGTGGACACCCGGGCCAGCGGGATGGTGGGGGGGAACAACCCGATGCAGGACGAGGCGGGCATCGCGCTCGGCCAGGGGTCGCTCACCGTCGAGGAGCAGACCACCATGATGGCCACGCTGGCGGCCGGCGGCGAGTACGTGACCCCGCACGTGATCAAGAAGATCACCGTCGGCAATCAGGTCATCCGGGCCAAGGTCATCCGCCGCGAGGTGCTCACCCCCGAGCAGGCGGCCGAGGTGGACTACGCCCTGTCCTTCGACATGAGCTCGCTGGGCACGGCCAACGGGCTTGGCCTGACCAACGGCCAGACGGTCATCGCCAAGACCGGCACCACCAACCTGGGGCAGTCGGCGTTCTTCCTCGGCGCCACCCAGCGGTACGCCATGGCGGTCGGCATGTTCGTCAGCAAACCGTTCTGCAGCCTCCCCGTATCCGAGCAGTACCTGTGCACGTCCACCTCCGCCCTGGCGTTCACCCCGCCCCCGGGCCTGCAGACGCTCTACGGCGTCGGCGGCCTGCCCGGTTACGGCGGCGGGTGGCCGACGGTCATCTGGCACGACTACTTCATGAAGGAGTTCAACTCGCTGCCGGCCCAGGCCTGGCCGACCCCGAACCCCGGCTACGGGAGCATGTGGAACCTGGTCGGGCCGAACGAGATGCCCAAGCCGCACCACGACCACGGTGGCGGCGGCCAGTGCCACCACCAGGGGCGCCGGTGCCAGGGTGGAGGCGGTGGCGGTGGCGGTGGTGGCCACCACAGTGGCACGCTGCCCAGCCCGCCGCCGACCCCGACGGCTACTGCCACGGCCCGCACCACGGCCTCCGTTGGTGGCGTGGCCGTCGGCGGGATCATGGCCACTGGCGTTATGGTGGCCCTGGCACCCACCCGCCTCCGCCGCCGGCCAGCACGGCGGAGGAAGGGCCCGGCCGGGTAACTTCTGCTTTCCGGCCGCACGACTGGCGGCCGGGCGGATTCACCCGTCCGCGGGGACTAGCATGACGGGGCGTCCGGTGCCCCGTTGCTCCCACCGGGTATCCGGATGCGGCCGCGCCGCGCACGGCCCTGGTAACGATGGCAGGATCGTCCGGGACAAGGCGGCCGATGACGGAGCGTGAGACCACGCCGCAGACGGAGCTGACCGGCACCGGCCCGGGGCCGCAGCCGGCCGGTGCGGGCCCGGCCGCCCGGCGCGGCCGGCTCGCGCTGCTGGCCGGATCCACGACCGCTCTGGTCACCGCCAGCCTGCTCGGCAGCCTGCTCGGGTTCGCTGACAAGGCCGCCTGCCGCAGCGGCGACTGGAACATCTACCTCCGGCAGTTCCAGGCCCACTGCTATACCGACATCTATCCGCTGTATTTCGGCGAGGGCCTGTCCGCCGGGAAGGTTCCTTACTTCGGGCACTCGGTGGAATACCCGGTGCTGATCGGCGGGGTGATGCAGGCCGCCGCCTGGCTGGTCCAGCCGATCAGCGACCCCTCTCTGCGCGGCCGGGAGTTCTTCGACGTCACGGTCGTGCTGCTGGCCCTGTTCGCGGTGGCCGGCACGCTCGCGACCGCTTACCTGGCCGGCCCGGCCCGGCGGTGGACCGCGTTGCTCGTCGCCCTGTCGCCAGCGCTGATCCTGGCCTCGTTCATCAACTGGGACCTGATCGCGATGAGCCTGGTGGCGCTGGGCATGGCGGCCTGGGCCGCGCGCCGCCTGGTGCCGGCCGGGGTGCTGCTGGGGCTGGCCGTCGCTACCAAGTTCTACCCGATCATCTTCTTCGGCCCGCTGCTGCTGCTGTGCCTGCGGGCGGGCCGGATGCGCGCCTTCACCGTCACCACGGCCGCCGCCGTGGTGACCTGGCTGGCCGTGAACCTGCCGGTGGCGATCGCCGCGCCGGTCGGCTGGTCCCGCTTCTACCGGATGAGTGCCAGCCGGGCCGCCGACTGGGGGTCCATCTGGTACTTCTTCCAGACCGAGCACTGGCCGCTGCTGGGTGGCCTGTCCATCGATGCGCTGAACAAGCTGTCCCTGGCGGTGTTCGCGGTGGGGTGCCTGCTGGCCGGGGTGCTCATCCTCGCCGCTCCTCGCCGTCCGCGGCTGCCCCAGGTCTTCCTGCTGGTGCTCGCTCTCTTCCTGCTCGGCAACAAGGTGTGGTCGCCGCAATACGTGATCTGGCTGGTGCCGCTCGTGGTGCTGGCCCGGCCGCGGCTGCCGGCCTACCTGCTCTGGCAGGCAGCGGAGGTGGGGTATTTCCTGGCCATCTGGTCGTACCTGGTCACCCTGCTGGCGATCAACCCGGTGCCGGCCGACGGTGGCATCGGCAACGGGCTCTACTTCACGGCCCTGCTGGCCCGGTTCCTCACGGTGACGCTGCTGTGCGTGCTGGTGGTGGTGGACATCCTGCGCCCGGCCCGGGATGTGGTGCGGGCCGCCGGGGAGGACGACCCGGCCGGCGGGGTGCTGTCCGGCGCGCCGGACCGGCTCGTGCTGCGGCTGCGGCCACGGCCGGCCTTCCGGCGGCTGGCTGGCGCGGGCGAATCCGGCTAGCCGGCTGGGCCGGCCGGGAGCTGGTCGGCCCGGGGCTGGGTGGGGCCGGGTCGCGCACCGGCATCCGGATGTCGCAGGCCGCCGATAGGCTCGGCTTCATGGTCCGGATCGGTGCGCACGACCGCGAGGGTGACCCACTGGCGGTCGCCGTGGCGACCGGCGCTGAGGTGGTCCAGTTTTTCCTGGGTGACCCGCAGGGCTGGGATTCGCCCACGTTTCCCGGCGGGGACCCGGCAGCGTTGCGCGAGGCACTCGCCGCGGCGGGGCTGGACGTGTACATCCACGCGCCGTACGGCATCAACGTCGCGAGCGCGAACAACCGGATCCGGATTCCCAGCCGCAAGCTGCTGGCCCAGCAGCTGGAAGCGGCCGCGGCGGTCGGCGCCAAGGGCCTCATCGTGCACGGTGGGCACGTCACCGGTGGGGTCGCCGACGAGGTCGGCTACGACAACTGGCGCAAGGCGATGGAGCGGATCGACCGGCCCATCCCCCTGCTGATCGAGAACACGGCTGGCGGTGACCACGCCATGGCCCGCGGCCTCGACGCCATCGCCCGGCTCTGGGACGTGGTCGGTGACCTCGGCGGCGCCCCGGCGGACGGCGGGAAAGCCACCGGCGAGATCGGCTTCTGCCTGGACACCTGTCACGCGTTCGCGGGCGGGGACGACCTGGCCGGGATCGTGGACCGGGTGAAGGCCATCACCGGCCGGATCGACCTGGTGCACTGCAACAACTCACGCGACGAGTTCGGCTCTGGCCGGGACCGGCACGCCACGATCGAGACCGGCCAGATCGACCCGGCCCAGTTGCTGGACGTGGTCCGCGCCGCCGGAGCGCCGGTGATCAGTGAGACACCCGACCCGGGCGCGGACATCCGCTGGCTGCACCAGCACCTCGGCGGCGGCTGACGGCTCCCGTTGGGCTTGCTTCTGGCCGTGCGGTTTGGGCTGTGCCCGCGTCCCGCCGCGCCCGGTGACGCCCGCACGGGACTCCCGCCGCGGGACCGGTTGCGGCTGTGGCTAGAAGCCGCCGTGCCCCAAGCCGAGCGCGAACCCGACGAAGGCGGCGACCAGGCCGGTCACGATGATCATCCGCTGGGCCCGGGTGGCCGAGATCATCTGCGCGTACAGGCCGATCACCAGGGCGGCCAGCCCGATCGCAGACGCCAGCACATGCTGGCGCACGATGAAGCCGAGCGCGAACGCGACGATCCCGGCGACCAGCGTGAAGACGGCCAGGCTGTTCTCCAGCGGGTGCTGCTTGCCGTCGGTATTGAGCGTCACATGCGGAAGAGTCCGCGCCCTGGTGGCCTGCGGCATGACCGCCACCCCTTCGTCCATCCCGCGACGGGTCACCCCGAGTGTGCCCGCAGGGGCCGGGCCGGAATCCTTCGCCAATTCTGTCAGTGGGGTGCTGGTAAGCTGACTCGGCTGCGCAGCCCCCGGCTGACGGGTCTGCCCCCAGGCCCTGGCGCAGCTCCTCCTGTCACGGAGAGACCGTGACCGCGTCAGTCCAGAGGAGGCAGGTTCCGCTCATGCGCCGTTACGAAATGATGATCATCCTCGACCCGAACCTTGAGGAAGGCACTGTCCAGCCGTCGCTGGAGCAGTTCCTCACAGTGATCAAGGACGGGGGCGGAAGCGTAGACAAGGTCGACGTCTGGGGCCGCAGGCGCCTGGCCTACGACATCGACAAGAAGTCCGAAGGCATTTATGCCGTCATCGACATGCTCGCCGAACCGGACACCGTGCGGGAACTCGACCGCCAGCTCAGCCTGAACGAGGCGGTCCTGCGGACCAAGGTCCTGCGCCCCGAACACCACTGAGCCGCGGCACGGCCGTGCCAGACCGACCGACATCCCCTGGAGGCGGGAGCATCCGATGGCAGCAGGCGACACCCAGATCACGGTCATTGGCAACCTGACCCGTGATCCTGAACTCCGCTATACCCCGACCGGTCAGGCGGTGGCGAGTTTCGCCGTCGCCTCCACCCCCCGGTTCCTGGACAAGAACACCAACGAGTGGAAAGACGGCGACAGCCTCTTCCTGAACTGCAGCGTCTGGCGGCAGGCGGCGGAGAACGTCGCCGAGACCCTGCAGCGGGGGATGCGGGTGATCGTCAGCGGGCGGCTCAAGCAGCGGTCCTACGAGACCAAGGAAGGCGAGAAGCGGACGGTCATCGAGGTCGAGGTGGACGAGGTCGGCCCGTCCTTGCGCTACGCCTCGGCCAAAGTCACCAAGTCCAACCGGGCGGGCGGTGGCGGCTTCAGCGGCGGATCCGGCGGCGGCTCAGGCCGCCCGGCGGAGGACCCATGGGCCGCGGACGGCGGCGGGCTCGCCGATACCTCGGACGAGCCACCGTTCTGATCCCCCACCCACCACCATCCCCGCGCGAGCGGGGCTCTCTCAAGGAGCACCACGATGGCGAAAGCACCTATTCGCAAGCCAAGAAAGAAAGTCTGCCTGTTCTGCCAGGAGAAGATCGCCTACGTCGACTACAAGGACACCGGCCTGCTCCGGAAGTTCATCTCCGACCGCGGCAAGATCCGGGCGCGGCGGGTCACGGGCAACTGCACCCAGCACCAGCGCGACGTCGCCACGGCCATCAAGAACGCCCGTGAGATGGCGATGCTGCCCTACACCAGCACCCCCCGCTAGGCGCCGGAGGACGACATGAGTGGCACGCCGATGAAGCTCATCCTCACTCAGGAAGTGTCCGGCCTGGGCGGGCCTGGCGACGTGGTCGAGGTGGCCGGTGGCTACGGCCGCAACTACCTGGTGCCGCGCGGGCTGGCGATGCGCTGGACCCGGGGGGCCGAGAAGCAGGTCGACCTTATCAAGCGGGCACGGTCGTCCCGTGACATCCGCAGTCTGGACGACGCCAAGGAGGCGGCCGCCCGGCTGGCCGAACTGACCGTCCGGCTGCCGGTCCGGGCGGGCGGCAGCGGCCGGCTGTTCGGCTCGATCGGCCCGGCGGACATCGCCGACGCGGTGCACGCCGCTGGTGGCCCAGTTCTGGACAAGCGCCGGATCGAGGTCCGTACCCCGATCAAGACGGTCGGCGCGCACCAGGTGATGGTGCGCCTGCACCCCGAGGTGACCGCCACCGTCGAGATCGAGGTCGTCGGCCGCTGACCCGGCCGGCAGCTGACGCGGCCGATCGTGGATCCGGCCGGGAGCTGATCCCGTTGGCCGCTGACCCGGCCGGCTTGTAGCCGCGCCGCGGCCCGCCGCCCGTCTCCCGGGGCCATGTTCACGATGTCAGGGTCTTTACGGGGGCGAGCCGGTGCCCGCCGTCAGTCGCTGTCCGCGGTATAGCCGCGCAGGCGCCCGGCCAGTGCCGGGTCGAGTTCGGCGACCATGGCCCAGATCTGCGCCAGCCGGGCAGCCAGATGGTCCAGCCCGGCGCCCGGGGTCACGGACGCCGCCGCCACCTCATCGATGGCCTTGCCGATCAGCGCCAGGCGCTCCTCCACGGTCGAACACATGATCGAGACCCTAGAGCAGCACGCACCATGATCGTGCCGGTTCCGCCCGGCGCGAACGGCGCGTCTCACGCGTTAGCCGGAGCGGTCCACCAGGCCGGTCAAATCACGTTTCGTGCCTCATTCTGCTGTGGACAACTTCTGGCGGGATGTGGACGGCCCCGCAGCGAATTCTTTTTTCCGCACACAGGCCGTGGACGGCATCGCCGCAGGTAGCGAGGGTCGCGGGTACCAACCGTTCGGCAATATCCCCAGTACTTTCCCCACCTTGCACACAGAGCTAGCGGCGTGTCTGCACAGAGTTTCCACAGGGCTGTGCACATCACGATTGGACGCCGGGCGCTGCTCGCTGAAAACTGTCGGCACCATCTACTAAAACAGACTTGGCCGCGGGGATGCGGGGAGTTCACCAGCCGGAGAGGGGGTGTCCATGAGCGTCACCGAGATCGCCCCCCGGGGCGGCGACTTTGAGCGGACGCCGCCCCACGACCTGGCCGCGGAACAGTGCGTGCTCGGCGGCATGCTGATGTCGAAGGACGCCATCTCCGACGTCATGGAGGTGATCCGCCCCGCCGACCACTACCGGCCCGCCCATCAGCTCGTGCACGAGGTCATCCTCGAGTTGTACGGTCGCGGCGAGCCCGCCGACCCGGTGACGGTCTCCGACCTGCTCGCCAAGCGCGGCGAGCTGGCGCGCGTGGGCGGCGCCCCCTACCTGCACACCCTGCTCGCCTCGGTGCCGACCGCCGCCAACGCCGGCTACTACGCCCGGATCGTCCGTGAGCGCGCGATCCTGCGCCGCCTGGTGGAGGTGGGGACCCGGATCGTCCAGCTCGGTTATGCCGGGGACGGGGACGCCGACGAGCTGGTGGACCGGGCCCAGGCCGAGGTCTATGGCGTCACCGAGCGCCGAATCGCCGAGGACTTCCTGCCGCTGTCTGAGATCATGCCCGGCGCGCTGGACGAGATTGAGGCGATCGGCTCGCGCGGTGGCGTGATGACCGGCGTGCCGACCGGTTTTGCCGATCTGGACGCGCTGACGAACGGCCTGCACGCGGGCCAGATGATCGTTATCGCGGCTAGGCCGGCGGTCGGCAAGGCGCTGGCGCTCGACACGCCCCTGCCGACGCCGACCGGGTGGACGACGATGGGTGAGGTCTCGGTCGGAGATCAGCTGATCGGCGCGGACGGTCAGCCGGTGAACGTGGTGGCGGCCACCGAGGTGATGCACGGCCGGCCCTGCTACGAGGTCGAGTTCTCCGATGGCGAAGTCATCGTCGCCGACGCCCAGCACCAGTGGCTCACCTGGACCCGGGCCGCGCGCCGCTATGACGCCCAGCTCCGGGGTTATCGGCGGAACTACGCCGAGCCCGTGCCGCCGCAGGTGGTCACCACCGAAGAGATCGCAGCGACTCTCCGCTGCCCCACCGTTGACAACAGGCCAAATCATGCCGTGCAGGTAGCGGGGCAGATGGATCTGCCAGACACCAACTTGCCGATACCGGCGTATGCACTAGGCACATGGTTGGGCGACGGCATGGCAGCTTCGGCGCGCTTCACATCCTTCGACCCGGAAGTAGCCATCAACGTGGAGGCGTCAGGACTGGAGGTCTTTCCGCAGCGAGGATGCCGTGTCTTCCGCATGGCCTTCCCGAGTGAAAGGCCAGCTGTCATCGACCGCACTTGCGCTGTCTGCGGAAGAACTTTCCGGCCCAAGAACCAGCAGGTGCGGACCTGCGGCCGGGTGTGTGGGGGCAAGGCCAGGCTCTACTCCCCGGCTGTTCCGGCCCCCGAGTGCTGTCGCTGTGGTGGTGCTGTGACGGGAGTGCTGCCCAGCTCGGGCCTGTGCGTGCGCTGCTGGAAGGAGCACGGGACCGTCCAGGCAGAGCTGCGAACGCTCGGTGTTCTGGGCAACAAGCACATCCCGGCGGTCTATCTCCGCGCCTCCGCCGCCCAGCGGCGAGCGTTGCTGGCGGGCCTCCTGGACACCGACGGGACGGTTACCGCCACCGGCTCCGTTCAGCTTGCAGTGACAAGCCGCGCGCTCGCAGAGGGCGTCCGTGAACTTGTCATTAGCCTCGGCTACCGGTGCTCGATGTCCACCAAGCGGGTCAAGGGGCGGACCGAGGCATCCTCGACCTGCTACACCATCACGTTCACCACGCCCGACGACATGTTCCGCCTCAGCCGCAAGCAGTTGATGCAGAAGGAACGGCTCCGGCACTATCCGCAGCGGACCAGGTGGCGGTACATAGTCGATGCCCGAGCGATGCCGTCGGTTCCCGTCCGGTGCGTCCAGGTGAACAGTTCTGACCGGCTCTACCTGGCGGGCCGGAGCATGATCCCGACCCACAATTCGACGCTGGCCCTGGACATTGCCCGGGCGGCGGCGGTGAAGCACCGGCAGGCGACGGTGATGTTCAGCCTGGAGATGAGCCGGAACGAGCTCACTATGCGGCTGCTCTCGGCCGAAGCGCGGGTGCCGCTGCACGCGATGCGCACCGGCCAGCTGAGCGAGGAGGACTGGACCAGGCTGGCCCGGCGGATGAGCGAGGTGGTCGACGCGCCGCTGTTCATCGACGATTCGCCGAACATGTCGATGATGGAGATCCGGGCCAAGTGCCGCCGCCTCAAGCAGCGGCACGACCTGCGCATGGTGATCGTCGACTACCTGCAGCTGATGACCTCGCCGCGGCGGGTCGAGAACCGGCAGCAGGAAGTGTCCGATATGTCGCGGTCGCTCAAGCTGCTGGCTAAGGAGATCGACGTCCCCGTGGTCGCCATCTCCCAGCTCAACCGCGGCCCCGAGCAGCGCAACGACAAGCGCCCCCTGCTCTCTGATCTGCGCGAGTCTGGCTGCCTGACCGCGGGCACCCGAATCCTGCGGGCCGACACCGGTGCCGAGGTCACCCTGGGCGACCTGCTGATGTCGGGCGAGCGGGACGTTCCCGTCTGGTCGCTCGATGAGCGCCTGCGGCTGGTGCCCGAGACGATGACGCACGCCTTCCCCAGTGGGGTCAAGGAGGTGTTCCGGGTCCGTCTCAGGTCGGGCCGCGAGGTCGAGGCCACCACGAACCACCCCTTCCTGACGTACGGCGGGTGGCGTCCGCTCGGCGATCTCGGCGCGGGGACCCGTGTCGCGGTCCCGCGGCACGTTCCTGCCCCGCTGGCCCGGCATCAGATGCCCGAGCCCGAGATCATCATGCTGGCCCGTCAACGGATAGAGCATCTGACTACGGATCAGAAGGTTGGGGGTTCGAGTCCTGGCGAGCGCGGCTTGGCGGGCGTCCCGGAGAAGGTGTTCTCGCTGCCGAAGCGGCAGTTGGCGCTGTTCCTGCGGCACCTGTGGGCCACGGACGGCTGCGTCTGGTGGGACGAGAAGGTGGGGCAGGCGCGGATCTACTACGCCTCGACCAGCCGCCAGCTGGCCGACGACGTGGCCCGGCTGCTGATGCGTTTCAACGTGATGACCCGGGTCAAGGAACTTCACAAGGACGGCTACCGGCCGTGCTATCACCTGCTGGTCTACGGGGCCGAGAACCAGCTGCGGTTCCTCGACGACATCGGCGTTCATAGCGCGCGAGCCGTCATGGCCGAGACCGCGCGGCAGAAACTGATGGTCATCAAGAGCAACACCAACCTGGACACGATCCCGCGCGAGGTCTGGGAGCGGGTGCGCTCGGTGCTGGTCGAGCGGCAGATGACCCACCGCGAGTTCGGGGCGGCGCTCGGGACCCAGTTCTGCGGCAGCACCCTGTGGAAGCACGCGCCCAGCCGGGACCGCCTCGCGCGGGTCGCGACCGTTCTGGATGACGCCGAACTGGAGATGGTCGCCACCAACGACGTGTTCTGGGACGAGATCGCATCCGTGGAGAGCCTCGGCGAGCAGCCGGTCTTCGACGCGACGGTCCTGGGCACGCACAATTTCGTCGCGAACGGCATCTGCCTGCACAACTCCATCGAGCAGGACAGTGACGTGGTGATCTTGCTACACCGCGAGGACGCGTACGAGCGGGAATCGCCCCGGGCGGGAGAGGCAGACCTGATCGTCGCCAAGCACCGCAACGGCCCGACCACCACGGTGACGGTCGCCTTCCAGGGCCACTACAGCCGGTTCGTCGACATGGCCCCCGGCTGACCGGCACTTTCGGGTCAGCCGCGAGTGCCCCTTCGCGCTACGCCGCAGTGGGCGGTCCGAACCAGGTGGTCAGCGCGTCAGGCAGCCCACATTAGGCCTGCGCGGCCGCGTCCACGTCGCGGTCTCCACCTACGAAACGGCATCGTCCGGCCCGGCCGGACTGCTCCCCCTCCGGACAGTGAAGAGCGAATCGGCGCGTCGGCGGTGTGTCGGCGGACGGCAGGCACTCCGGGCTACCCCTCTCGCCGGGCCTATCGCCGCAGCAGGATGCCCCGGACGAAAGCGGCCTGCCCGGCGTGCTGGAGGTCGTCAGAGACGACGCTCACCAGCCGCACACCGAGCGTGACAGGCGGGTCCCACTGTTCGTCCACGATCCGGGGCAGATCGGCGTCGGTCAGGCCCGCGACGAAGCGGATCGTCTGCTCGTGGACCGCGTCGTAGTACCCCGTCAGAAGGTCGGGCGACTCCACCTGGACCGCCGCGACCTCGGCGGAACTGTGGCCATAACCGTGTGCCTGGGCCGGGAACGGCAATCCGAACCGCTCGGCCCACCCACCAGATAGCCAAATCTGTTCAGTCTGCGCAACGTCTGCGACGTGGTCATCCTGAATCCTCGTCAGATGCCAGACCAGCCACGCGATCGAGTTCGCGTTGGCATCGATGCGGTAGGCCAGCTGTTCCGCGGACAAGCCGGCGACCGCGGCATGGACGGTGCCCCGGATCCGTCCGAACGCATCCACCAGCAACTCGGCGCTGGTCATCCTCACCCCTCCGGTGTGTGCAGCGACAGCCTTAGCGAGGCGACCCTATGCCATCATCCGGCTGCCGGAACGCGCAGCCAACCGGTGGCCATGGCGGGTGCCGTACACTAGCGGGGCGGTATCAGCCCGGCGCTCGTAGCTCAACGGATAGAGCATCTGACTACGGATCAGAAGGTTGGGGGTTCGAGTCCCTCCGAGCGCGCCCAGGTCAGAGGCCGGTTCCCAGCTCGGGACCGGCCTTCTTTGTGCCCCGTACAGCAGCGGCATACAGCAACCCCCGCTCACGAGGCGATCCCGTCGCCGAGCGCACCGAGGGACGGGCATCGTTGCATACGAAGATGTCTCTCGTAGATGCGATCGTGGCCCGAGTGAAGGAATCTCACCCATACCACGTTCCCGGCATCTCGGCGCGGCCGATCAGCGCCGGGAACCCGGATTACCTTCAATGGATTGTGAACGAGACACTCTAAAGCTTGAGCTGGTATCGAAAACCTGGCTTCCCGCCGATTTCGGCGGGATCGGCCGGGCCGACCAAGACGAAACCGCATTTAGCGAGCACCTGTTGAGAAGCAAAGTTATCGCTTGTGGTGGCAGCGTTGAGGGTGCGGAGGCTGTGCCTGTCTATCGCTAGACGACACAATTCAAGCACGGTCGCGGTCGCTACGCCATGTCCCGCAACGTTCTCCGCGACTCTGTAGCCAAGTTTTGCGGTGTCGTCCCCGGTGAAGAATAGATTGAATCGACCGAGCACCGAGCCTTCCTCCGCTATGAGCACATAATATGCGCCAATCCCGGCGTCTTGCTCAGTCAGTAGCGTGTTATGTTGCTCGGTGAAGTGGTCAAAGAAATCGTCGCCTCGATCGGAGACGAAAGCGGCGAAGTAACTGCGGTTTTCCAGCTCGAAAGCTAGGACCGCCAATTCGTGGTCGGCGCGGAGTGGCTGCAGATCAGGCACCGCACGACTCTACACGGACAAGCAGTGTAGAGCCCACCGAGATTCCAGCGTCTACAGCGGAGACTATTACCTGCCATGGTGTGCCGAGACTCTCTTGATGTGCGACGGATCGGCTCCGCTTGATCTGCGACGGACCCTAGGTTGCCGGTTGGGTTGTGCTCGATGATGGCAGGTTTCGGTGGCCGCAGGCGGTCCGCCGGGATGCGGAGCCGTGTCAGCGCTTCAGTGCGTGATGCAGCCCCCGGGCTGGCCCAGCGGAGGCGGTCGCCGGCGGTCCGGCGGATGCCTCAGCCGGCCTGATCAAGCCAGAGCTCAACTCGATCGGGGCCCGTCGCGGCAGCGAAGGCCATCGCCGGTGTGGTGCGGATGAACGTGCGGAAAGCGCCGGCATCCGCGACTCGTTCACACCATCGGTCGCCCGCCCCGAGCGCATCGGCAGCTCCCGAAGGCGGTAGTGCAGCGTCAGGTGCAACTGCCACATCGCATCGTCAGCCTGATCGGGAGCAAATCCCGCGACCACGAACTGCCGGGCCAGCTCGAATTGAAACGAGGGCCCGTTGCCATCGTGCCAGTCGTAGGTGCCCCACTGGAAAAGGAGCATGTCTCCCATCTCTGCTTCGACGTCATCAGCGCGTTCTGACTCGAAGAACCCGATGGCGGTGTCGACGGCTTCCTCAGCGTTCAACCGGCTCACGACCAGGCCGCGGCGCTCAAGATACCGCCGGAAGGCCCCTTCAGCCTCGTTTGTTCGCATCGGCTCAGTCTCCCAGCCACGCAAAGGCCGGGCTTCACGACTGGCGGTCGCCGCGTTGCCTGGCGGGGTAGTGGGATGCCTTGTGCCGCCGGATGTCGCTGCTGGTGCGCCGGGCGGTGAACGTCAGCGCGTCGTCCACAGTGATCTGGTAGCTGTCGGCGTCGATGGTGACCTCGGCGGTCTTGCCGACGTGCGGGAGGCCGACCTGGATGCGCTGCCCTCCGATCATGATGGCGCCGCGCACTGATACCCGGCGCCGGACGATCTGAGGTTCGGGCAGCCGGGGCCGGGTGGCCACTCCGGGGCGGGCGCCGCGCAGCTACGACCGTGCCTGCGCTGGTACCGGGCAGGCAACCGTGCGCACTAGAGTGCCGTTGCTGAGGATGTCGGCGATCGGACCGTCGAGGCGCAGGGTGATGCGCTGGCCAGCAAGCGGCAGATCAGCGCCGATGATATGGCTGCCGAGGCTGACATTCCCGGACGCGCTGACAGTCCGCTCCAGCTCAATGACGGGGCCGGTGGCGGGTGGCTGTCGCGGCAGTCCCGCGGGCAGGCAACTCCGCGCCCACGTACAGACTCTTGCCCGCCGTGGGCCCGATGATGCACGCCCCGTGCGAGCGGCGGTGACAGCAGCCGTGACAGCAACGCCACCACACATCGGGCCAACGCAGCCAACGTTGACACCCGGGTTCGCAAGGCCCTGGGCCAACAACACGCGCGCTGGGCAGGACTGATAAGCCGGAACCTCAGCCGAAGAGCGGAAGCTTCTGCTAGCAGGGAGCCAGCCAGCTCGTCCAGCGCCTGTCAGGCCTGTGCGAGTAGCTCGGGCTCAGGTTCGGGGAAGTGCGGAGCGGTCGGCAGTCATGTCCAGATAGCCGCCCAAGAATTGCAACGGTGCGGACACCAGGAACCACGCTGCCCACCCGTAGCATTTGCGCCGCTCTTGGCTAGTTCCCGCGCTGCGGCCGAGAGAGAGCAGAACGAGGCCGATGCCGAGATTAAAGCCGCCGGCGGCAAAGCGCACGCCAGCGACGCTACGGCGGTGCCGGTACTCCCATGGCGTGATCAGACGCCTCATGCCGGATCGAGAGGGCGTGGTGCTGTCGTCTGGTGCGTGCATCGGGATGCCTCCTGCCGTCGGCTGCCCGGTCACATGTCTAGATGATATGGGTGGATCGTCAAGAACGGCACTCGCCGTCATGGCTCGCGGGTGAGCCGCACGATGGGGATCTCGCGGTCGGTCTTCTGCTGGTACGTGCCATAGCGTGGTGCCATGGCGGCGATGCGGGCGAGCGCGTCGGCCCGCTCCGGCCCTTGCAGGCTCCCGCCGCGGACCTTGAACCGCTGTTTGCCGACTTCCAGCCAGATGTCATCGGGATGCTTGGCCATGTTGAAGAACCAGGCTGGGTGGTGTGCTGCTCCGCCAAGCGAGGCGACGACGAGCCAGGAGTTGTCTCCGTCTGGAAAGCCTCCGACCGGGTTGTCCGGGTGCGCCCGGTCTTGGCGCCGCGCGTGCTGAGCAAGACGACGGGGAAGCCCATTCTGGAGCTGATCTTGGCGCCTCCCGAGCGGCGGTACCTGCGGATCATCAGGGTGCCCATGGGCTTGAAGAGCTTCAGGAGCGGTTTCGGTATCCGCGTCCCGCGGGTGCCCGGTGGGCTGACACGAATGGCCATGTCGGTCACCTCCAGCTGCGTGATGCGCGCGAGCCGTTCGTCATCCAGACCTCCGGGATCCCTGAGCCTGGGCAGGCTCTGGTAAAGCCGGAGGAACGCGTCCAACAGACACTCGCGCCCCCAGAACTGTAACCGTGGTTCGCCGGCCCTACTGTCGGTGCATGACCCCGGCTGGCTTGGAGACCGGATCATCGGGTGTGTCCGTATAGTCGCATGACCGTTCAAACTGGATGAGGGGAGCGCCAGATGGGTGCTGAGGTGTACTGGGATGACCTGCTGCCGAGGCTGCAGGGGCTGGTCGATCGCCTCGATTACATCGAGAAGTATCTGGTTGATCTTGGTCAGGTGGCCGGCTATCGGTACGCACCCTTCAGCACTGGGCTTCCGCCCGAAGTGGCCGAGCTGGCGCGGGCCGGTAAGACGCTGGAGGCGGTCAAGCTGTATCGGCAGCTGACCAATGCCAACTTCGAGCAGGCGAAGATTGCGGTGCAAAAGGCGACGGCGGGCGGCATCTGAAGGTCCATGCCGGTCTGCTTGCCAGCCTGCCACGCCAATGCCGTACTACTTGTTGTGTCCGCCGCGAGTGCAACTGTCCAGGTAAATCGGGAGCCGGGTGGCGGCCGGCCGCTGGGAGATACCGGGGATCGGCCGGAACCTGTTTGCCGCACACGCGGCGCTGGACCGATTACCCGGATATTCGGGCTGACTGACGTAAAGAACGTCGGACTCGCGCGAGAGTTCCGCACTGATGTCATCGCTATCCTGGACCATCGATACTTCGCATGATGTGTCCGCTTACTCTGCTCTGTCGTGCTCGTTCTGCGGGAACAATCAACAGCAGGTCAAGAAGCTCATCGCCGTGCCGCCTGTGTACATCTGCGACGTGTGTGTGGGCCGAGCTGACGCGGTGATAGCCGGGCACGGCCTTACGGTCAGCACGCCCATCGCCACGATCCAGCAGGTAGGTGATGAGGCCGGGGCAGAACAGTGCGGATTCTGCGGGAAGCACCGCCACCAGGTCGCGGCCATGGCATCAGCTGGTGACACGCGGATCATCTGCGACGAGTGCCTGGAACTGTGTGACGAGATACTGAGCGAAGAAACCGCCCAAGCCTTGGCGATGATCGGTTCAGGCGAACGGGCAAGCTCGGAAGGAACGCCGGGCGGTCCTGGACGATCTGCCCATGCCTACGGATCAGAAGGCTGGGGTTCGAGTCCTTTGAGTGCGCCCAGGTCAAAGGCCACTCCTGGCCGTAACGTTCCCGGAACGATGCGGGTCTAGCGTGCGGTTCGTGGGTGAGGTGCAGCCAGCGCCCAGGCCGACGGTCTTGATCGGCGGCAGGGGAATCCAGATGAGAGCCCGGACGGCCTCGTGGGTGGCCGGGTGCGCCGCAGGGGTATCGGTCGCATTGACCGGCGGCGGGCTGACGCTGGCGTACGTGGACCGGCATCTGCCTGCCAGCCTGACTAACTGGACCTTCTCCAACGTCTCCGGGCAGCTGGTGAACGTGGCCGTCCCGGTGACGGGGCTCGTCCTTGCTTCCAGACGGCCGGAGAACCGGATTGGCTGGCTGTTCCTGGTGGCAGGGCTGGGCCTGGGCCTGGGCGGCTTCTCGAACCCATACGCGGTGCACGCACTGGTCGTGGACCACGGGTCCCTGCCCGCGGGCCGGCTGTTTGCCTGGCTGTCCAATTGGATCTGGATGATCCCAGTCGCCATGCTCGCCTTCCTGTTCCTGCTCTTCCCGACCGGGCGGCTGCGCTCACGGCGGTGGCGCCCGCCTGCATGGTTTGTGGGCGGGGCGCTCGCAGTCGCCACTGCATGGCTGCTGATCGCCGCCACCCGATCATGGGCGCACCCGTTCACCTCGTACGGCCCAGGGAGCCCCGGTCTGACCGCCTTGCTCTACGTGATGGCTGCCGTCCTGTTCAGTGCCGCGCTGCTGGTCAGCGTCGTGGCGCTCGTGGTCAGGTTCGCCAAGTCAGCGGGTGAGGAGCGGCTGCAGCTGAAGTGGTGCGCGTGGGCCGCTCTGGTGCTGGCCGTCGCTTTTGTCGCATCGGCCTGGGCGAACTCGGCGGTCGCGAACGTCCTGCAGAGCCTGGCATTCTTGTGGCTGTGGACAGCCATCGCCATCGCGGTCCTCAAGTACCGGCTGTATGACATCGACCGGATCATCTCCCGCACCCTGGCCTACGCCATTGTCACTGGCCTCCTGATCGGGCTGTATGCGGGCCTGGTGCTGCTGGCCACCCGCGTCCTGCCGTTCCATACCCCGGTCGCGGTCGCCGCCTCCACCCTGGCGGCGGCCGCGCTGTTCAGCCCGCTGCGGCGGCGGGTGCAGCGGGTGGTGGACCGGTGGTTCAACCGGGCCCGATACGACGCGGACCAGACGATCGCGGCGTTCGCCGCCCGGCTCAACGACGCCGTGGATCTGAACACCGTCCGCAGCGACCTGGTCGAGGTCGCGCGCCGGGCGCTGGAGCCCGCTCACGCCTCGGTATGGATCAGGCAGCAGGAGTAAGACCAGGACGACGCTGGATACCGCTGGACCAAGCCACTGCGCAGGGCTCCCTGCGAGCAGGCCAGGCCCGCAGGACAGCGCCCCAGCACGCGGCGAGACCAACCACGGCGAGCAGGTTCAGGTGTTGGTGTGCCATGCCCAGCTCCGTCAGCGGTTTACCGAGGGTCGTTTCTCGGGCCCAATGTCCATGTCGTCCGCCGGGCCCTCTTGCGCGACACCGTAGTTTGACAAGCCGAGCAGATAACCAAACCCTGCGACGACAAGGATCACCAGGAACGGCCACCACCAGGCGGCCGTGACCGCGATCGCGGCCGTCAGGCCGATGAACGCGGCGATCACAACGAAATTGCAGGCCAGGGCGCGCGACCGCTGGCTGAGCAGCCGCTGGCGCTCGTCCGCCCGGGAGCCGGCCAGCGCGCCCTCGTCGGTGTCCTTCCCGCCCATCCGGTAGAGGAAGATCACGCGGACGGCCGTGACGATCACGGTCATGATCGAGATCCACCACAACGGGCCGCCGCGCACCAGCCATGCGGCGGCGAACAGCGCCCCGGCGAGCGCAATCCCCAGAGGCTTGCGCAGGCGCGGGGAAATGAATGTCATCATGTGACTGCCTCCTCATCCTCCGGGTCGAACATCTTGTCGACCGTCAGGTCAAAGAACCGCGCGATCGCGAACGCCAGCGGCAGCGACGGCAGGTACCGGCCGCTTTCGATGGAGATCACCGTCTGGCGCGAAACGCCCAGCGCCGCCGCCAGCTCAGCCTGCGACATCTCCCGCTGGGTACGCTGCTCCCGGACCTGGTTACGCATGATGTAAAGGTACCTTTACCTAGCTCCGATGTCAAGCGACCTTTACTTGCACGCGTGGCTATCGGGTTTCTAGAGGCCCGGGCAGGGCAAGGCACGGCAGGCAGAGCGCAAACCAGGCTCGGCGAGGTCACCCAGCTGCAGTGCATCACGGTCACCGACCTGCTGGCGCACCACGAGCGCGCACGGGCGGCGGGCGCTGACGTGTCCGAGATCTCGATGCGGGCGAACCGCGCGCGCAGCTACACCGTGGACGACCCGGAGGGTCATCGCTGGTACTTCAGCGAACCGTTGTAGTCGGCGCCGCTTCGACGGCGGCGATGAAGCCGTCGGGGTCGACCAGGCTCAGGATGAGTGAAGTCACCTTCTCGTTCACGAACATGGTGTTGAGCGTGCGGCCGGTGTAGCAGGGTGGCTCGAGCGCGAGCTCCACCAGGCCATCCTCGGAGCCGTTGATCAGCAACCGCCCCCGCCCGCCGTGCACGCCCGTCGTTCCCCTGAGCCGGGCCCGGGACCGGCTAACGGACCTGATGGAACTCCGCGGGACGCTCAGCTTGTAGTCGCCCATCCGTACCTGGATCTCGCCGGGGCTGACCTCCACACCAGCCACACCCGGGCCGGTGCGGAACAGAAGAGTGTCCACCCAGGCGGTGAGCTTGCTCGTCCAGGCATCGTTGTAGCTGATCGCGAACCAGCCTGTGCCCCGAGCCTGGTTCGCACCTGCCGCCTGGTGCTCCCGGATCACTTCGCGGCGCGCGGCGGCATACGGCTCACCGGTCTCGGCCATGCGCTTGCGGGCCGCGGCCGTGATCTTGTCGTGTGACATCGTGCCCTCAAACCGGCGGCCTCGTCCCGGCGCCTGGCCACCGTCAGCGGATCACGATGGAAGGAGAAACAGAACCCACGTCAGGGCTGCGCCACTGTTGTCCTCAGGCACTACCCTCAGCGCCGGGCTGGGGCAGCTCGGATCAGGCAGACGTGGCTGCCACTAGCAGCATACGGCCCCACAGCTTCTTGCCTGTCTTCCGGCACGGACGGGTGAGATGTCAGGCTGGTGGCATGCGGCAGGTCCCGGAGCCAGACCGCAGCGAGTGGGTCGCCCGTATGCGCGAGCGCGCCCGGCTGGATGCCGAAGAGCTCGTGCCACGTCCACCGTTTCGCGTCTTCGGCCTGGCGGAACCGCCCCTGCGGCCGATGGCGCTGGCTGAGGCTGGGCGGGTGGGCAGCGGGTGGGAGACGATCACCCTCGCGTACGGGAACTGGGCCGACCGTGCGGGGCCGTTCATCAGCGTCACCAGCACAGCCGGGCCGGCTGATACGCATGAGCATGACGCCAAGGCGGACCTGGCCGGGGTGATCGATCAGGAGCGCAACCGCCTCGCCGATCACGCCGGGGTGGACGATGAGGAACCGGCCGAACCACCCGAGTACGCGCGTGAACAGTTGTTCGTCGGCGACCTGGCGGTCAGTGGGCTGGTGTGCCGGCACGGGCCCGTGTGGGTGGCGTCGTTGCAGGTCGGCGAGGTGAGCGTGACGGTGTCGGGCCGCGGCTCCGGCCCGGGTTCGGTGCGGCTGGGCCCGGTCGCCGATCTTGAGCCCTACCTGCGGGGGCGTAACGAGATGCTCGGCCAGCTGGCCGAGCGCCACCGCCAGCAGCCGCCACCAGTGCTTGAACCGGCGGAGGGTGTCGCGGCTTACCGCGCGCTGGCCGAGGCGGCACTGGAGTCTCAGTCGCGGGACGTCGCGGCACTGCATGCCGGGCGGGCGCCGAGGCACCGGGCCGGTGAGGGTGCGGTCATGCACGCGCTGTGGCAACGCGCGGTCCGCGAGCAGGGCGGCATCTCCGGGATCGATGCCTACCAGGCCGACGAGATCGTGACCCGTGTGGTCAACCATCTCACGCACCTGCAAGAGCAAGCGCCGTGGTTCACCGCCGAAGCCCAACTGCGCGAAGCCGCGATCGATGAGACGCTGCGGCATGCCGTGCTGGGTGAGGACGTCTCCAGCCGGGTGGCGCAGCAAGCCTGGGCCAGCTACTGGGCGCATCACATGTCTCTCGGGGCTCACCAGTCCAGCTCAGTCCTGCGAGCCGAACTGGAAGTCGGCGGCCCGCTCATCACCGTCTGGCTGGAGGCCTGGTCGGCCTGGGCGGGGCACCGCTGATCGGCCGGGGCACCCAGGACACCTCTGATCAGCCTGGGCGGGGCGCGGCTGGATCAGCCTGCGTGGCCGATCCGCCCAGCCAGTATGGCGACGTGGATGTGCTCGGTGAAATGTTCATGCGGAGCGACAGCCCGGCGGACCTGCTCGGCGAAGGCCGGCCGTTGCGCCGGAGCGGGCAGCCGGGTCACCGGGAGCGCGGAGTAGATGCCACCCACGAGCTGGTCGAGGTCCAGTTCAGCGACATGATCCACGGCGGCGGCGAGCACGTCGAACCCGGCCGCGGCCAGGTCTTCGGAGTAACGCCGCTGGCTCTGCTCGTCGGTGCCACAGGCTGACGTCAGCTTGGTATCCAGCCAATGTTCGAGGTAGTCGCGCAGGGCGCGGGACCAGTCGGTGTCATGAAGCCACAACGGCGTCCCGTTGGTCACCACCGCGACACCCCCACCCGGGCGGACCAGCGGGATGATCGCCCGGAACAGGGCTGGGTGGTCCATCCAGTGCAGGGCCTGGCCGATCGTCACTGCGGCGACCGAGTGGTCGCCCAGCACGCCCCGCAGTGCCGGGATGTCGGTGTCCGCGCCGATCATCCAGGTCACGTTGCGCACATCCCGCTTATGGGCGGCCTGCCGGGCGCGCCGCAGCATGTCCGGCTCGGGATCCACCGCGACGACCGCACGCACCCGCACCGCCATCGGCCATGTCAGCTGGCCGGTTCCACAGCCCAGATCCACCACCACGTCCTGGCCGGTCAGCCCGAACGCCCCCGCCAGTGCGTCCAGGACCGCGCCGGGGTATCCGTGCCGGTACCGGTGGTAGAACTCGGCCACCTCCCCGCCGAAACCAAGCTCCACACCCGGCACGATCCCACCCGCGATCCCCGACCGGAAGCCAATTCAGCTCCCGGCGCACGGGCAGCCGGGATCAGCGCTGGCCGGCCCGGGCCAGCGCCCGCTCGGCCTCAGCGGCCAGGGTGCCGACCAGGTCAGCCGCCGGACTGAGGCCGGTGATGAGGTCGATAGCCTCGCTGGCCCAGACCGGCAGCGGCGGGAGCTCGCCCCGGGCCACTCCCTCCTGGTAGGCCCGCTGGGCATCGGCGTCGGCGGCGAGTTCGTCTTCCCGGCCGCGCCACCGCTCAAGGAAGGGGTGGCCGAGCGAGCGGCCCGAGTACCTCGCTGGCCACGATGAGCCACGGGCGATGTCGAGCACCCGGCTGCGCTCGGTGTCCTCCCCTCCTCCCTCGATGATCGCCTTGGTGATCGATGGATGGACAAGTGCCTCCGGGGTGGCCTGGAACCTGGTCCCGATGAGAGCCCCGGCCGCCCCCAGCGCCAGGGCCGCTGCCACCCCCCGCCCGTCGGCTATTCCGCCCGCGGCCAGCACCGGGATCGGAGCCGCCAGGTCGGCCACCACCGGGACGAAAGGCAGCGTGGATCGCCCCCGCCGGGCGCCGTGCCCGCCGGCCTCGGTTCCCTGCGCCACGATGACATCGGCGCCGATGTCAAGCGCCTGCCGGGCCTCGTCGAGGCCGGTGACCTGAAGGATCAGCGCTGTCCCGGCCTGGCGGATGGGCTCGATGAACGGCCGGGGGTCGCCGAAAGAAAGCATGACCGCCCGCGGCTGAAACTCCAGTGCCCGCTCGACCGCACCGACGTCGATGGCCCAGCTCAAGAACCCGACACCCCAGGGCTCGCTGGTGCGCTCGGTCACGATCGCCAGTTCGCGGTCCAGCCACTGCCGGCCTCCTAGGCCGCCGCCGACCAGCCCCAGGCCGCCGCCGTTGGACACCGCTGCCGCCAGTGCGCCGCCCGCAGAGCCGCCCATCGGGGCCAGGGCGATGGGGTGCCGCACCGAGAAGAACTCCGTGAACGAGGTGACCAGTGCCATGGCTGCCATCCTCGCCCCCGCCCGGCCAGCCAGCCACCTCAGCGAAAAGGTCTAACCGGACATGGGCGACCGCTGGCGGGAGCCGGCCGGGGAGCCGCCGCGCGGCGGGCGGGGGAGCCAGCGCCGGACCGTCCGCCGGTACTCCTGGTAGCTGCGGCCGTAGCGGCGGGCCAGCGTCCGTTCCTCATAACCGATGACGAACAGGTGGAAGGACACCGCCATGATGTCGGCGTAGGCCAGCAGCGGTAGCGACATGAACAGCCAGGCTTCCCCCAGCACGACCAGGAGCGCGCCAATGTAGATCGGGTTGCGCACCCAGCGGCAGGGCCCGGTCACGACAACGCGCCTAGGTGCGTCCCACGGGCCGGGCGTGCCCCGCCCCACCGCCGCGAAGTTCCAGACACACCATGCGTACAGGGCTGCCCCGGCGGCGATGACAGGAACCGCCACCCAGGCCTCCGGCGTGGCGGCGTGCCCGTTGCGCGTCAGGATCCACCACGGAACCCAGGCTCCCCCCAGCCCTGGCACCACGACCGTGAACACAAGGTTACGTACGACGAGGCTTATCGTGCGGGCCATCTTCGCTCACCGCTCCCTTCCCGGCCACGGGCGGCGACGCGCCGTCACCGGTCCCACACCTCCCGGCTGGTGTATGTGACCGGCGGGCGCCGGGGCAGTCATCTTCGCCGGTGCCTCAGGCGCGATGGTGGGGCCCATGGAAGATGAGCCACCACCAGGCGACCGGAACCTCGTTGCTGGAGACGAGCACGAACCCCGGGTGACCATTACCGGGCACGTCGTCGCCGACGAAGGCCTCGAACACCTGTCTGCCCGCCGCGGTCTGGGACACCGTCGCCGAGCAGGTGGTTCCGCTGCCGCATACCGCGAGTTCCGCGCCGGTCGTCTCGCTGTAGATGGTGATGTAGTACGGGGTCGGCCCGACATCAGTGTTGGTGGTGGCCGTCAGCGTGACGGATTGCCCCGCGAGGGGATAGGACCAACTGGCCGCGAGTGAGTCGGCGAAGCCGTTGCCAGCGGCGGGAAGTGCCGGGGCGGCAGGAGCCGCCACGGCGCTGCCGGCCAGGCAGCACACGCCGAGAGCGGCCGCCGACATCGTGCCGGCGATACGCGACAGTGACCGATGCGCGCGAGATTTCATGGTGCTGTCCCTCCAGTAACAGAAGCTGTCACCGGTAGGAGTCGCCGGCCGTCACCTGCCAGCAGAAAATCGCACCCGGTCCCGCCCGCCTGGCGGCAGCGGGCGCACCGGACCGGCCACACCGGAGGGAGGCGCACTGGACCTGGACGCACCGGAGGGAGCCGCACCGGACCGGGGCCACTGCCCGCCCCGCCGCGAAGCTAGCCGAGGCCGCCGAACTCCTCGTAGTCGGCCAGGGCGTCGCTCTCGCCTCCGACGATCGTGACCCTGGCCGGGAAGGCCACGCCGGGGACGGTGAAGAACAGCACCACCCCGTTGTCCACGCTGTCCGCGAGCTCGGTGCCGTCCGCGAACACGAGCCGGACCAGCCGCGCCTGGTCAGCACCGGCGCCGATCACATGACCGCCCGCGGCGAAAAGCTCCGCATTCCACTGGGCGGCGAAGTTCACCCACGGCCTGCTCCGCTGCGGCCCGCCCCCGCCGCCGCCACCGACCGGGGACGCGATCCAGCTCCCATCTGGTTCCTGCCAGGAACGGACGAGCCAGTTGCCGGGGCCGTACTCGCGGGTGGCGAAATCAACCGAGTGCAGCTGGCAGCCGGGAAACGCGCGGCTCTTGCGGAATTCAACCGTCGCCGGATCGGCGCCTTTCGCCGCCGCCCGCCCGGGCCGAGGCCACCCAGCCGCCCGGTCCGGACGGGCTGGACGAGACGACCGGCCCCGGCTCGGCGACCAGGTAATCGAAGACCGCCTGCTGCGCGTCTTGCAGGGACATCAGCGACCTCCGGACGTGCGCGGTGATCCCCTCAACGCCGCTGCTCACATCCTATGAAGCGGCAGCAGCCCGGCGCTGACCGGCGTGAAACCGCATGCCCCGATATAGAACGGCGCCAGCTCAGCACCGAAGTCCACGTGCAGGTAGTCGCACCCGGCGGCCTGGGCGCCGCGCCGGGCGTGCTCGACCAGCCCGGTGCCAATGCCCTGGCCGCGTGCCGTCCGGGCGACCATGGTGTCCTGCAGCCAGGCGTGCACCAGGCCGTCCCAGAGCACGTTGACGAACCCGGCCAGGCTGGCCCCATCCCGGGCGACCACCCAGCCGAGACTGTGCCGGTGCACGAGCTCGACCCAGTTCCACTCCGACTCGTCGAACACCCGGGTCTGGAACGCCTCCGCGTGCAGCGCGTTGACTTCGTGGCTGGTGAAGGCGCCCCTCCACTCGAAGATCACCGCCATGACGCCAAACCTAGCCCGCCGCTGCGCCCTCTAGGCAGGCAACGGCCGGTCGTGCACGATGCGCTTCATGACCAGGGTGGACGTCATCCGCTGGACCCCGGGCAGCACGCTCAGCCGGTCGTCTTGCAGGCGCTGGTAGGCAGCCATGTCGGTGGTGACCACGCGCAACAGGTAGTCCGGGTCGCCGAAGAGCCGCTCGGCCTGCACCACGTTCGGGATGCGCGCCAGGCCTTCTTCGAAACCCAGCAGGGTCTCCCGGTCCTCCTGGCGCATGGTGACAAAGACCAGCGCCTCGAAGCCCAGGCCGAGCGCCTCGGCGTCCACCACGGCGCGGTAGCCGCGGATGGCGCCGGTGCGTTCCAGTTCCTTGAGCCGCCGGTGGCATGGGGAGATGCTCAGGCCCACCTGGGCCGCCACCTCGGTGACGGTCAGCCGCCCGTCGGCTTGGAGCGCGGCAAGGATCTTGCGGTCAAGGGCGTCCATGCAGTTGATTCTTCCACAAAAGCTGGCGCTCACAGCAATATTTAGGAACACTTTTCGCCAGTCCGGGGATAGTTTGCTTCCACAGAAGCTATTCACGGGAGGGCTTCCCATGGCTGCCAGCGCTGTCCTCGCCTTCTGGGCCGTCGCCGTCATGCTGATCGCCGTGCCCGGTCCGGACTGGGCCTTCGTGCTCAGCTCCGGGCTCCGCGGCCGCACCGTCCTGCCCGCCGTCAGCGGCATCGTCCTGGGTTACGCCGGGATCACTGTCGCCGTCGCGGCCGGCGTCGGCGCCGTTGTCGCGAGCTCCCCGGCCCTGCTGACCGGGCTGACCGTGGCCGGTGGCCTCTACCTGATCTGGCACGGGACCAGGACGTTCGCGAGACCCGCACCGCCCGCCGCCCAGCGGGGCGCCCCAGCCGGCCAGGGCCGGGCCATCCTCGCCCGGGGCATGGGCGTCAGCGCCCTCAACCCCAAGGGCCTGCTCGTCTTCCTCGCTCTGCTGCCGCAGTTCGCCAGCCCCCGCTGGACCTGGCCGCTCATGGCCCAGCTCGGGTTCCTAGGGCTGATCTTCATGCTGAGTTGTGCGGTCTTCTATCTCTGCCTCGGGTCCGTCGCGCGCAAGATCCTGCAAACCCACCCAGCCGCCGCGCGTGCTATCACCCGGTTCTCCGGCGCCGCCATGGCCGTCGTCGGCGTCCTCCTCCTCATCGAACGCCTGCTTGCCTGAGCGATGCCCAGCGGCAGTTGCCAGCCCCGGAAATCCCGGTCGGATGTGGCGATGCTGCGGGCGCAGCCGGAGTTGTCCGGGCCGGTGGCCTGGCGGGCCGTCCGACGCGGGGGCCTTGATCATCGGCTAATCGCGGTCAGGTAGCAACGCGACTTGCCAGTCGTCTCGGTATATCACCATTGACTTGGACGGATTCTTGCGCCGGATGACACGGAAGGCGCGACCACTGGCTCGAGCCTCGGCCACCACGCGCAGGCCATAGGCACGCCATCCGCGCTCGGTGAACCAGAAACGCACTCGGGGGTTGGACAGCACAGGCATCGGCAAGTCGCCCCATGCATCATCCGCGACTCCGGCGTTAAACGCACCCATCAGCCGGCCTCGGCTCAGCGAGATCTCCATGGCGCCGGACTCCTCCGACCAGACCCACTCGCTCGACTCTCCGACCACACGGTAGATCAACTAATCTCCCCGGCCGTCGTCTAACTGAGTGATCGTCAGCCGCCGATCGCGTCCGTACGGGCGTCGCGCTCGTGCAGCCGCTCGCTGGATTATCCGATTGCATCACGCGGGCGGTTCCCGGCAGCTGCTCCGGACGCTGTTTTCGCGCGGGTGGGTGGTGGCGTCTAGGACGGTAGCGATCGTGAGGCGCGTCGTCGTTCGGTCAGCCCAAGGGCCAGGACGATTCCGGCCGCCGCGGCGGCGAGGACGAAGGGTGGCGGTCGGCTGCGGCTGCGCCTGGCCGCCCGCCGCGGGAATATTCGTTGGCCAACGTTACGCTGCATCCTTACAGTGGTAAATGCCGGCAGAAGGGAACTCCACGTGACACTCCGGTCAGCACGTTACGAGCGGGACCAGCGGCATGCCTGCATGCCCGCGACCTCGCCGATCGGTGCTGCCCTGGTTAGCAATGGGCAGTTCCCGGAGGCGGCAACTGGATAAGCCAGCACGATAAGGCCAGACCACGAGCCGCCCGCCGGGGAAACCTCAGCGAGGCGGTTCTTTCAATTTCATAAGCGGGTGCGGACGGTTACGCCGCCGGTCCCCAAAACCGGCCGAGAGGGTTCGACTCCTTCCACCCGTGCGGGCACCACCTCCGGGTGAACGTGCTGGCTGGTTGATAACTCCACAGCGTGAGCATCACGCGCAGGCTCAGGGACGAACGCCATGAGCCCGTCCCGCCTGCGCCCTATGGCGGGGGCACCAGCGACGAGTGCCCCCGCTCCCCGGGCTGCTAGCTCCAATTGGCCAGAGCAACTCCCTTGCAAGG
>DATDGI010000250.1:0-22772 GCA_036522155.1 Streptosporangiaceae bacterium
CCAGCCCGCCCCGCGGCACGGCCCGCAACTCGATGCGCCCCCGCGGGGGCTTCCCGGCCCGCTCCCGCTCGGCCGCCCTTTCTATGCCGTGGCCGATGGCGTTGCGCAGCAGATGGGTCAGCGGCTCGGTGAGGCTTTCCAGGATGACCCGGTCGAGTTCGGTGTCGGCGCCCGTGATGACCAGTTCGACGTCCTTGCCCTCCGCCTGCCCCAGGTCCCGGACCGCCCGGGGCAGCGGGCCGGCAATTCTGGCCAGGGGCAGGGTACGCATGCCGACCGCCGTGTCCTTCAGCTCGTCCAGCATGCGGTCGCCGGACCCGAGCAGATCCGCGGTCTCCACGTTCAGCCGCGCCTCGTCGCCGAGTACATGCTCGAGCCGGCCGCGGTACTGCACGATCTCGCCCACCACGTCGAGCAGATGGTCGACCTTGTCGGCGGAGACCCGCAGCGTCCGGCTGGCCGCCGTGGGCTGCTGGGCCGGCTCGCGCTGTCCCCGGCTGACCGCCACCGCGACCGCGTGCCCGGCCGGGCTGCCGATCGTGGTCTGCGCCACGGCCACGGCCGGTATGGCCTCCGCCGCGGCCACCGGTGTGGCGGCTGGTGGCGCGGCGGCCGGTGGCGCGGCCATCTCAGCCACCGGCGGGCCGGCCCCCTCGGCCACCGGTGGTGCCGCCACCCGGGCCAGCGGTGGGCCGGCGGCGGCGACCACGTTAGCCAGCCGGGCCCGGCTCACCACGAGCTCATCGATGATGCCCTGCACCGAGTCGCCCCCACCGGCCACCAGGCCGCGCAGCGCGGTGGTCGCCCGGAGCACCACGCTGGCCAGTTCCGGGGGGAAAACGCCGGTCGCCCGGACCGCATCGAAGACGTCCTCGACTGTGTGGGCCAGCCTGCGGATGTCGTCAAACCCCAGCATTCCGGCGCCGCCCTTGATCGAGTGAGCGTGCCGGAACAGAGCATCGATGGTGCCGCTGCTGGCATCCCCGGACTCGACCGCCATCAGGGCCGCGTCCATCTCGTCGAGCCGCTCCTGTGACTCGTCACGGAACACCTGGTGAAGCTGGTCATCCAGGTCGTTCACGGCTGGTGCTCCAGGGAGTCGAAGATCCTGGGTACGTCGATCACGCCGACGAGCTCACCATCGGTGAGCGTGGCCCCCAGCAGCAGGTCGGACTCGGCCTCCTCGGACGGGTCGGCCAGTTCTCCCACCTGGCTCACCTCGTCGACGGCGAACCCGCCGCGCCGCCCGCCCGCCTCGGCCACCAGCAGCAGCCGCGGCGCACGCGAGTTCTGCGTGCCCAGCAGCGCGGCGAGGTCCACCACCGCGAGGATCTGGCCGCGCAGGTTCTTCACCCCGAGCACTTCCGCCGGCGCCCGCGGCACCGGCGTCACGTCACCCAGTTCGGCGATCTCCAGCGCGTGCTCGACGGGTATCGCGTAGGCCTCCGACGCCAGCCGGAGCCTGACATGGGTACTCATGACCCACCCTGGTCGAGCCGGGTGACCGCGCCGGTGGGCGGCAACGTCCCATGGCGGCCGTTGCCCGCTCTCAGCCCGGGACCCGCCGCCTCCCCGCGGCCAGGCTCCGCGGGCTCCTCGTGGCCGCCGGCCCACGGCGGCTCGTCGCTGGGCTCAGCGAAGAAGGCCGGGGTGGCTTCTGCGGCGGCCGCACGGCCGTTCTCATGCAGGGCGACCTCAAGCTCACCGACCAGGGTGTCGAGCCGCTCGCTCATGCTCGCCCGCCGGGACTGCCCGGCCGCGAGCTGCTCGGCTGAGTCACGGATCTGCTGGATCGCCGCGTCCACCTGGTCGGCCGCGGTCTTCTGCTGCCGGGTGGCCAGGATCGACTGTTCCAGCATGGACGAGGTGGTGGTCATCAGATCGCCGACCTCGCGGGCCTGCTGGGCGCCTTGCTCGGTGGCCATGATGGTGGCGTTCGTCTCGTCCTGCACCGCCGCGATGATCGCGCTGATCGAGTCGGTCGACTGGAGCGAACGCTCGGCCAGTTTGCGCACCTCGGCCGCGACCACCGCGAATCCCTTGCCCGCTTCCCCTGCCCGGGCCGCTTCGATCGCCGCGTTGAGCGCCAGCATGCTCGTCTGGCTGGCCATGTCGTTCAGCAGTTCGAGGATCTCCCCGATCTTCTGTGAGCGATCGCCCAGCGACAGGGCGCGCTCGGCGATGGCCTCCACCTGCTCCCGCATCTCGTCCATGGTGCCGCCGACCCGGTCGGCCGATTCGGCCGCCGCCCGCGCGTTCTCCGCGATCGCCCCGGCCGTGGCGGCCAGTTCCTGAATCGTGGCCGAGGTCTCGCCGACGGCCGCGGACTGCTCACTGGCCGATGCCATGGCATCGCTCGCCGACGCACGCATCTCGGTGGCTACTTCACGCAGCACCAGCGAGGTCGATCGCAGCTGCCCGAACAGCTGATGCAGGCGGGCGAGCGCCATCGACAGCTCCTCGTCGCGCCGCAGTGCCCCCTGGAGCTGGCGGATCGAGAACAGGGCGTAGGCGGCCCCGGCGGCGACCGCCAGCACGGCAGCCGCGATCCCGGTGAGCAGTGCCTTATCGGCGGCGGATGTGGCCGCGGCCGAGGCCGCGGCGGCCCGCGCGCTCTGCAGCCGGTTGAGCGTGCCGAGCGGCTGGAGCACCGACGCCTGGCCGGGGGCGAGCTGCGGGACGGCCTGCGCCTCGCGGGCCGATGTGGTGCCTGCCGCCGACTTGACCTGCTGGAAGATGAGGAACAGGTCCTGGTTCCCGATCAGCGCATTCGCCCGCAAGGCCGCCTCTTGTGGCGACTCGGACTTGGCCAGCTGAGCCGCCGTGGCCTGCAACTGGTTGCGGGCGCTCTGCACTTCGGCCAGCAGCGTGGGGGTGGGGCTGACCAGGTATTCACTCATGGCCTCCCGCTCGTGCCAGAACTCGGCGGTGAGCCGGCCGGTCAGTGCCTCGGCGCGGGTCGCGGCCGTCCCTTGCTGGGCGTTCCCCAGCGCCACCTCGTAACCCCAGATGGTCACCGCCACCGCGGCGGCGATCATGGTAACGATCGCCACGCTGACGATCGTGATCCGGCGCTGGCCAGTCTGTCTCTGCAGAGATCTCGCCACGCGGTTTACCGCCCCCCGTCAGTGCCCCCCAACCGCAGGAAGGTCCCTCCCCTAAGTTACCCATCGAAAGTGCATTATTACCCTTTGTAACCTTCCATAGGCCCCGGGCTCCGCGGCCGGCCGGCCCGGCGGTGAGAGCCCACGTCGCGGTAACGCCGTGGCGGGCCGCCGGCCGGCCGTCTCCCGAGCCCGGGCACAGCGTCCAGATCATGCGCTAACCTCCGGAATCCCCACGACTCGTGATAAAGGGCCGCCACAATTCCCGGGCTGCGGGTTTATTGCGTGGCCGCAATGGCCAATAACAGCACCGGAGAATATTCGGGGGTTCCGGATGTGACAATTTTGATGTGACGGCTTTGCTGGTTACCTGATCCGGAAAGGCTGGCGGGAAGGCTATCCGCCAGTAGCGCCGGAGACCGGCCGCCGGTACCTGGCCGTCCGCATCACCTTGTCATGCAGGCTGCTCCGGCCGACCGCCGGCAGCCGCCGGTGATGCCCAATGCCGAGCAAGTCAAGCGCCCCGCGTGCCGATGGTTCGCTTTCGAGCGGCGCCGACGCCCTGAACCTGCGTCGCATCCGCACGCCGCCGCGGCCGATGCCACCAAGCCGGCCGCAGCCGCCAGGGGCGGACGACCCGCGCGCAGCCGCGCGCCTGACTGAAGGTTTCCTTTGTCCCTGACAAGGGCTTTCGCCGGAATGTCAGTGAGGATCACGCTCGTCCTGGCCGGCCTGCTGGTCACGCTGGCCATCACCGCATCGGCATGGCTGGCCGGCACCGGCGGCGCGTCCGCCGGCCTCACCGGCCGCACCGTCCACCCGCAGCCCGCCCAGGCGGCCGGCCGCGGCACCGGGCCGGGTGAGGCTAGCCACGCCGTGCTGACGGCCGAGGCCGCCGGGGCCAGCCAGGCCAGCCAGGGCGCGCTGGCCGGCACGCCCCGGCAGATCGCCTGGGAACTGATCGTCCACCGCTTTCACTGGCGGAGCTGGCAGTTCAAATACCTGGACAAGCTATGGACCCTGGAAAGCGGGTGGAACCAGTACGCGTCCAACCCGTATTCCGGCGCCTACGGCATTCCGCAGGCCGTCCCGGGCAGCCGGATGGCCACCGCCGGGCCCCACTGGCGATCGGATGCCCGCACGCAGATCCGCTGGGGCCTGCTGTATATCCAGGAGCGGTACCACACCCCGTACTGGGCGTGGCGCTACGAGCGCAACTACGGCTGGTACTGAGCAGCGTCCGGGGCGGCCGGCCAGGCCGCCCCGCCATCACCAGGGGATCACACCCACGACAGCAGGGACAGGGCGATCCGCGCCTGCGGGTGCCGGGCCAGGGCCAGCCAGGACATCTCGCCCCGGCAGAACCGGCCGAACATCCGCCAGCCCTGGCCGGCCGCCAGCCCGGCGTGGAACGCACCCGGGTGCTTGCTGAACGCCGCGAGCAGGCGCCGTCCCGCGGCCATCTCCGGGATCAGTTCCTGTCCCACCGCGCCGGTCTCCGCAAACGCCAGGTGCGGGCCGCGAGCCAGCTATACGTTATGTAATCGTGTGGAAGCGTTACGTAAACTTGGTGCTACGTCACACCATCGGCTACGAGCTGGCCCGGCCCGTGGGGCACCAGCTGTGGCGGCTGCCGCCGGCGGACGGCGGACGGCTGCTGGCCGCGCCGGTGTTCATCCTGTGCGCGGCCCGTTCCGGCTCGACGCTGCTGCGGGCCGTGCTGGGCAGCCACAGCCAGCTGTATGCGCCGCCCGAAATTCCGCTCCGGCACCTCACCGCCCAGGCGGACACCCCGTGGATCCAGGCCTCGCTGGCCGCGCTTCGGTTCACCGGCGACGACCTGGACTACCTGCTCTGGGACCGGGTGATCGCCGATGCGCTCCAGCGCAGCGGCAAGCCCACCGCCGTGGTGAAGACGCCGAGCAACGCCCTGATCTGGCCGCGGATCGCCGCCTGCTGGCCGGATGCGCGGTTCATCTTCCTGCTCCGCCACCCGGCCGCGGCGGTCAGGTCGCTGCACGCCGCCTGGGACCCGGCCTGGCATCCGGATGAGGCAGGCAGCCTGGCCGAGGCCATCGGCAAGGGACTGCGCTACATGACCGCGGTGGAGGAGGCCCGGCGCGCCCTGCCCGGTTACACGATCCGGTACGAGGACCTGGCCGCCAGCCCGGCGGCGGCCATCAGCCCGGTGTGCGACTTCCTCGGGGTGCCGTTCGAGCCCGCCATGCTCGACTACGGCCAGTTCGCCGACCACCGGTTCGCGGCCGGCCTCGGCGACGCCTCGGACAAGATCAAGTCAGGCCGGATCCAGGCCGCGATCCCGCCGCCCCGGCCCGCCGACGTCCCGGCCGAGCTGCGGGCCATCTGCGCCACCTGGGGCTACCTGGCGCCCGCTCCGGAACCAGCACCGGCGGCCGGGCCCCGGCCGGCCGGGCCGCACGTCCCCAGCCAGCGGGCCAGCCAGCGCGACGCCCAGCCGGAGCAGCACTGACCCACCGGTCACAGGTGATAGGCGTACTCGCGGAATTCCCAGTCGGTGACAAAGTGCTCGAACCGCTCGATCTCGTTCCGCTTGTAAGCCACGAACGAGGCCACGAAGTAGTCACCCAGCAGGCCGCTCAGCTCGGTGTCGGCCGTCAGCGCGTCCAGTGCGTCGGCCAGCCGGGCGGGCAGCACCTCGGCCTGGCCGGGGTCGTAGCCATAGCCTTCCAGCTTGGCCGGTGGCTCGGCCTTGTCCCGGAGGCCGAGGTACACGGCCGCGCCGACGGCCGCCATGGCCAGGTAGGGGTTGGCGGTGGCGTCCCCCAGCCGGACCTCCATCCGCGCCGCTGACCCCCGTTCCGGCGGAATCCGCACCATCGCGCTGCGGTTGTCCAGTCCCCAGTCGATCAGCCAGGGCGCCAGCGTGTCGGGCCCGAACCGCTTGTAGGAGTTGATGGTCGGGCTGAGCAGCGCGGTCAGCGCCCGCGCATGCCTGAGCACGCCGCCGATAGCGTGACGGCCGACCGGCGACAGCCCGTCCGGCCCGTCCGGGTCGCCGAAAATGTTCCGCCCGCCGTCGTCGCTCACCGAGACGTGCACGTGGAACCCCGACCCGCCCTGGTCGTTGAACGGCTTGGCCATGAACGTGGCCAGCAGGTCCCGCTGGCGGGCGATCTCCTGCACCGCCGATTTCAGCCGGAAGGCGCGGTCGGCGGCGCCGGCCAGGTCGCAGTGCGCCAGGTTGATCTCGAACTGGCCCGGTGAGAACTCGTGATTGGCCGCGGTCACCCGCAGGCCCGCGTCCCGTAGCTGCCGCAGCATGTGCAGCAGCAGGCCCTGCGGGTCGCCCTTGCGGCCGACGACGTAGACGTTGCCCGGTTCGTTGGCGTAGCGCTGCCAGTTCCCGGCGGCGTCCCGCTCGCACAGGTAGAACTCAAGCTCCGGCCCGCAGGCCAGGGTGCAGCCCAGGCTGGCCAGCTGGCCGGCCACCCGGCGCACCACCACCCGGGGGGATTCCGGCGCCGGCTCGCCGTCCGGGGTGGCGGCATCGCCCAGGCACCAGGCCGCGTCCGGCTCCCAGGGCAGCGGGGCCAGCGTCGCCAGATCGGGCCGGACGAGGATGTCGGGCAGGCCCGCGGCCAGGCCTCCCTGAACCGGGACCACGTCCCCCATCGGGGAGGTGTGGTAGACGGCCCGGCAGAAGGCCAGCCCGTGGCTGACCGCCGCCGGCAGCTCGTCGATCAGCACGTCGCGGCCCCGGTCCACCCCGATCAGGTCGGGATAGGACACCCTGACGACGTCGATCCCGTCGGCGCGCAGCCGCTCGCAGACCGCCGCCACGTCGGTGTCCGCCGGATTCGGCACCTCGGCTTCACCCCCATCCGCCTCACTCCAGGTACCAGCCTGGAGGGGATACTCGGCTTGCGTCCAGGCATGCCCTAGCATCCTAGATCGTACGGATACGAACGAACTACGGGAGCGAGCGTGGCCGAGCCAGCCGGGTTCTTCTATCCCAGGACCGCCACCGGGCAGGCGTCGCTCCTGCCCGCCCCGCCCTGGCACTACTCCGGCGATCTGCTGACGGTCGAATACCGCACCGACCCGGCCCGGGTCGCCGAGCTCCTGCCGCCGCCGCTGCTCCCGGCGCCGGACGATCCCGGCGCGGTCGCGCTCATCTGGGCCGACTGGCAGTCCTGCGGCGACGGCGGGGAGGAACTGCTGGATCCGGTCCGGGCGCAGTACGCCGAATGCCTCGCCGTGGTCCGCTGCTCCTTCGCCGGGCGGGTGTACTCGCGCTGCGTCTACATCTGGGTCGATGCCGACTTCGCGCTGGCCCGCGGCCTCGTCCAGGGCTACCCGAAGAAACTGGGGTCGATCCACCAGACCCGGCCGCACCCGTTCGGGCGGGCCGCCCCCCGGATCGGCCCCGGCGGCACCTTCGCCGGCACCCTGTCGGCCGGGGGCCGGCGGCTGGCCCAGGCGGTGGTCACGCTGCGGGAGCAGGCCCCGGCGAACGGGTTCGTCAACGCTCACCCGATGGCCCACCACCGGTGGCTGCCCTCGATCGAGAAGGGCGCACCGGACGCACTCGACGAGCTCGTCGCCTCGGGCAGCGCCAGCTTCGAGGGCGGCCCGGCCTGGCGCGGCGACGCCACCCTGGCACTGTTCGAGTCGCCGACCGAGGAACTGGCCCGGCTGGCGCCCCGTGAGATCATCGGCGGTTACTACCGGCAGGTCGGTGTGACCTGGGACGGCGGTACCGTGCTGGCCCGCACCGGCCGCCCGGGCGCTTGACCGCCGTCCCGGCCAGTTCTTAAAGTTTGGTACCAAACGACCTGCGGGCTGGCGACCGCGGCCACGAGGCGGCGGCGGGAGCCAGACGACCTGCGGGGGGATCGTGGCCGCACGGCCGCGGCGATCGGCAGGGATGGCGATGAGCAAGACCGGCGTGGCCGGGGTCACGATCGACACCCGGCACTGGATCGGGGGCCGCCGGGTGGCCTCCCCCGCCAGCTTCACCGACGTCTCCCCCATCGACGAGCAGCCCATCGCGGACCTCGCCCGGGGCGGCGAGGCGGAGGTCGCGGCCGCGGTGGCGGCCGCCGGGGCGGCGTTCACCGGCTGGTCGGCCACCAGCCCCGGCGACCGCGCCGCTGCCCTGCACGCCATCGCCGACGGCATCGACGCGCGGGCCGGGGAACTGGCGCAGGTGGAAACCCGCGACAACGGCTCCCTGCTGCGATCGCACCGGCGCAGCGTGATGCCCCGGGTCGCGCAGAACTTCCGTTTCTTCGCCGGCTGGCTCACCGGGCTCGACGGCGGCGGGCTCGACATCGCCGGCCACCGCGAGCAGGTGGCCTGGGCCCCGGCCGGCGTCACCGCGGTGATCACCCCCTGGAACGCGCCCCTGATGCTGGCCACCTGGCGGATCGCGCCCGCGCTCGCGGCCGGGAACACCGTGGTGGCGAAACCGCCGGAATGGGCCCCGCTGACCGCCAGCCTGCTGGCCGACATCACCCGCGACGCGGGCCTACCCGATGGTGTGCTCAACGTGGTGCAGGGCCTGGGCGCCGAGGCCGGCGCGGCGCTGGTCGCGCACCCGGACCTGGCCCGGGTCGCGTTCACCGGCTCGGCCGCCACCGGCCGCACCGTGGCCGCGGCCGCGGGCCACTCACTGACCCCGGTGTCGCTGGAACTGGGCGGCAAGTCGCCGCTGCTGGTGTTCGCCGACGCCGACCTGGAGCTGGCGGTCACCCACGCGGCCGGGCAGTACGACAACGCCGGGCAGGTGTGCCTGGCGGGCACCCGGCTGCTGGTGGCCGAGCCCATCGCCGCCGAGTTCACCGCCCGGCTCACCGAGCGGGCCGGGGGGCTGCGCCAGGGTGATCCGCGGGACGAGGCGACCGAGATGGGCCCGGTGATCACCCGCGCCCATCTGGACCGGGTGGACGGCTTCGTCCAGCGCGCGCTGGCCGGCGGGGCCCGCGCCCTGCTGGGCGGCGGTGTCAGCCCGGCGCTGGGCGGGCTGTACTACCAGCCGACACTGCTCACCGGCGCCGCCCCGGGCGCGGAGATCCTCACCGAGGAGGTGTTCGGCCCGGTGCTCACCCTGCAGACGTTCACCAGCGAGGATGAGGCGGTGGCCCTGGCCAACAGCACCAGGTACGGGCTGGCGGCCACGCTGTTCACCGGCGACCCCGGCCGTGCCGAGCGGGTGTCCGCCCGGCTGCGGGCGGGCACCGTCTGGGTCAACTGCTTCTTCGTCCGGGATCTGCGTGCGCCGTTCGGCGGCGCCGGGCAGTCCGGGATCGGCCGCGAGGGCGGCACCTGGAGCTTCGACTTCTACGCCGACGTCAAGAACACCGTCTACTCGCAGCAGGGGTGGCGCACGATGGATGGCCAGGGTGGGTGAGGTTGCCGGGGCCGGCCTGCTGGCTCACGTCCCGACCATCATGCTTCCGCATGACCAGCGGCTCGAGCTGAACGAGGGCCGGGAGATCAGCCTGGTGCCCGGCCTGCGGCGGCTCCGGGCCGAGGTCTTCGAGACGCTCGGCTACGACACCGTGGTGGTGCTCGACTCGCACTGGCACACCACCGTCGAGTTCGTCGTTGCCGCCCAGCCGATGCGGGCCGGGCTGTTCACCTCCGACGAGCTGCCGCGCGGCATGTGCCGGATCCCCTACGACTGGCGCGGCGACCCCGAGCTGGCCCAGGCCATCGCCGGGCAGGCCGAGGCGCACGGGACCTGGATCACCGCCATCGACGACCCGTGCCTGCCGGTTCACTACGCCACCGTCAACCTGTGGCACTACCTCGGCCGGGGGCTGGGCAAACGGTGGCTGTCGATGAGCATCGCGCAGACCGGCGACACCGAGGACTTCCTGCGCGCGGGCCGGGCCCTCGGGGCCGCCATCGCGGCCACCGGGCGGACGGTCCTGCTGGTGGCGTCCGGGGCGATGTCGCACACGTTCTGGTCGCTGCGGGAACTGCGGGCCCACGAGGCCAGCGACACCGCGCACATCAGGACGCTGGCCGCGCGGGCCGCCGATGAGGAACGGATCGCCTGGCTGGAAGCCGGTGACCATGCCCGGGTGATAGACACGATGCCAGAGTTCCTGACCGTCCGGCCGGAGGCGCGGTTCGCGCACTACCTGATGATGATCGCGGCGCTCGGCGGGGGCAGCGTGACCGCCCCGGGCCACCCGTTCAGCGACTATGAGAATTCGGTCGGGACGGGACAGGTGCACCTGTGGTTCGGCCGCCCGGCCGGCGGCTGGTCTGCCCCCCGGGGCGGGTAGGAGGCAGCATATGGCGGAGTACCGCCGGATTCTGCTCGACGGTGGCGCGGTGCAGGTCCGCCGGGACGGGCCGGACCTGGTCGCCGGGGACGGCCGCCGGATCGCCGCGGCCGGCGCGGTGCACCTGCCGCCGGTGACCCCGACCAAGATCATTGCCGTGCACCTGAACTACGCCAGCCGGGTCGAGGAGTTCGGCGCCAGGCCGCCGCGCACGCCGACCTACTTCCACAAGCCCATCTCCGCGCTTGTCGGCCACGGCGGGATGGTGATCAGGCCGGCCAACTGCAGGTACCTCAACTACGAGGGCGAGATCGCCATCGTGATCGGCCGGGCTTGCCGGGGTGTCTCCCCGGCCCAGGCCGGTGACTACATCGCCGGCTACACCATCGCGAACGACTTCGGGCTGCACGACTTCCGCGACACCGACGCCGGGTCGATGCTGCGGGTCAAGGGCTCGGACACGATGGCACCGCTCGGCCCCGGGCTGGTCACCGGCTGGGACTTCCACGGCAAGCGGCTCCGCACCTACGTCAACGGCCGGCTCGCCCAGGACGGGTCCACCGGCGAGATGCTGTGGGACATGAACTACCTGGTCGCCGACATCGCCCGCACCATCACCCTGAACCCGGGCGACGTGCTGCTGTCGGGCACCCCGGCGAACTCGCGGCCGGTGCAGCCCGGGGATGTGGTCGAGGTGGAGGTGGAGGGCCTGGGCAGGCTGGCCAGCCAGATCGCCGCTGGGCCGCTGGCGGTCCCGGCGGAGTTCGGCGCCCCGCCGACCGAAAGCGAGGAGGTCATCTCCACCGCGTTCGGCGGCGACTGGGAGTTCCGCGGCATCCGGCCCCCGGCCCGGGCGTGATGACCGCCGAACCGGACCTGACGGCCTGGCTGGACCGGGCCGTCCACGCGGTGCGGGACTGGGAGGCGGGCTTCGCGCCGTTCACCCGCCACCCGTCGCTGGCCGTCAGCGACGAGCGGTTCACCGCCGCCTTCGATGCCCTGGCCGCGCGGCTGCGCGGCAACTACCCCTACTTCCACCCGTCGTACGCCGGGCAGATGCTCAAGCCCCCGCACCCGGCCGCGGTGGCCGGGTACCTGGCGGCCATGCTCATCAACCCGAACAACCACGCCCTGGACGGCGGCCCGGCCACCTCCGCGATGGAAAAGGAGGTGGTCGCCGAGCTGGCGGCCATGTTCGGCTACCAGACCCACCTCGGCCACCTGACCAGCAGCGGCACCATCGCCAACCTGGAGGCGCTGTACGTCGCCAGGGAAAGCCACCCCGGCCGGGGCATCGCCTACAGCGCCGAGGCGCACTACACCCACGCCCGCATGTGCGGGCTGCTCGGCGTGACGGGAACCGCCGTCGAGGCCGACGCGGCGGGCCGGATCGACCTCGGCGCCCTCGACGCCCTGCTGGCCGGCGGGGGCATCGGCACAGTGGTCGCGACCGCGGGCACCACCGGGCTCGGCGCCATCGACCCGGTCCATGACGTGCTCGCCGTCGCCCGCAGGCACGGCGCCCGGGTACACGTGGACGCGGCCTACGGCGGGTTCTTCACCCTCCTGGCCGGGGCCGGCGGCCCGGCCGGGCTGGATCCGGCGCCGTGGCGGGCCATCGCCGGCTGCGACTCGGTGGTGGTCGACCCGCACAAGCACGGCCTGCAGCCCTACGGCTGCGGGGCGGTGCTGTTCCGCGACCCCGCGGTCGGCCGGTTCTACTCGCACGACTCGCCCTACACCTACTTCACCTCCAGCGAGCTGCACCTGGGCGAGATCAGCCTGGAGTGCTCCCGGGCCGGCGCGGCCGCCGCCGCGCTCTGGCTCACCCTCCAGCTGCTGCCGCTGCGGCCGGACGGGCTCGGGCAGGTGCTCGCGGCCGGCCGCCGGGCCGCCGTGGACTGGGCCGGCCGCCTGCGCGCCTCGGACCGGCTGCGCCTGTACCAGCCACCGGAGCTCGACATCGTGTGTTACTTCCCGGTCACCGCCGGCCTCCGCCTGGCGGCCATCGACGCCGCCTGCGCCCGGATGCTCGCCGAGGGCATGGCCGACCCGGCGCACCCGGTCTTCCTCAGCACCCTCACCGTGACCGCGGACGCGCTCGCCCGCCGGCACGCCGGGATCACGGCGGACGCCGGCCGGGCCCGGATCCTGCGCAGCGTGCTGATGAAGCCCGAAGCGGAGGGGCATACCGCGTGGCTGCACGCCCGCGTCGAGGAACTCGCAGGCTGACTCGCACCGCGTACGATCGTGCCATGTCCCGTCGCCTCGCCGCTGGCAGCGCCAGCGACCTCGGGCGGGCCGAGCGCGACATCCGCGGCCGGATCGGCGAGCAGCCGCTGGATTTCGCGGCCATGGCCGCGGTGTCGAACATCTACCGCGCCGCCAATGTGATCCGCAACCACCTGGAACGCAAGGTGCTCGCGGACGAGGACCTGTCCTGGGCGGCGTTCACGGTGATGTTCGTGCTGTGGATCTGGGGCGATCAGCAGACCCGGCATCTGGCCGCCGAGGCCGGGATCACCAAGGGGACGCTCACCGGGGTGCTGAAGACCCTGGAGAAACGGGGCCTGGCCCGGCGGCGCGGGCACGAGGGGGACGGCCGGCTGGTCCTGGTGAGCCTGGAGCCCAAGGGCGTGGCCGTGATCGAGCGGGTGTTCCCGGCGTTCAACGCCGGTGAGGCGCTGGTCAGCAGCGGCCTGACCGAGCCCGAGAAACAGCAGCTGGCGTCGCTGCTGCGCAAGATCATCCGGTCGGTGGAGGACAGCTGACGGCCGGCTGAGCGAGCCGCAGCGCGCTGCCGACCAGGCGATCCGCCCGCACCCGGGCCGCTGGCTCCTCCGCGATCGTCCGCGCCAGGAAGGCATCCGGGTCCTGGCCGGCCCGCTGCGCCTCGTCCCGCCCGCCGCCATCGAACCACCGCTGAAGCTGCCCGCCGTCGACCTCGGGGTGGAACTGGACGGCCAGGTGCCGCCCGATCGAGAACGCCTGCACCCCGATCTCGTTGGTGGCCAGGATGGCCGCCTGGTCCGGCGGCAGGCACCGGTCGCCGTGGAACTGCAGCCACGGGCCGGGCGGGATCAGGTCCGGATCGGCGGAGTCGATCATGGTCCAGCCGATCTCCTTGCGCGGCGCCGCCTCCACCTGGCCGCCCAGCGCGGCGGACAGGGCCTGCGCCCCGAAGCAGATCCCGAGCACCGGCACCCCGGCCGCGTCCACCTGCCGCAGCCACGCCAGTTCCTGCGCGATCCAGGCACGCTCCGGGCCGGTGCCGTAGACCGAGGGGATGGCCCCCAGCACCACGACGTGATCGGCGCCATCGACCGCGGGCAACTGGTCCTCCGCCGGAAACAGGTACGTGCTGAAGTCGGCACCGCGCGCCGCGAGCGCCTCGGCGATGAGGCCCGGCGAGTCCTCGGCGTGATGGCGGATGACGATGACGCGCATGGCGGCCCTCCGATTGCCGTGCTACTCGTTTGGTGCCAAACTATTTGCCGTGGCCCCGGCTGTCGACCTGACCGACCTCGACCTGTGGGCGCGCGGCACTCCCTATGGTGAGTTTGCCAGGCTGCGGCGGGAAGCCGCGGTCTGCTGGCATGACGAGGCCCCGCCGAGCTCGGGTTTCTGGTCCGTCACCCGCTACGCCGACATCGTCACCGCCAGCCGGGACGTGGCCACCTTCTCCTCGGCGCGCGGGATCTCGTTCGAGGAGCCGACCGACGAGGACATGGCCGCCCGGCGCACCATCATCGACACCGATCCGCCCGCCCACACCAAGCTGCGCAAGATCGTGTCCGGCAGCTTCACGAACCGCGCGGTGGCCGTCTACCAGCAGTTCGTGGAGGCGCTCACCGAGGAGGTGCTGGCCGGCGGGCTGGCCAGCGAGCCGTTCGACTTCGTGGACGCGGTGGCCAAGCACGTGCCCATCCGGGTGCTGGCCAGGATCATGGGGCTGCCCACCGCCGACCTGGATCTGTTCATCGACCTCGGCGACCGGCTGATCGCCAACACCGACCCCGACATCACCGACGTGGTCTGGGGCCGCGACGACACCGACGCCTACCGCCGGTTCCCGTTCCGCAGCCCGTACGGCAAGCAACTGTGGGATCTCGGCCGCGAGATCGTCCGCGACCGGCTCCGCTCCCCCGGCGACGACCTGCTGTCCACCCTGCTGCGGGCGGAGGTGGATGGTGACCGGCTGAGCGAGACCGACCTCGACAACTTCTTCTCGATCATGGTCATCGCCGGGAACGAGACCACCCGGATCGCCATCGCCCAGGGGATCCTGGCGTTCTGCCAGCACCCCGGGCAGTGGGACCGGCTGCGGGCCGATCCCGGCCTGGCCGAGACCGCGACCGAGGAGGTACTGCGGTGGACCTGCCCCACCCATTTCATGCGCCGGACGGCGGCGGCCGACACCGAGCTGGGCGGGACCGCGATCCGGGCCGGCGACAAGGTGGTGCTCTGGTACGTGTCGGGGAACCGGGACGAGGCCGAGTTCGATGACCCGGGCCGCTTCGACATCGCCAGGTCGCCCAACCGGCACCTGTCGTTCGGGCGCGGCGGGCCGCACCTGTGCCTGGGCGCGAACGTCGCCCGGCTGGAGGTGCGCGTGGTGCTCGCCGCGCTGGCCCGCCGGGTGGCCCGGTTCGAGCTGGCCGGCCCGCCGCGCCGGATCCGATCGAACTTCACCAACGGGCTCAGGGAGCTGCCCATCCGGATCCGGCCGGCCTGAGCCGCGGGTGACGGGCCGGGCCAGGCGATGACCGCGCCGCGGCTGCTGCTCATCCTGACCGAGAACAACACCCTGCGGCCGCCGCCGGACGTCGGCGACCTGGTCGCCTTCGCGGTCGAGGCCGAGCAGGCCGGCATCGACGGGGTGATGGTCAGCGAGCACATCGTGCTCGGCCCGTCCGCGGACGCCGCTGGCCGCCCGGCCAACCCGCGCGACTACGCACTGCCGGGCAACCAGGACCCGGCCACCCCCTGGCCCAGCCCGGTGGTCCTGCTCAGCGCGATCGCCGCCGCCACCCAGCGGCTGCGGCTGGTGGCCGGGGCCATCATCAGCCCGCTGCGCCACCCGCTCGCGCTGGCCAAGGATCTGGCCACCCTGGACCGGCTCAGCCGGGGGCGGCTGGTGGTGCTGCCCACCGTGAGCTGGCACCGCGATGAGTACGACGCGCTGGGGGTGCCGTTCAGCCAGCGCGGCGGCATCCTCGACGAGCAGCTGGCGATCTGGTCCCGGGCGTGGTCCGGGTCGCCGGTGTCGTTCGAGGGCCGCCACTACCGGTTCGGCGAGGTCTGGCTGGAGCCGCAGCCGTTCCGGCCGGGCGGGCCGGTGCTGTGGTTCGGCGGCTCGTCGCTGCACCCCCGGCTGATCACCCGGCTGGTCCGCTACGGCCGCGGATTCAACCCGCTCGGCCAGCCCGACGACGCCTCACTCGCCCGGCTGGCCGCGGCCCTGGCCGCGGCCGGGCGCAGCCCGGCCGAGCTGGAATACGTGGGCGGCACCCGGGGCACGTTCACCGGCCCGGACGGGCTGGCCGACCTCGGCCAGGCGCTGGCCGCGATCCCGGCCCAGCTGGCCCGCGGGTTCCGCACCATCTGCGTCAAGCCCTCGCAATTCACCGACGACCCGGCCCGGATGGGCGATTTCTGCCGGGAACTGGTGGCCAGGGTGTCGGCCCTGGGCTGACCGGCCCGGGGCCTTGACATAGATCGTTTGTATCCATACGATCCCGGCATTGTCGCACCCCGGAGGGGGGAACGTGACGAAGATCGACGCGTTCGCTCACATCCTCCCGCCGGCCTACGCCAGGCGCCTGGAGTCGGTCATCGCCGGCGGGGTCAGCGACCGGATACTCGGGTACCAGCCCTGGATTCACGAGGACCCGGCGCTGACCGACCTCGGCGCCCGCTGGCGGTCGATGGACCCGTTCGGGGACTACCGGCAGGTGCTCACCCTGGCGGTGCCGCCGCTGGAGGAACTCGGCGGGCCCGCCGAGGCCGCCGCGCTGGCCCGCGCCGCCAACGACGAGCTGGCCGCGCTGGTGCAGGCGCACCCGGACCGCTTCGCCGGCTTCACCGCCGCCCTGCCCATGAACGACCCCGACGCCGCCGCCGCCGAGCTGGACCGGGCCATGGGCGAGCTCGGCGCGCTCGGCGCCCAGGTGCACACCAACGTCAGCGGGGAGCCGCTGGACGCGCCGCGGTTCGGCGTCATCTTCGACGCCGTGGCCCGCCGCGACGGGATGCTGTGGATCCATCCCACCCGCAGCCCGGTCTGGCCCGACTACCCGGCCGAGCGCCGCTCGAAGTACGGCATCTGGTGGTCACTGGGCTGGCCGTACGAGACGTCGGTGTGCATGGCCCGGCTGGTGTACTCGGGCTGCTTCGACCGCCATCCCGGCCTGAAGATCATCACCCACCACGCGGGGGCGATGATCCCGCACTTCGCCGGCCGCCTGGCCGCCCCGCTGGAGGATCCGGACCGGGCCGCCATCATGGCGGGGCTGAGCGCCGGGCCGGTGGACTACTTCCGGCGCTTTTACGCCGATACCGCGATGTTCGGCGCCAGCCACGCCGTCCGCTGCGCGGTGGAGTTCTTCGGGCCCGGCCACGTGCTGTTCGGGACCGACATGCCGCTGGGCGGCCCGAACGTGGTCGCCGACACCATCGCCGACATCGAGGCCCTCGGCCTGCCCGGCCCCGATACCGACGCGATCTTCGCAGGCAACGCGAGGCGCCTGCTCCGGATATGAAGGAGGATTCGATGGCGAGTTCCGAGCCGGCCTACGAGCGCCTCGGTGCGAAACGGCTCTCGCTGCCCGACGTCGTCGCGCAGTCCGTCGGGTTCATGGGCCCGGTGTTCTCCTCGGCCTTCGTGATCCCGCTGGTGGTCGGGGTGATCAGCGCCTCGGGCAAGGGCGGCGGCATCGCGTCACCACTGTCGGTGCTGATCGCCGCGGTCGGGGTCTTCGCGCTCGGCTGGATCGTCTCCAGCTACGCCAAGCAGATCCACGCGGCCGGCTCGCTGTATGACTACGTGACCCGCGGCCTGGGCGACCGGGTCGGCACGGCGGCCGGCTGGCTCTACTACGGCGGGGTGACCATCCTGCTCACCGGCCTGCTGCTGCTCATCGGCGGCTACCTGCAGAGCACGATCGCGGCCGAGTTCGGCGTGAACCCGCTGCCGTCGTGGGCCTGGACGCTCATCCTCATCGCCATGATCGCCGCCGTGCTCTACTTCGGCGTGCGGCTGTCCACCCGCAGCCAGCTCACCCTGGCCCTGGTGTCGATGGTCGTGGTCGGCGTCTTCTTCATCTCCGTGATCATCAAGCTGGGCTCGGCGAACAGCCTCAAGCCGTTCAACCCGTCGTCGGCGGCTGACGGCTGGTCCGGCATCTTCTTCGGGGTCCTGTACGGGGTGCTGCTGTTCGTCGGCTTCGAGACCGCGGCCAACCTGGCCGAGGAGACCCCCCATCCGCGGCGGCACATCCCGGTCGCGGTGATGACCACCGCCGCGATCGCCACCGTCTTTTACGTGGTCGCCACCTACGTGGAGGTGGCCGGGTTCCACTACAACCTGAAGACCCTGACCGCCGCGGCCTCCGCACCGCTGTTCGCGCTGGGCGCGCCCACGACCGCGGGCGGCTACGGCGGCGTCTGGATCGACCGGCTGCTGGAACTGGTCGTCCTGTTCGACATGCTGGCGGTCGCGATCGGCTGTGCCGTGTCGGCCTCCCGCGGGTTCTTCGCCATGGCGCGCGACCGCCGGCTGCCGGCCCCGCTGGCCAGGGTGTCCAAGCAGCACGGCTCGCCGCTCGGCGCCACCGTCTTCCTCGTCGGCGCCGCCGTCGCCACCCTGCTCATCAACCAGTTCTGGACCGGCCTGTTCGCGCTCCCGAAGACGCCCCACTACTTCGCCCTGTTCGCCTGGGGTTCCACGTTCGGGGGGTTCGCACTGGTCGTGGTCTACCTGCTGATGTCGTTCGGCGCGCTGCGCAGCTTCGGCCAGGCCGAGGGCCGGGTGCGGATCATCGTGTCCGCGGTGCTCGGCATCGTGATCACCGCCGCCGCCATCTTCGGCTCGTTCTACAAGGTCACCAGCCCGACCATCTACGCCCCATGGTTCGCGCTCGCCCTGCTGGTGATCGGGTTCGCCTCCACCTGGGTGCTGCGCGGCCGGGAAGCCGCCCGGACCCAGCTGCCCGATCTGACGACGGAGAGCGCGTGATGGCCGGGTGAGCCCAGCGCGCTGCGTCCTGGTCACCGGGGGCGGGACCGGCATCGGCGCCGCGGTCGCCCGCACCCTGACCGGGGCGGGCCACCGGGTGGCGATCTGCGGGCGCCGCCCGGAGGCCCTGCGCGCGGTCGCGGCCCAGACTGGCGCCCTCGGCATCGTCTGCGACGTGGCCGACCAGGCGCAGGTGGCCCGGCTGGTGCAGGCGGTGACCGGTGAGTTCGGGCGGCTGGACGGGCTGGTCCTGAACGCCGGGATCATGGCCGCGGGCGGGGTCGCCGACCTGTCCGCACCGGACTGGTCGGCGATGCTGGCGGTCAACCTGACCGGCGCCTTCCTGGTGGCCAAGGCGGCGCTGCCCCATCTGCTGGCCGCGCGGGGCGCGGTGGTCTCGGTCGCGTCGATCGCGGCCCTGCGGGCCGCGGACCGGATGGGCGGTTACGCCGCGACCAAGGCCGGGCTGGCGATGCTGACCCAGTCGCTGGCCGTCGATCACGCGCCGGACGGGCTGCGCGCGAACGTGGTGTGCCCGGGCTGGACCATCACCGAAATGGCGGACGAGGAGATGGCCGCGTTCGGGGCCGAGCGCGGCATCGCGGCCGCCGAGGCCTACGAGCTGGTCACGGCGCTGGTACCGCAGCGGCGCCCGGCCCGCGCCAGCGAGGTCGCCGCGGTGGTGGCCTGGCTGCTGTCGGACGCGGCCTCGTACGTCAACGGCGCGGTCATCCCGGTCGATGGCTCGGCGTCCGCGGTGGACATCGGGACGGTCGCCTTCGACCCCCGGGTCAGCCTGCGGCCACCGGATCAGCCTGGCCGCTGACCCCGTCGCTGGGCCCAGGCCCGGCGATGGCCGCCGGAGCGTCCCGGAGCCAGACGAATTCGCTGATCCCGACGGCCCGCAGGGCCAGCCGCTCGTACCGGGGGTAGGCGGGCAGGGCCCTTTCCGGGCCGACGATCACCGGGTCCGCCACCGGATGGTCGGTGCCGCGCCAGGTGATCACGCCCGAGCCGGCCGCCCGGACGTTGCGGTACCAGCCGGCCGCCTCACCGAAGGTGAGCGGCAGCACGAACCCGCCCGCCGGGGCGGGCCGGGCGCCCAGCGGGGTGGCGTACGGCCGGCCGGTGGTACGGCCGCGGTGGTGCAGGATTCCGACGACCGGCATGTGCCGCCGGCCGGCGATCCGCAGCACCAGCGGGTTGACCACCCGTGCGACGGACCGGATCAGCCGCCGGGCGCGGGGCCCGAGCAGCGGGGTGCTGGCGGTGGCTGTGGTCATGAGGAACCTCCCTGGGGTCCTGGCCGCCCCGAGCACGGCGCGATGGCCAGGTGGGCCAGCTTGGCCGGGTCGGCGATCAGGTCGAGCGCGGCGATACGGCCGCCGGTGATGGTGAATCCGAGCACCGCGACCGGCTCCCGCATGCTGCCGAAGAGAGCGCCCGCCGCCCCGTTGACCAGGACCGGGCGGGCCAGGCTGGCGAACCTGGGCGCGGTGGCCAGGACGTGGCGGGCGACCGGGCCGGCCCCGGTCAGCGGCGGGCGGGCCAGCGGGCTGGCCGGGCCGGTGTCCGCCCGGAACACCACGTCCGGGTCGAGCACCGCCACCAGGGCGGCGAAGTCGCCCGCCTGGGCGGCGGCCAGGAACGCGTCCACCAGCGCGCGCTGGCGCGCGGGGTCGGGGTCGGGCTGCGGCGCGGCCTGCACCCGGCGCCGGGCCCGGCTGGCCAGCTGCCTGGCCGAGTCGGGCGTCCGGTCCATGATCCGGGCGATGTCGCCGAACGGCACCGCGAAGACATCGTGCAGGACGAACGAGAGCCGCTCGGCCGGGCTCAGGCTTTCCAGCACCACCAGCAGGGCCAGGCTGACCGAATCGGCCAGCTCCGCCTGCCGCTCCGGGTCTTCCCCGGCCGCGCCGATCAGCGGCTCGGGCAGCCAGCTGCCCATGGCGTATTCGCGGCGGGCCTTGCGGGCGCGCAGCATGTCCAGGCTGATCCGGCCGACCACGGTCGTCAGCCAGCCCTGGAGGTCGGCGATGGGGCCGGTCTCGCTGCGATCGAGCCGCAGCCAGGCTTCCTGCACCGCGTCCTGCGCCTCGCCGACCGTGCCGAGCATGCTGTAGGCGACCGCCTGCAGGTGCGGGCGGCTCTGCTCGAACTGCTCCGCCAGCCAGCTCCGCTCGGCCATCTGCCGCGCCTCCTCACCCTTGGCCCCGTGCACAGGACGTACCCGGGCGGCCGAATGTGACAGCCGTCCCGGGTCAATCTCGTCGCCCGCAGGCATGAACGCCGCCGCCGGGGTAGCACAGTCCTGGGAAGCGACGGGAAGGGAACCGCGATGAGAACCGCGACCGGGCCACCCCGATGGGCGGCCGGGGTGCCGATGCCGCGGCGCGGGCCGGGCGCGACGGCGGCGGGTCCCCGGGCGGCGGCCACGACCGGGGTAGTCTCGGGGCCGAGGTTATGATCATGGCCAGTCACCCGATGCCCGGGGATCCACCCGCCGCGGGCGCGCCCGTGACTGAGCCGTCAGCCGCCGCCGCGCGGCTCGAGCACACCGCGGCGTTCTACTCCAGCCCCGGCGAGTACCTGGACCAGGTGCTCGCCTTCGTGACCGCGGGCCTCGCGCGGGCCGAGCCGGTCCTGGTCGCGGTGCCCGGCCCGAAGATCGGCCTGCTCCGGGAGGGACTGGGCCGGCGGGCGCACCAGGTGGGTTTCGCCGACATGACGGCGATGGGCGCCAACCCGGCATGGATCATCCCTCGGGTGCGCGCCTTCGTGGACGCCCATCCCGGCCAGCCGGTGCGGTACGTGGGCGAGCCGATCTGGGAGACCCGCACCCCGGCCGAGCTCACCGAGGCCACCCGGCACGAGGCCCTGATCAACCTGGCGTTCGCCGGCACCGCTGCCCGTATCCTGTGCCCCTACGACTCCAGCCGGCTCGCGCCCGGGGTCATCGCCAACGCGGAACGGACCCACCCCCGGCTCATCCGCGGCGGGCAGGTGCGGCCCAGCGACGTTTACACGACGGCGACGCTGTTCCCGGCGGACTGCGACCAGCCGCTGCCCGCCCCGCCGGCCGGGGCCGCGTTCCTCACCTACCGGGACAACCTGGCCCGGGTCCGGGCGTTCGTCACCGAGCACGCGCTGCAGGCCGGGCTGCCGGCCGGCCGGGCCGCGGATCTGGTGATCGCCGTCAGCGAGCTGGCGGCCAACACCGTGCGGCACACCGCAGGCGACGGCGTCCTGCACATCTGGGCCACCGGCCCGGAGGTGCTCTGCCAGGTGCGCGATACCGGCTACATCAGTGATCCGCTGGTGGGCCGGCGGCCGCTGCCACCCGACGCTGGCAACGGGCACGGCCTGCGGGTCGTCCACCAGATCTGCGACCTGGTCGAACTGCGCACCAGCCGTACCAGCGGGACCACGATCCGCCTGCATATGCGCCGGCCGGCCGCCGACGGCGGGCAGGTTTGGAGTTCCGGCTTGGGGTAGTGGGCGGCGCATCACACGTGCCAGGGAGGAACGATGGCCGCCGTCCTGCTGATCCTGGGGCGCTGGTACCGGTGGTAGGCCCGGCCGGCTGGCGGTCCCAGGGCGCTTGCCTGACCGCCGATCCGGAACTGTTCGTCCCGATCTCCGCCGCCGGTGCCGGGCGGCAGCAGGAACGCCTGGCCAAGGCGGTGTGCAACCGCTGCCCGGTCCGTGAGCCCTGCCTGCGGTTCGCCCTGCGGACCAATCAGGCCCACGGCGTCTGGGGCGGCCTGGGTGAGACCGAGCGGCTGCGCCTGCGGCGGCGGCTGCGGGCGGACGGCGACGGGACCGTGCCGGACCGGGTGCCGGGCACCGGCCGGGTGGGGCGCCGGCGCAGCGCCTGATAAGCATGAGGGGTGGATCCGGTACAAGCGCTGCGCCAGATCGCCTTCCAGCTGGAACGGGCCAGCGCGCCCACCTACCGGGTCAGGGCGTTCCGCCGCGCCGCCGCCGTGCTGGAGGATCTGCCCCCGGGTGAGCTGAGCCAGCGGATCGGTGACGGCACGCTGCAGGCGCTGCCCGGCATCGGCGCCGCCACCAGCGAGGTCATCAGCCAGGCCGTGGCCGGGCAGCAGCCGGACTATCTCACCCGGCTGCTCGCGGCCGCCCCGGCCGCGG
>DATDGI010000251.1:0-7308 GCA_036522155.1 Streptosporangiaceae bacterium
CAGCCGCTGCTGCGCGGCCGCCGCCGCCAGCGCCGGGCCGCCGCCGCCTAGCCGGACGGCCCCGGACGGGCCGGCCCCGGACGGGCTGGCTCCGGACGGGCCGGCCTGGCTCCGGCCCGCCACCAGCCTGACCGTGACCGCGCCGGCCGCGAAGACCACGGCCACCAGGGCGATCACCATGACCACCCGCCACCCGGCCGTGGCCGGCCACAGGATGCGCAGCCGGCGCCTGAGCCACAGCCGTACGGTCGTGACCAGCACGCTGGGCCAGGACGGCTGCGGTGGCTTGGGCGGTGCTGGTGGAGGCGGCGGGGGCGGCGGATTCGCCATCACGGGCTGGCCGGGGAGTATCAGCCGGTCCGGCAGGAGGGGCCGGTCCGCTGGCCGTGGCCGGTGCGGGATCCCGGGCCGGTCCGGCTGCTTGGTCCGGCGGGGCAGGCTGGACGAGCCCGCGGGCCTGGGCTGATCCGGCTCCGGCGGCCGCTGGTCTTCGGCCGCCATGGCCGCGCTCGGGTCCGGCACCGAGCGCAGGGCCGCCCGGGGCGCGGGCAGAGGGCCACTACCCGGCTGGCCGTTCGGCGATGCCGCCTGCTGGCCGCCAGTACCCGGAACGCCCGCCAGCCGTGAGGGCTGGCCCTTTCCCATGTGCATGTCATTTCCCCCGGGCCGCCCGAAATGATTCCGAAAGCGGCCCCAGGAGAACAGCCGAACATATCCGGAGGTGCGGTTCAAGCGGAATAGCTAACTGCTACTAAGAAAATACGTAATGCGACAACGGACTGGTCCTCCGCCTTAAGCACCCGTTCGGCGGTTGGTAATCCGCTGGTAAAGAGCAAGCGCGGCGGCAACGGCGTCCGGTTCGCCGGGAAGGCCCGCCGCGCGGGAAAATGCGGCCGCACTGAGTTTCGCCGCTAGCGCCGGGTCGTCGAGCACCGAGAGCACCGCGCCGGCCAGGGCCGCGGCGTCACCGGGCGGGACCAGGACCGCCGCGTCGCCACCGGTGAGTTCCGGTATGCCGCCGGTGCGGGAAGCGACCAGCGGACGCCCGGCGCGCAGCGCCTCCTGCACGATCAGCGGCTGCCCCTCCCAGACCGACGGCACCGCCACCACGTCCGCCCCGGCCAGCAGGGCCGGCACGTCCTCGCGCTGGCCAAGGAACCGCATCCGGATGCCGGTCGCGTCCGCCTGCGCCCGCAGCGCCTGGTCCAGCGGCCCCTGGCCGGCCAGCACCAGCACCGGGCACGGGTCGCGGTTCTGCCAGTGGGCGGCCGCGGTGAGCAGGGTGGCAAACCCCTTCTGCGGGGCCAGCCGGCCTGCCGCCAGCACCACCGGCTGGCCGTCACCGGCCAGACCGGCCCGGATCGCCGCCACTTCCCCGGCTTCCGGCGCCGGGACCGGCCGGGCGGGCACCGGCGCCCAGCTCACATCGCGGGCGCCGCGGCTCCGCATCCGGGCCGACAGATCTTCGGACACGCAGGCCACCGCGTCCGCCCGGCGCGCCGTGAGCCGCTCGAGCAGGCCATGCACGGCCCGGGCCCAGCCCCCGCCGGGCGGGGCGTTGTGGACCGTGACGGCGAGCGGGATACGGGCCCGGCCCGGGACCGCCAGCACGGCCAGCGCGGTGACCGCCCCGGCCCGCAGCCCGTGCGCATGCACCACCTCCGGCCGGGAGCGCGAAAGCAGCCCGCGCAGCCGCAGCACCGTGGCCAGGTCGCGGTCCGGCCGCGGGCGGTCACCGATGCCGACCGGTGCGAAGCTGACGGCCGGGAAGAACCCGGCGGTCCGGTCCGGGCCGTACACCGTCACCTGGTGCCCGCGCTCGGTGCACCCCGCCGCCAGCATGGCCACGTGGCTGGCCGTCCCGCCGGCGGCGGTCCCCAGCACCATGGCGATCCTCATGCCGGCCGCCGGGCGATCCGCGCCCGCGCGCGGCCGGCCAGGGCCCGCAGGTCGCCCCCGTCCAGGGCCATCGCCACCGCGGCGAACGCCGCCGCCGCGGCCAGGCAGGCCAGCAGGGCGACGGCCGCGTTGCGGGCGAAGCCGGACACCGGCAGCCCGGCCGAGACCAGCGCCCCGGCGCCGGCCCCGGCCACCGCGCCCGCCAGCCCGGCCGCCGCCGCCCGGCCCGCCCCGCACAGGGCCACCGGGCCGCGGGCCGACCGGACCGCGGCCAGCAGGGCCAGCCCGGCGATGGTCAGGCCCACCGTGTTGCCGACGGCCAGCACCGGCACCACCCACCGGGGCGGCACGGCCGGAACGGCGGCGACATCGGTCGCGATCACCAGCAGCCAGCCGGCCACCAGCGCGATCGCGGCTACCCGGCTGCGCTGGCAGGCGAACAGGACCCGGGACAGGTGCGCGGCCAGGCCGTACCCGACCAGCCCGGGGGCGAAGGCGGCGAAGGCGAAGGCCAGCTGGCGCGCCTGGCCCGGGCCGGTCGCGAACAAATGGGCGGCCGGCACCGCCGCCCCGGCCAGCAGCGCCGCCCCCAGGCACGACACCAGGGTCACCGCCCGGGTGGCGGCGGCGGCGGTCGAGTCGAAGCCGGCCCCGTCACCGGCCGAGAGCACCGGGAAGGCGCTGGTGGCGATGGGGACGGCGAGCACCGCGTAGGGCACGAAGAACATCTGCCAGCCGTAGTTGTAGAGCACCAGCGCGCCATGCCCCTCATGCCCGTTGGCCAGGACCATCACCGCCACCAGGGAGGTATCCTGCGCCACCAGCACGGCCACCCCCACCAGGGCCAGCCCCCGCACCCGCCGGGCCACGCCGCCGGGGAACCGCAGCGCGGGCCGTAGCCGCAGCCGCAGCCGCAACGCCGGGCCGATCGCGGTGAGGACCAGCGCCACCACCCCGGCGGTGGTGCCGACCGACAGCACCAGCTCAGCCGTCCCCGTCAGGCTGGCCAGGTGATTCTGGGATCCGGCGCCCAGCGGCAGGAAGGCGATGTAGGCCGCGATCACCACCAGGCTGGACACTACCGGGGCCAGTGCGGGGGCGGTGAACCGGCGGTGCGCCTGCAGGATCCCGTACAGGACGACCGCCAGCCCGTAGAGCAGGATCTGCGGGGCGAACACCGCCAGCATCTGCGAGCTCACCGTTTCGGTGCGGGCCACGTCGCAGCCGGGAACCCCCGCCAGCAGCAGCGAGGTCAGCGGGCGGGCCAGCACCACGAGCAGCAGGCTGACCGGTACCAGCAGGATCACCGTCCAGGTCAGCAGCGCGGAGGCGATCTGGCTGGCCTGCTGGTCGGGCCCGGCGGCCGGGGCGGCGACCTGGCCGGCCACCGGGGCGGCCTCCGCGCCGGCCTCCGGGCCGGCCTCCGTGCCCGCAGACCGGCGGGCGGCGGCCCCGGCCAGCACCGGCACCACCACGCTGGTGAGCGCGCCGCCGAGGACCACGTCGTAGACGATGTTCGGCACCTGGTTGGCGGTGGCATACGCGGTGCCCAGGCAGTGGTTGCCGACCGTGTGCGCGAACACCAGCTGGCGGCCGAACCCGACGACCCGGGCCAGCACGGTGATCGCCCCGATGAGCACGGCGGCGCGCCCGATGCCCCGCCCCGCCAGCCGGATCAGCCCGGGTCCGGTCACCTGGGCCGGTGGGCCGGTCACGGCGCGATGACGGTGGGCTCTGCCGCCCGGCCAGGCTCGGGTGGCCGGTCGCTGGGGCCGGCGGCCGGGCGAGGGCCGGGTGGCCGGCGGCCCAGCATGTCCAGCCGGTGCAGGGCCGGTGTCCGCTCGATCACGGCGGTGAAGCTGACCACCTCGCTGGCCACGGTCAGGCCGGCGATCCCGGCCAGCAGCGCCACCCGGGCGGGCAGGCTGAGCCGGGCCGCGGCGGCCACGCCCAGCATCGCCCCCAGGCAGTTCGCCCCGGCATCGCCCAGCATGACCCGCTCCGCCAGGTCGTCCGGCAGCAGCGCCGCCGCCGCCCCGGCCGGCCCGGCCACGGCGGGCGCGGTGCCGCTGGGCCCGGCCACGGCCAGCAGCGCCGCCCCGGTCAGCGCGACCTTGATGGCCCGCCCGGGGCGCAGGTCGAACAGGTTGACCAGGTTCGCGCCGCCCGCCACAAGCCCGGCATTGACGATCACGTCGGCCGGACCGCCGCCGGCCAGCGCCGCGGCCGCCAGCCCGGCCGCGCCGATTCCGGCCAGCTTCACCGCGCCGGTGGTCACCTCGCCGCGGGCCAGCGCCCCCAGATGGCCGCGGAACCCGCGCCGGTCACCGCGCCCGGCCAGGTCGTCGTAGCCGCCCAGCGCCGCCGCCCCGGCGCCCGCCGTCACCAGCGCCGCCCTGGTCCGCGCGGGCAGGCCGGGGGTGACCGCTGCGGCCACGACCGCGGCCACCGCCAGCGCCGGGCCGGCCAGCAGGCTGACCGGCTCACCGCGATGGTTGGTCCGGGTCCAGGTGGCAGCGCCGCCGGGTGGCCGCCGGGCCAGCGCGGCACCGACCGCCCGGGCGGTGCCTGCCGCCAGGCCCGCACCGATGACGGTCCCTGCTATCCGCCGCCCGCGGCTCATGACTTCCCCGGCCGGATGGTGCCGTGGGCCCCCGAGGCCAGCGGGCTGGCGCTCGGTGAGGCGGATGGGGTCGGTGCCGGGCTGGGGCCGCCCGACGCGGCGGTGCCGAGCGCACCGTAGCTGCCGCTGATCCGCCGGAGCTGGTTGTACAGGGCCTGGGCCACCACGATCTGCCCGATCACCCGGTCGGCGTCATCCACGCTGGACAGGTGGCCGGCCCGGCCGCCGGCCCGCATGACGTCGATGGCGCTGCCGGGGCCGGATCCGGCCACCGTGCCGGCCACGACCGTGCCCTGGCCCGCCAGGTTGAGCTGCTGGGCCAGGGTCACCAGGGCCTGGCTGGTCTGGTTGGAGTCGTCGGTGGAGGGCGGGGTCTGCGGGATGACCATGACCGCGAGCGTGGCGCGGGCGTAGGGCTGCCCGCTGTCGGTCAGGAAACCGCCCGCCCCCAGGCCGTTGAGCAGGGCGGCGCTGGTGGCGTCCGGTATCCCCGCCACCGGCTGCCCGGGACCGTCCCGGGTAAGGATGGCCTTGGCCAGCGCCTCGGATGCCTGGGCCAGCTCGCTGCCCCGCAGGTTGGCCCCCACCGGTGCGTAGTGCTGGGCGAGCTGGCCGAGCTGCTCCTGGGTGGGCGGGCTGAAGTCGAAGAACTTGCCCTGCAGCTGCACCTGGCCGCTGATGGTGGCGCCGGCCTCGGTCAGCGCCTGGCTGGTACCGGTGACGGCCTGGGCCGCGGCCCCGGGCGCCTCCACCAGCACCACCCGCTGGCCGGCCAGCAACTGGTGCAGCAGCTGGGGGGCGGCCGCCGCGGCCACCTGATCGTCGCCGCTGAGCTGGCGGGTCAGCTGGCCGTTGGCGGCCAGCGCGTTATCGATCTGGCGGCGCTCCTGCTGGGATGTCTTTTCCAGCACCCCGAGGGTGCCGGGCTGCAGCGCGGTCGCGCCGAGCAGGATCCCCAGGCCCAGGGCCAGGAAGACCGCGACGATAGATACGAGGTGATAGCGAAAATCGATCATGAGGTTTTACAGCAGTCCAGTCAGCCAGTACCTGACCGCATCCCACTGGGCGCTGAGATAGCTGAGGAAGATCTGCCCGGCCGGGATGACGGCCATCGCCACGAGGATAGTGGCAACCGCGGCCAGCACGAGCACCATCAGCGCCCAGCCGGACACCCGCGGCCGGTACAGGCGGCTTACGCCCTTGGCGTCGACCAGCTTCCCGCCCACCCGCAGCCGGGTGAGCCAGGTGCTGGAGTGACCATCCCGGCCCTTGTCCAGGAACTCGTCCAGGGTGTAGTGGGTGCCGACGGCGACGATCAGGCTGGCCCCCTTCTCGTCGGCCATCAGCAGCGCGACATCCTCGCTGGTCCCCGGGCTGGGATAGAGCACCGCCGGCAGGCCAAGCCGCTGCACCCGGGCCAGCCCGGGCGCCCGGCCGTCCGGGTAGGCGTGCACCACCAGCTCGGCCCCGCAGCGCAGCCCGCTGTCCGACACCGAATCCATGTCGCCGACGATGAGATGGGGCCGGTACCCCGCCACCAGCAAGGTGTCGGCCCCGCCGTCCACCCCGATCATGAGGGGCTTGAACTCCCGGATGTAGGAGCGCAGGGCGGCCAGATCCTCGCGCAGGTGGTAGCCCCGCACCACCACCAGCACGTGCCGGCCCTCGATCTTCGTGCGCAGCTCGGGGCCGGTGATCCCGGCGATGATCAGCTCACCGTCGCGGGTCATGTAGTCCAGCGTGTTGGTGACGAACGCCCGCAGCTGGGCGGCCATCCCCGCCTTGGCCTCGGCCATCGCGGCCGCGACCGATTCCGTGGTCTGCACCTTGCCCTTGGCGATGACCTCGTCCCCGGCGTACAGGGTGTCGCCGTCGAGCCGGACCGGCTTCCCCTCGCTGACCCGGGCGAACAGGTCCGGCCCGGCCTCGTCCACCAGCGGGATGCCGGCGTCCACCAGCAGCTGCGGCCCCGGGTTGGGATACCGGCCGCTGATGCTCGTGGCCGCGTTCACCACCGCGGCGACCTGGCAGGTGATCAGCGCGTCGGCGCTCACCCGGTCCAGGTCCACGTGGTCGATGATGGCGATGTCGCCCGCGGCCAGCCGTTTGGTCAGGATCTTGGTCCGGCGGCCGAGCCGGGCGGGCCCCGATACACCGGGCAGGTCATCTGGCCTGGGCCGGTGCTTTATCGGGAGCTTGCGGAACTGGCCGATCATCATTGCCATACTGCCAGATCAGCAGGCCGCTCAGGTCCCGGCCCGCTGCAGACCGGCCCGCTCGGCCGCGGCGGCGGCCAGGAGCTCCCCCGCGTGCGCCCGGCCGAACTCCGAGTCCGCCAGGCCCGCCAGCATCCGGGACAGCTCGACGACCCGGGCCGTATCATCCAGCCGGGTGACGCCGCTGCGGGTGACCGAGCCGTCGTCGGCCTTCTCCACCACGAGGTGGGCGTCCGCGTAGGCGGCGACCTGTGGCAGGTGGGTGACCACGATCACCTGCGCCAGCCGGGCCAGCCGGGCCAGCCTGCGCCCGATCTCGGTGGCCGCCTGGCCGCCCACCCCGGCGTCCACCTCGTCGAACACGAAGGTCGGCACCGGGTCGGCCCCGGCGAACACCACTTCGATGGCCAGCATGACCCGGGACAGCTCACCGCCGGACGCGCCCTTGCCCAGCGGCAGCGAGGGTGCCCCCGGGTGCGCGGCCAGCCGGATGTCCACCTCGTCCGCCCCGTGCGGGCCGAACTCGCCGGTCCCGGTGATCGCCACCGTGAGCCGCGCATGGGGCATGGC
>DATDGI010000252.1:0-1899 GCA_036522155.1 Streptosporangiaceae bacterium
CTCACGTTCCCGACTTGCCGACGGCCGCCTCGAGGGCGGTGACGCGGGCGGCAAGGGCCTCGTTCTCCTCGCGGGCGAGGCGGGCCATGTCCTTGACGGCTTCGAATTCCTCGCGCTTGACCAGATCGAGATCCTGCAGCCAGCGCTCCGCCTGGGCGCGGAACAGCGTCTCGACCTCGCGGCGGAAGCCCTGGGCGACGCCGGCCGCGTCGTTCATCAGCCGCGCCATCTCGTCCAAGAACCGGTTGCTGGTCTGGGTCATCTACGACTCCGCCCGCGGGCCGCCGCGGCAGCAAAACAATGGCGATTGCGGCGCGCGGCCGCAAGAGGACAGGATGTCCAGAGATCAGATGTCACATAGTGGATAGGACGTTGCCTCGAGGCCCGGTTGCGTGCCAATGAACAAGATGCTCTGACCTCGGACGTCTCGGCCACCCGACATCAGTCATCCGACATCATCTATGCTCTACGTCATCCCCTTCCCGGCTTTCGACCCGATCCTGGTGCGTCTGGGGCCGCTCGCGATTCGCTGGTATGCGCTGGCCTATATCGTGGGCATCCTGGCGGGCTGGCTCTATGCGCGCCATTTGATCCGCACCGAGAAGTATTGGGGCGGCGCCGCCCCCATGACGGTCGTGGATTTCGATGATTTCGTTCTGTGGGTGACGCTGGGCATCATCCTGGGCGGGCGCACCGGCTATGTGCTGTTCTACAATCTCCCCTATTTCGTCGCCAACCCGGCCGAGATCCTGCAGCTGTGGAAGGGCGGCATGTCGTTTCACGGCGGCTTCCTGGGCTGCGTCGCGGCCGTGGTCCTGTTCGCCCGCCACCGCGGTATTCCGTTCCTGTCGCTCGGCGACGTGACCTGCGCGGCCGCGCCGATCGGGCTGTTCCTCGGCCGCATCGCCAATTTCATCAATGGCGAGCTGTGGGGACGCGCGAGCGATGTGCCCTGGGCCATGGTGTTTCCGAACGGCGGGCCGCTGGCCCGCCACCCGAGCCAGCTCTACGAGGCGAGCCTCGAGGGCATCGTGTTGTTCGTGGTGCTGGGGCTGATGGTGCGCGCCGGCGCGCTCAAGCGGCCCGGCACCATCATCGGGTCATTCGCCCTCGGCTACGGGATGATCCGCATCTTCTGCGAGCTGTTCCGGGAACCGGACGTGCAGCTCGGATTCTTGTGGCAGGGCCTCACCATGGGCATGCTGCTGTCGCTGCCGCTGATGCTGGCCGGCATCGCGTTTCTCATGGTGGCGCGGCGGCGCCCGCGCCTAAGTGGCACCTGATGGCAGACAAATATCCACCGCTGGAAACCGAGATCCGCCGGCGCATCACCATCGCGGGCCCGATGCCGGTCATGCATTACATGTCGCTGTGCCTCAGCCACCCCGAGCTCGGTTACTACATCACGCAGGAACCGTTCGGCGCTGCCGGCGACTTCACCACCGCGCCCGAGATCAGCCAGATGTTCGGCGAGCTCATCGGCCTGTGGGCGGGCTCGATCTGGCGCCAGATGGGCTCGCCCGAGCAGATCATGCTGGTGGAGCTTGGTCCCGGCCGCGGCACCATGATGCAGGACGCCTTGCGCGCCGCGCATGTGATGCCGGAATTCCGCTCAGCCGTCGCGGTCCACATGGTGGAGATCAGCCCGGTCCTGGAGCAGCGCCAACGCCAGTTCGTCGGCGGCCTCGGGGTGCCGTTCACCTGGCACCAGTCGCTCGACCAGGTGCCGGACGCCCCGATGATCATCCTGGCCAACGAATTCTTCGATTCGCTGCCGGTCCATCAAGCCGTGATGTGCGCCGACGGCTGGCATGAGCGCGTCGTCAAGATCGACGAGAACAACAAGCTTCGCTTCGCCATCGCCCGGGACCCGATTCCGCTGTTCGAGCAGCTGCTGCC
>DATDGI010000253.1:0-1581 GCA_036522155.1 Streptosporangiaceae bacterium
CGTGGCCGTGGCCGTGATGCCGTGCTCGGCGAGCTCGTCCAGCAGCGCTCGGTAGTAGTCCAGGCCCTTGGAGTTGGCCGGGCCGCGGCCGCCGGGCTGCACGCGCGGCCAGGAGATGGAGAACCGGTAGGCCTTCAGACCGAGGGAGGCCATCAGCGCGACGTCCTCCCGGTAACGGTGATAGGCGTCGCAGGCGATGTCGCCGGTGTCCCCGCCGCGGACGTTGCCGGGCGCATGGCTGAAGGTGTCCCACACCGACGGGCCCCTGCCGTCGGTGCTCGCCGCCCCTTCGATCTGGTAGGCGGCCGTCGCCGATCCCCAGGCGAAGCCTGCGGGAAACCCCAGGGCACCGTTCGCAGTAGTCATCAGCCTCTCCCTTGTCCGCGACCATGGACCGTGCTCTTGTTCGAAACTCGCACCATTCAGATCTGCGCCAACCCGGACGTACACCGTGCCCTCGCAAGTCGCATCTAGATAACGCTCCTTGACCGGCCCTGTGCTGAGGGTTAGTGTAAGCGCTTAGATTTCCGATGTAAACGTTTACATCACGTTGATGCAAGGGGCTCACAGTGGTGCGGCTGATCGAACAGACGTGGTAACGCTCTACGATGTAGCGCGGCTGGCCGGGGTCTCCACGGCCACTGTTTCGCGGGTCGTGCACGGCCAGGACCGGGTCCGCGACGATACGAGAACTCGAGTGCTGCGGGCCATCGAGGAGCTTGGCTACGTTCCCGACGGCGCCGCGCAGAGCCTGTCCCGCGGCCGCAAGGACGTCATCGGCCTGGTGTGCAAAGAGCGGGAGGTGGACTACGCCCTAGAGAACGCCGGGCTGCTCTACTACGACCAGGTGCTGCGCGGAGTCGAGGAGCACGTTCGCTCCCACAACTGGTCGCTGCTGATCACTTTCATGCAGTCAGATGGGATGGGCGAGCCGGATGTCGCCCGGCTGGACGCGTTCTCGGGCAAGGTGGACGGAATCCTCATCGGCGAAGGGTTCATCGGCGCCCGTCATATCAAACGCCTGGCCGCGCGAGTCCCCGTGGTGATCATAGCCGGGACGCCAGGCGACCGGACGGCCGACGTGGTGGCGGCCGACAACTTCTCCGGGTCGGCGGCGGTCGTCACCCACCTGATTGCCGATCACGGCACCAAGCGACTGTTCCATGTGGACGGCCCGCTGGATGCACCCGACGCCATCGAGCGGCGGCTCGGTCTCCACCACGTGCTGCGCGACAATCCGCAATGCCAGCTTATCGGCTCCGAGCACGGCATCTTCAGCACGCGAAGCGGCGAACAAGCCGGTGAAAACCTGCTGGCCAGGCACGGTGGCGCGCTGCCCGATGCGGTCGTGTGCGCCAACGACCAGATGGCGATCGGGGTACTGCGGGCCTTCGCGGCGGCCGGCGTGCGGGTACCCGACGAGGTGGCGGTGGTCGGCTTCGACGATATCTACCCGGCGAGCCTGTTCGACCCCCCGCTCACGTCCGTCCTCCAGCCCGTTCGCATGCTCGGTGAGCGAGCGTGCGCTCGCCTGCTCGATCGCATCGCCGTCCCGGACCTCACCCCGGCCGTGCAACTGCT
>DATDGI010000254.1:0-4196 GCA_036522155.1 Streptosporangiaceae bacterium
CCCGGTCACCAAGACCACGGCCCGTGGCGGCCATCCCACCGGGCTGGCGGCCAGTTCGTCCCAGACGGCGAACAGCTCCAGGATCATCTCCCTGACCGCCTGGGTGTTGCGGGCGTCGCTCTCCCCGCCGGGCAGCGCCTGCTCGTAGTCCCGCCCGGTGGCGCGTTCCCAGCTGGACAGGGCCTGCCAGTAAAGGGTGTTGAACTGCCAGATGCAGCTGTCCCTGGCCGGCCGCCACGTCTCGAGCACGACCTTGCCCGGGCTGTCGGCCGGGGCCGCCAGCACCTGCTTGACCTGCGTCGCCAGGTCGGTCTCGCCGCTGCGGCGCAGGTCGATGCCGATCTCCAGGGTGTCGTGGGCGGCGGCGTGCCGGTCGGCCAGGACCGGCCGGGCGGTGACGGGCTCGGCGAAGTTGTGCCGGTACTGGATCCAGTCGCAGACCACCCGCAGCGTGGCCAGCTCCACCGGGGCGTCGGCCAGCGCGGCGAAGACGGGGGCCAGCGCGGCCGGGACGTCGATCGCGCCGGGCCCGTGCAGCCTGCTGACCGGCCGGATGTCAATCCGCATGGCCGCTCCTGCCCACCCCGGCGGGCAGCAGCCCGGCCCGGCCGAGGATGTCCGGTATGCCGTGCTCGAAGCCGGGCGCCATCACATGCACGCCGCTGACCCCGGGGATGGCCAGCACCTGCTGAATGGTCTCCGCGCACAGCGCGAGCCCTTCCTGCTCCACCCGGTCGGCGGGCACCCCGCGCAGCCGCCGGCTGACCTCGTCCGGGATGGACATGCCGGGGACGTTGCGGCGCAGGTACTCCAGCGCCCGCAGCGAGCGGACCGGCCCGACCCCGGCCAGCACCTTGCACCGGCGGTCCAGCCCGAGATCCCGGACGTCGGCCAGCCACCGGGTGAAGGCGGGGACGTCGAACACGAACTGGGTCTGCACGAACTCGGCCCCGGCGGCGACCTTCTTGCCGAGCCGGGCGGCACGGAACCCGGTGGGCGGGGCGAACGGGTTCTCGACCGCGCCGATCAGCCAGTCCGGCGCCGGTTTCAGCGGCTGGCCGGACATCAGCCGGCCTTCGTCGCGCATGGTGCGCGCGGCCCACAGCAGCTGGACGCTGTCGAGATCGAAAACCGGCTTGGCCTCCGGGTGGTCACCGAACCTGGGGTGGTCGCCGGTCATCACCACCACCCCGGGGATGCCCAGGGCGGCGGCGGCCAGCAGGTCGGACTGGAGCGCGATCCGGTTGCGGTCGCGGCAGGTGAGCTGCATGAGCGGCGGCACCCCGGCGGCCAGTGCGAGCAGGCTGCCCGCCCAGCTCGACATGCGCACGTGCGCGTTCTGGCCATCGGTGATGTTCACCGCATCCACCCAGCCGCGCAGCGCGGTCACCTTCCGGCGGACGACCTCCGGGTCGGCGCCGCGCGGCGGGCCGACCTCGGCGGTGACGACGGTCCCGGCCGATTCCAGACGGCGGCGCAGCGACGGCAGGCTGGTCATCGCGGTCCCGGGCCATCGCCGGCCGTGCCGGCCCGCAGCGGCGGCCGCGCGCCGGGGCCGTCGCCGGCCGCGGCCCACAGGCCGGCGTCGCGGCCCTGCCAGTAGCTGACCCACGAACTCTGCCCCCAGCCCCGGTGGTCGACCGGGCGCTGCAGCAACTGCAGGTCGCTGACCCGGCCGCCGGCCTCGGCCCGCTCGTAGGCGATCAGCCAGACACAGCGCAGGCCCGGCTCCACCTCGCACGAGCCATCGCTGCCGACCCCGCCGCACGGGCCGTTGCGCAGCTGCTTGGGGCAGGTCATCGGGCAGGCGTACCCGGTGACCGGGAGCGCGCACTGCCCGCACATGCGGCACCCGAAGATCTCCTGCTTGACCGTCTTCTCGGCCGCCGTGAACAGCCGGTACCGGGTCCGGGAGCGCTCCAGCCAGCCGGCCAGCCAGCGGAGGCCGGGTCTCGGCGCCAGCAGCGGCTGGATCCGGTACACCAGCCAGCCGGGCAGCCGGGGGCGGGCCGGCAGCGGCCGCGCGGTGCCCCCGCCCGGGCTGGCCGTGCGGTCCCGCGGGCCGGTGCCCGTCCGCGGGCTCATCACCTGACGGCGCCGGAACGTCCTGCCAGCGCGTCCAGATGGAACTCGGCCCGGAGAAAGAATGACCCGCCGAAAGGATCCGCCGAGCACGGCTGGGATTGGGTGATGTTCGCGCCGCTGGTAAACAGGTAACTGGACACCGCCGCGGCGATTCCCGGCTGACCCGGGCAGTGGCGGGGCAACCGGCCTGCATCGGCATAACGACCGGCCTCCGGCCGGCCCGCAGCCCCTGCCTTTAGCCAGGTCACGGTGGGCGCTGGTGGACTGTCAGCGGGCGCTGCCGGTGGCCCGGTAAGCACCATGCCTGGTTCATCGGAAAGCGCCCTGAAGCTGGTTCCCACAGGTCCTCCGAAAACACTCCAGGGCCCTTGATTCCGGTGGCCGGCCCGAGGCGCATCGCTGTTAACGGGCACTCTTTTCCCGGCTATTTCAGTGTGCGTCCTGGCCGGGTTGGGCACACCGGGCGCTGGCACAAGGTTGCTCGGCAGCACTTTGAGTCCGGCCACAAGCCCGGGCGGGCGCGGGTGACCTGGCCGGGCCCGCTGGCGGCCAGGGTCTGGGGCTGGGCGGCCACCCCGGCCCGGCCCTTGTGAACTGCCTCACAAACCGGCGGCCGGGTTTTGGGGCGCGGCTCATTGCCCCCACTCCGGGCCGCGCATAGCGTGCGGACGGGGCCGTGTCACCGGCATCGCCACGGCCCGGCCGGCCGAGTCCGCGCGGAGCCAAGGTGAGCGAGGCACCCCACTGCCCCCACTGCGGGGCACCCCTGCACAGCGCGGGCCAGGCACCCGACGGCCTGGACTCGCTCTACCAGGAGATCCGCCGGATCCGCGAGATCGCCGAGTCGCGCGAGCCCGCGCCGCCCCCCGGGACCCCCGGCGACCCGGCCCGGGTCGCCGAACTCACGCGTGAGGTGGCCGAGCTCCGCGCCACCGTGGCGCGCCTGCGCGGGGCAAGTCAGCCCAGCTGATCGCGGGCGATTCCCCGCTCATGCGTCACGGGTGACCATCCGCCATGCTCCGATCACCGACCAGCCGACGATCCAGCCGGCGATCACCGAGATCATCGCCCAGGTCGGCATCGGGGGGATGCCGAGGGCACCCTGCCCGCCGAACAGCAGATGCCCTGGGCCGCCGCCGCCTCCTCCTCCGGGCGCGCCGGTACCCGCCCCCAGCGCCGCGGGGCGGAGCTGGTCCATCGGGATGCCGACGACGAGCCGCTCGCCATCGATGAAGTAGGGGAGCTGCACGCGGGCCAGGAGCGGGGTCACGATGATCTCCAGCGCGATCAGCACGATGGTCGTGGTCGTCCGCTGCCCGGTGAGCGAGCCGAAGCCGAGGCCCACCAGGAAGCCGATCCCGATATCGAGCTCGAGCCACAGCCCGATCTTGACCATCTCGTTGTCCGCCGGGTTCGAGCCGCTGGTCTCGGAGCTGAGGTAGTCGTCGTAGAGGCTGGCCATGTTCTTGTCGATCGCCGAGCGGATCTGCGCTGGGGTGGTGGCCCTCGGGCCGACGGGCAATCCCAGGCCGACGGGCAATCCGTTGTTGGCGTCATACTGCGGGCGCTGCAGGAGCCAGGTCTGCAGCTCGGCGGCATCGAGATGCTCCGGGACGTTAAGGCCGTACAGGGCGACCGACGTGGGGTTCGGGATGCCCTCGTAGGTGGTGACCAGGCAGTTCATCGCGAACGCCAGGGCGACGAGCGGGACGATGATGGCCAGGCCGGCCGGGATGCGGGCCAGGTAGAGGGCCAGCCGCGACCGGCCGGTGATGACGAGGTGGCGGAACATGCCGTCGGTCAGGTCCGTGGTCCCGGCGGCCGCGCCGAGCGCCGCGGCGGCGATGAACCCGAACTCGGCCGTCAAGTTGACCAGCTGGGAGAAAAGGCCCGGGTTGCCGGCCGGGGCGTAGGTGTGCGGATCGATCGCGTGGAACAGCAGGCGCAGGCCGAGGAAGAGGACCGTCGGCAGCACGATCAGCACCACCATGGTGATCATGAGTCCGCGGCGCTTGCGGATCTCCAGGTTCTTGGTGGTGATCAGATCCCAGTCCGGCAGCGATGCGATGGTCACGCGGGTACTCCCAGTCGGCTCGTCACGGACAAGAACC
>DATDGI010000255.1:0-3068 GCA_036522155.1 Streptosporangiaceae bacterium
TCTCCCGGTAAGCAGGACCGCCAGCACCTGGCGCGCCAACCGCCGCAACGGCCGTGGGCCCCGAACCGGTACGCTGGCTGCGTTCCCGGTGTCCTATGGCGCCCAGAACGCAGGGGCGCATAGCTCAGCGGAAGAGCACCCGCCTTACAAGCGGGTGGTCACTGGTTCGATCCCAGTTGCGCCCACCAGAGTTTTCGCAGCTGGATATTATTTTTTGAAATGCTGATCGGAGACTCGGTAACCACAGCCGGGAACCACCGGTGCATGCTCCCTGACGGGAAAACGTGCCCCGTGGCCATGTCCCTCCAGCCGCCAGGGCGCGCCGCGCCAGCGGCTGGCACCCGCCGGAGTCCTGGTCGTCGGGATAGCCGGCCACATCGGCCATGGCCTCGATGAGGCTGTCGAATGCCTGGCCCGGCAGCCCTTGCATTTGTTTAAGCGCCCGGCCGCTCAGTTCGACCCGGTAGATCACTGCCGGTTCCTGGCCGCAGCGGCTCGTTCAGTCCAGTCCGGGATCGCGTCGGTGATAGGCACGGTGGTGGCTGTTCCCGCGTGGGCGGCTGCGAGTTCTTCGTAGTAGCCCGGCTGCCCGGTGGCGATGGCGGTCAGGCTCCATACGTGCAAAAGGCGCCGCAGCTGCTGGTAACCGGCGGGGTTGTGCGCGGCATCGACTGCCTGGTGGTACTGGCGGAGGAACTCATCGCGTTCTCGTTCGGGGAGGTCTCGCAGGATCACCTGCGGATCTGCAGGGTCCTCCGCCGGCTGTGCGGTCACGGGTCTTAGCTTACGCGTGCCTGCAGTCCTCAAGCTGCCCACTGGACCGGCCAAAGGCCCGGGGAGGCGCCACTCGCGCAGCGTGACGATCGCTGGTCACGGTGTCGCACGCGTAGCCGCCGATCGGGGTGGCGACCCGGTTGCCAGTGTGGTGGCCCGGACTGTGCCATAACCGGCTGTTCTGTGTGCGGCCTGGCGTGGCCGTGAGGGCTGCCCGGCACCTGAGCCGGTGAAGGGGCACGCGCCCGGTCACGGCCTGGTGCCGATTAGGGCTTGATGGCTTCGAGGAGGACGAGGTCGGTGGCGGTGCGCCGGGTGCGGCCGGGCTGAAAGCCGGCTGCGGAGATTAGGTGCAGAAGCTGGGAGAGCGACCGTTCGCGGCCGCCGTCGGTCGCGACCAGCATCTGCAGATCGATCATGGAGAAGCGGGGGTGGGGTGAGTTGCGGTCTTGCACGCCCTCGATCACGACGAGCTTCGCGCCGCCTGGCATCGCTGTGCCGATCGTGCGCAAGATCGCCTCGCAGGTGGCGTCATCCCAGTCGTGCAGGACCCATTTGAGCAGGTAGATGTCAGCGGTCCCGCAGACCTCCCCGAAGATGTCTCCCTCGGCGAGTTCCACCCGGTCAGCGATGCCCGCCGCGCGCAAGAAGGGAGCGGCTTCGGCTAGCACGTTCGCCGTCTCGACCAGGATGCCCCGGGATCGCGGGTGCCTGCGCAGCACCTCGGCGAGCAGCGCTCCGGTCCCGCCGCCGATGTCGCAGACAACGGCGGCGTCGGGGAAGGGGTAGGCGCCGGCGATAAGGGGCGCCTCGGCGGCTGTCAGGCCCGCGATGCCGGAGTTGAACTGCCGTCCCTCCGCCGGATGGGCGGCGAACCATTCGAAGGAGGAACATCCGTGGATCGAGCCGAAGGCGCTGTCCCCGGTCAGGATCGACTGTGACAGCGCAGTCCAGGCGGCCTGCTGCGCGGCGGAGCCGATGTAGCGGCACCAGTCGGCGGCCCTGCCAGGGTCGGCTGACCTGAGCTGCCGGAGAAGCCGGGTGGTGTGGAACCGCCCGCGGCGGTCCAGCCGCACGACGCCGAACACCGCGGCGGCACGCAGCGCGCGGTGCAGCGAACCGGGATCACAGCCGGTCAGCCTGCCGAGATCGCTGGCATCCTTGGGCCCGCTGGCCAGATGCTCAGCTATTCCAAGCTCGGCCACCGAGGAGAGCAGGTGCGCCTTGGCGAACTGGTGGGCATGTTGCAGCACCGCCGTATGGGCCGGCATCATCCGGTCTGCCACGCGGAGCAGGGCAGCGTGCAGCCCCATCGCTGCGTGCACGGCGAAACGCGGCGGCGGCCGCCTGACCGCCGCCGTGCTGACCGGCACGTCCGATCCGGGTCTGGCGGGTGCGCGGGCCGCGAGCCTCGAGTTCATCGGTACTGCCTCCCGCGTCTTGCCCGGCGCTCCGCATCGCGGGTCGTTGCCGGCCGGCGCCCTCACTTGATTAGACTGTAGGTCTAATGAACTCTGACGTCAACATGGCCCTCGCCGCGGCGTGGCCGCGGCGATCGGCCAAAGCCGGGGCGACCCGGGCAGCGATCATCGCTGCCGCCAGCCGCCTGTTCGCCGAGCAGGGCTACCTAGCCCCGTCCGTCCAGCTGATCGCGGAAACCGCCGGGGTCAGCCGGGCCACCGTGTTCAACTCCGTCGGCGGCAAGGCGGCACTGCTCCGAGCCGCCTATGACACGGCCACCGTCGGCGATGACGAGCCCGTCCCGCTCCCGCAGCGCCCCGAGGCGCTGGCCATCCGCGCCGAGCCCGATCCCGCGCGGGCGATCGAGATGTACGCGGCGCTGGCCACCAGCATCAGCAGCCGGCTGGCCAAGATCTACGAGGCGTTCCGCAGCGCTGCCGGGGTCGACCCCGAAGTGCACGCGATGTGGGAGCAGATCCAGGCAGAACGCCTCGGCGGAGCCCGTGGCTTCGTCCAGATCATCAGCTCCAAGCTGGCCGGCCTCCCCCGCCCCTCAGCCGACGCCGGCGACCTGATATGGGTACTGATCGACACCAGCCTGTACCACCGCCTCGTCATCGAGCGGAACTGGAGCAACCAGCGTTTCCAGCACTGGCTCGCCGACACCATGAAGGCTCAGCTGCTGCCTCCCGGGGACCGGCCCGACCGGCAAGCGAGCCCCCGATGACCTGAACCGGGACCGCGTCACAGGCAACCGCTTCACCCGTCCCGAACCGGATGTTCTGCGGCGCTCCGCCTGCGGAATCAGATACACCAGACCCACGCCTGATTCG
>DATDGI010000256.1:0-6985 GCA_036522155.1 Streptosporangiaceae bacterium
ACCGGCTGCAGCGGATCGACCGGCACTTCGCGCGTTACGTCGACGAGGGCCGGCTGCCCGGCTGGCTGATCACGGTCAGCCGGCACGGCCGGCTGGCCCACGTCTCCTGGCGCGGATCGGCGGACCTGGAGACGGGGCGGCCGGTCGAGCCGGGCACCCTGTGGCGGATCTACTCCATGACCAAGCCGGTGACCTCGGTCGCGGCCATGATGCTCTACGAGGAGGGCGGCTTCGAGCTCACCGACCCGGTGAGCGCGTTCATCCCCTCCTTCGCCGATGCCAGGGTCTACGCGGGCGGATCGGATCTGCGCCAGCTCACCGTCCCCGCGGTCGAGCCGGTGCGGATCTGGCATCTGCTCACCCACACCGCCGGCCTGACCTACGGGTTCCACCGGGTACATCCGATGGATGCCAGGTACCGGGCGGCGGGGTTCGAGCTGGACACGCCGCCGGGCGTGAACCTCGCCCAGGCGTGCGACATCTGGGCGGGCATCCCGCTGCTGTTCCAGCCCGGGACCGAGTGGAACTACTCGGCCGCAACCGACGCGCTGGGCCGGGTGGTCGAGGTGGTCTCCGGGCAGACCCTGGCCGAGTTCTTCACCACCCGGATCCTGCAGCCGCTCGGCATGACCGAGACCCGGTTCTTCGTGACCGGCAGCGACACCCCCCGGCTGGCCGCCCTCTACACCCCTGGGCCGGACGGCACGCCTACCCGGCTGGACACGCTCGGCGCGGCCGCCCTCCAGCCGCCCGCGATGCTCAGCGGCGGCGCTGGCCTGGTCTCCACCGCCGCCGACTATCACCGGTTCCTGCAGATGCTGCTGCACCGGCCGGACAGCCCGGCCGGGGAACTGGACGGCGCCCGGCTGCTGAGCCCGGCCACCGTCGCCTACATGGGCCGCAATCACCTGCCCGGCGGCCTCGACCTGGAGACGTTCGGCCGGCCGCTGCACCCCGACTTCCCGTTCCGTGGGGTCGGTTTCGGCCTCGGTTTCGCCGTGGTCATCGACCCGGTGCGGGCCAAGGTGGTCTGCTCCGACGGCGAGCTTTCCTGGGGTGGCGCCGCGAGCACCGTCTTCTGGATCGACCCGCGGGAGGAGCTGACCGTCTCGTTCTTCACCCAGCTGCTGCCGTCCAGCTCCTACCGGATCCGCCCGCAGCTGCGCCAGCTCGTCTATCAGGCGCTGATCGGCTGACCCGCCGGTAAGCCCGGGATCTCGCCGCCCGCGCCGCCCGCCGGTGCCGCCGCCATCAGGGCATCCACCAGGGCGATACCCTGCCGCGCCCAGCGCGCCTCGTGCCGCGCCCGCTCGGCCAGCCCGCGGTAGACGTGGACCTTGTAGGCGACCAGAGCGTCATGCAGTTCCTCCGGCATCACCTTGAGCCGGCGCTCCATCAGCGCGGTCTCGCGCCGCTCGAGCACCTGGGCGTGCAGTTCCCAGCGATGCCGCAGTTCCTCGTGATAGTCCAGGTGGGCCTGGAACTGGCGGCGGGCGTTGGCATACGAGCCGTACTCCAGGTACGTCGCCTTCAGATGGAAGGCGTCCCGTTCCGGGGCCGGCGGCGTCACGTCCTCGACCCAGCTCACGAGCACGTCCAGGCCCGCGTCGGTGATCGAGTAGGTGCGCTTAATGCCGTGATCGCCTCGGGTCACCGACTCCGCCGTGACCAGGCCCGCATCCTCCAGCTTGCGCAGTTCCGGATACACCTGGGAGTGCGGCGCGTGCCAGACGTTGGCGGCCGACCGGTCGAAGTGCTTGGTCAGGTCGTAACCGGTCATCGGCTCCACCGCGAGGATGGCGAGCAGGGCATGTCGCAGGGACATGGGGTCCAAGCCTCCTGACGTGACTGTCTGCCAGGAATATAGCTCTTGCCGGGAAGAGTCCTGCTATGTACATTCCCACATACGTATCAAGCTACCTATTGACGTACTGACCTCCGCGGCGGCGGGGGCGGTGCGGCAGCGGAGCGAAGATGGGCCGGCTCGCGATCACCCTGGCGTGCGGCGACTATGACCGCACCCGCGCGCTGGCCGACGGCCGGGTCCGGGTGGAGGGGGTCGAGCTCACCACGCTCGACCTGTCCCCGGAGGAGATCTTCTTCCGGATGGTGCGCTACGAGGAGTTCGACGTCGCCGAGATGTCGCTGTCCACCTTCGTGCTCACCCGTCAGCAGGATGCGCAGTTCGTGGCCATCCCGGTGTTTCCCTCCCGGGCCTTCCGCCACAACGGGATCTACGTCAGCGCCGGGGCCGGCATCACCGCGCCCGGGCAGCTGGTGGGCCGCCGGGTGGGAGTCGCCGAATACCAGCTGACCGCCAACGTCTGGATCCGGGGGATCCTGGCTGACTTCCACGGCGTCCCCGTCAGCTCGGTCCAGTACGTCACCGGCGGCCTGCACCATCCCGGCCGGGAGGAGAAGGTGGCCATCCCGGACCTGCCCGACGGGGTGGAGGTGACCAGCTGCCCGCCCGGCCGCACGCTGTCGGAGCTGCTGCTGGCGGGCGAGATCGATGCCATCTACACCCCGCGCACCCCGCGCCCGTTCCTGGACCGCGACCCCCGGATACGCCGGCTGTTCCCGGACGTGCGGGCGGCCGAGGAGGACTACTACCGGCAGACCCAGATTTTCCCCATCATGCATGTGGTCGCCATCCGGCGTGAGGTCTACGAGCGCAGCCGGTGGCTGGCAAGTTCGCTGGTGAAGGCGTTCCGGCAGGCCCGCGACATTGCCTTCGCCGGTCTTGACGAGACCGCCGCACTGCCGTTCGTGCTGCCCTGGGTGTACGAGGAGTACGACCGGACCCGGGCGCTGATGGGCGATGACTACTGGTCCTACGGCCTCACCAGGGCCAACGAGCACACGCTGAGCACCTTCCTGCGTTACTCACGCGAGCAGGGGCTCGCCACGGACGGGGCCAGGCCACGGGACCTGTTCGCCCCCGAGACCCTCGACGCGCTGGCGATCTGACATGACCCCCCGGCCAGCCCGTCGAGCAGCGCACCCTCCCACCGCGTCCGTGCCCCCGCGGGCGCTGACCACTAGCAATGCAAGGAGTGGCCATGTCAGCAACCACACACCGGACCCGGTGGCCGGCCTCGCCGGGGGTCCGGCTCGCGGCCGCCGCCGCGGTAGCCGGGCTCGCCCTCACCCTCGCCGCCTGCGGCTCTGCCTCCAGCGGCGGGACGTCCTCCTCGGGCGGTTCCTACTCGCTGGAGATCGCCGAGTTCAGCCCGTTCACCGGGCCCAACGCGCCGTACGGCTACTTCCAGTACACCGGGTGCGTGTCGGCGATGCGCGCGATCAACGCGGACGGCGGCGTGCTCGGCCACCCAGTCACGTGCACGATCGTGGACAACCGGGGCGAGCCCGCGGACGCCGTGCCGGCCGCAAACAGCATGCTCGCGAACTCGCCGCACCTGGTCGGGATCGTGGACGGTGACAGTGGCCTGCTGTCCGCCACCGTCCCGCTGTTCAACCAGGCGCACATCACCGAGCTGTCGGTCGGCGGCGACGTCCAGTTCGACAAGAACACGTACCCGTACTTCTGGCGGACCACCCCGGGCGACGACGTGGCCGGGTACACGCTGGCCGCCTACGTCAAGTTCGGCACCAAGCTCACCCGGATCGCCTCGGTGTTCGGCAACGACCAGGCCGCGCAGGGCAACGTGCCGGGACTGACCGCGGGGGCCAGGAACCTGGGCCTGACCATCGCGGTGAACGTGGCGCTCGCGCTCGACCAGACCACCTACGAGACCGAGGTGCACCAGATCCTCGCCGCCCACCCGCAGGTGATCATCACCGAGTCCGACCCGCAGACGGCCGGCGTGCTGCTCGGCGAGCTGAAGCAGGCCGGCTGGAAGGGACCGATCGTCGGCACCTCCGGCACGCTCGGCACCGACTACGACAAGGCCGCCATCGCGGCGCTCGGCCAGTCCGCCTACGAGTCCAGCTTCGTCAGGATCATCTCCTACGCGCAGCAGTCCGGGCCCGCCTGGCAGACCTGGAAGGCCAACCTGCTCGCGTCGGGCAAGCTGGTCAAGAACCCGGCCCAGGACGAGACCGCGATCTACGCCGAGCTGCCCTACGACCACACCAACATGATCGCGCTGGCCATGCTGGCCGCGCACAGCACCAAGCCGGCCGTGTTCAACCCCTACATCGAGAAGATCACCCAGGGCAGCACCGTGGTGCACACCTTCGCCGAAGGCAAGGCCGCCCTGGCCGCCGGCAAGACGATCGACTACGTCGGGGTGACCGGGCAGGTCACGTTCGACAAGTACCACAACTCGGGCGGCCTGTGGGCGGCCGAGAACCCGGTCACGAACCTGCCCGTCTCCCTGGTGTCGGCGAAGGACATCGCCGCGGCCGAGGGACGCTAGCCAGTGACCCGCGCCACCTGCCCGGCGGCGCCTCGGCGCCGCCGGGCAGGGAGGGCGTCATGACCCTCCTGCTCACGATCGTCATCTTCGGCGTCTACAGCGCGGCGCTGCTGGCCATCGGGGCGGTCGGGTTCACCCTCCAGTTCGGCGTGACCAACGTGCTCAACCTGGCCTTCGGCTCGGTCATCACGGCCTCCATCTTCGCCGAGTACGGCCTCACCAGGCACAGCACCAACATCTGGCTGGCCATGGCGGTCGGCGCGGCCAGCGGCGCGCTGCTCTCTCTGTTCCTGGGCCAGGTGGTGATCGCCGCGTTCATCCGCCGTGGCGCCACCGGCTTCGGCATCGCGATGGTCACTATCGCGCTCAGCCTGATGATCCAGTTCAGCCTGGAAGCCATCCAGGGGCCTTACATCTTCGCGTTCGCCGCCAGCAGCCCCAGCACCATGGACATCGGCGGGGTCATCCTCAGCACCGGCCAGCTCACCACGATCATCGTGGCCGTGGCAGCGATGGCCGGGGTTCACCTGCTGTTGCGGGCCACCCGGCTCGGCCTGGCCATGCGGGCCACCGCGGCCGACACCTCGCTGACCCGCGGCTGCGGTGTCTCCCCGGCCCGGACCAGGGCGGTGGCGTGGCTGGTCTCCGGCGCGCTGTGCGGGCTATGCGGGGTGCTGCTCGGCCTGGGTGAGGGCTCGTTCTCGGCCACCACCGGCAGCGACTTCTTCATCACGGTCGCGGCCGCGGCGGTGCTCGGCGGCATCGGCAAGCCCTACGGTGCGATGCTCGGAGCGCTGATCGTCGGCATCACCAGCCAGGCCGCGGCGGCGGTGATCTCGCCCTCCTACAAGACCATCGCCGCGTGGGCGATCCTCATCCTGGTGCTGCTGCTGCGCCCGCAGGGCATCCTGGCCGAGTTCGCGTCCGAACGGGAACTGGTCGCGTGAGTGCGGGCCAGGTCTACTACCTGAGCGGGCTGGCGATCCTGCTCGGCATCAACCTCATCGCCATCTGGGGCCTTAACCTCCAGTTCGGGCTGGCGGGCATCAACAACTTCGCCTACATCGTGTTCCAGGCGGCCGGCGGGTACGCGGCGGCCTTGTTCGCGCTCAAGCCCGCCAGGGCGTACGGCGGTTTCGAGACCTACGTCGGCGGCTTCAGCCTGCCGTTCCCGCTGCCGCTCATCGCGGCGGCGGTGGCCGGCGGCCTGCTGGCGGTGCCGGTCGGCCTGATCGCCATCCGCCGGCTGCGGGCGGATTACCAGGCGATGGCGCTGCTGGTGCTGTCGCTCATCGCGACCGGCCTGGCCAACGCGCAGACCGGGCTGGTCAACGGCCCGACCGGGCTGGCCCTGATCCCGCAGCCGCTGGCCGGCACGCTGAAGCTGTCCCCGCTCGGGTACAACTGGTTCTTCCTCGGGCTGACCGCGCTGTGCTGCGCGGGCGCGTGGTGGGTGGCCCGGGGCATCTCGCGCTCGCCGTTCGGCCGGCTGCTGCGCGCGGTGCGGGAGAGCGAGAGCGCGGTGGCCGCGCTCGGCCGCAGCCCCGACCGGCTGCGGATGCTGGTGCTGATCACTGGGGGCACGCTGGCCGGCCTGAGCGGCGGCCTGCTCGTCGAATACGTGACCGCGTGGGGGCCGTCCAGCTGGCTGTACCCGGAGACGTTCCTGTTCTTCACCGCGCTGATCGTCGGTGGCCGCGGCAACCTGGCCGGGGCCGCGCTCGGCGCATTTCTGGTCCCGATCCTGATCGTCGAGGCCAGCCGGCATCTGCCTGCCTTCGGCTATCCCGGGCTGATCGACTCGCTGGACTGGGTGGCCATCGGTGCCGTCCTGCTGGTGTTCCTGTGGTTCCGCCCGAACGGCCTGCTGCCCGAGCGCAAGCGGGTGCTGGGCGGGCCGCCCGGCCCGGCGGCCAGCCCAGCCCCGCCCTCCCCGCTGGGCCGGTGGCGTACGGGGGCCCGGTGATGACCGGGGAGCCGCTGACCGGGCCCGGCCCGGCGGCTGGGCCGACCGCCTGGGGCCCGCCCGCCAGAGATCCGGCCGGCCCGGCGCTGCTCCGGGTCGACGGCCTGACCTGCCGGTTCGGTGGCGTGCTGGCCGTGCAGGACGTCTCGTTCGTGGTGCGCAGCGGCACCATCACCGGCCTGATCGGCCCGAACGGGGCCGGCAAATCGACGGTGATCAACCTGATCAGCGGCCGGATCAAGCCCGCCAGCGGGTCGATCACCTTCGACGGCGTGGCGCTGGCCGGCCGCCCGCCCTACCAGGTGGCGCGGCACGGCGTCGTCCGGACCTTCCAGCAGGCCAACGTCTTCGGCGGGCTGACCGTGCTGGAGAACCTGCTGGTCGGCGCGCCGCCGTGGCCGGGGGAGCGGCTGGGTGCCGCGCTCGGCCGCAAGGGGGCATGGTCGGCTGGGCAGGCGGAGCTGCTGGACCGGGCGTGGGGCATCCTGGCCCGGTTCGGCCTGGAGGGCATCGCGAACGACTACGCGAAGGCGCTGAGCGGTGGCCAGCGGCGGCTGGTCGAGCTGATGCGGGCGATGATGGCCCAGCCCAGGCTGCTGCTGCTGGATGAGCCGATGGCTGGCGTCAGCCCGCCGCT
>DATDGI010000257.1:0-20448 GCA_036522155.1 Streptosporangiaceae bacterium
TGGCTCACGCCGTCTCCCCCTTGATCGTGAACGAGGCCAGCCGCCGGGCCGCGATCACCAGGGCGATGACGGTCACCGCCGCCCCCATGCCCACCGCCGTCGGCAGGGCCAGCGCGGCGTTCAGGCTGGGGTCGTGCGCGATGGAGTTGGCGATCCCCAGCGAGTACTGGCCGACCGACAGCAGCCGGGCGCCCGCCACCAGGTTGCCGAGCAGGCCCTCCCAGATCAGCGTGTAGAGCAGGCCGATCGCGATCGCCCGGGTGCTCAGCACCGAGATCATCACGAAGATCGCGTTGTACATGAGCGAGCCCGCCAGCACGCCCACGAACAGGCCGAACGCCTCCCGATGCCCGGTGGCGATCAGGCCGGCCAGCAGCTCGGGCACCCCGGCGAAGATCATGGTGAGGCCGGCCGCGACCGCGTACTTGACCGCGATCACCAGCGGCCGGGCCACCGGGGTGGCCAGCAGATGGATGATGCTGCCGTCGTCGATCTCGGCGCCGACCACGCTGGTGCCGATGATGAGCGCGGTCAGCGGCAGCACCACGGTGAACCCGAACAGGCCGAGGATGTCGGCCGGCCAGCTGGCCCGCTCCGGATGGGCCAGTTTCAGCGCCACCGTGACCCCGACCAGGATCAGGGGCGTGACGGCGAACAGGAGGGCGCGCTTGCGGCCCAGCGTCGCGCGCACGGTGATGCCGGCGATGACCCGGCCCTGGGATCCGGACATGGTCCCCCCTCAGCTCTCGACCAGGTAGGCGAAGACGCTTTCCAGCGACTCGTCGGCGGGCAGCAGCTCGGTCAGCCGGATCCCCTCCCGCCGGGCCAGCGGCACCACTTCCCGGGTGAAGGTCCCGTAGTCACCGGCCCGCACCTGCAGTCCCCGTCCGGTCAGCTCGACCCCGGTCACCGCCGGGCGGCCGAGCAGGCAGGCCCCCAGCCGGCGGTCGTCGGAGGTCCGCACCATGAACACGTGCGGGCGGCTGGTCATCAGCCGCCGGATGGCACGGAAGTCGCCGGACGCGGCCAGCCGGCCCGCCACGATCACCTGGATGGTGCCGGACAGCCGCTCCACCTCTTCCAGGATGTGCGAGCTGAACAGGATCGTCCGGCCCTGCTCCCCCAGCCGGTGCAGCAGGTCCATCATGTGCAGCCGCTGCCGGGGGTCCATGCCGTTGAACGGCTCGTCAAGTAGCAGCACCGCCGGGTCGTGCACGAGCGCGGCCGCCACCTTGATCCGCTGCCGCATGCCCTTGGAGTAGGTCGAGATCCGGCGGTCCTGCGCGTCGGCCATCTCCACGATCCCGATCGCACGCCGGGCGGCGGCCGGGGGGTCCGGCAGCTTGTGCAGCCGGGCGGTGGCGGTGACGAAGGCCTCGCCGGTGAGGAAGGCGTACACCGAGTCGCGCTCGGGGACCAGGCCGATCGTCCGGTAGATGCCCGGGTGGTGCCAGCTGGCGCCGCCGGCGACGGTCAGCGTCCCCCGCGAAGGCGGGAGGAACCCGGCGATCAGGTGCAGCAGCGTCGACTTCCCGGCCCCGTTCGGGCCGAGCAGCCCGGTCACCCCCGGCCCGATGGACATGCTGATGTCGTTGACCGCCACCACGTTGCCGTACCAGCGGGACACGTGGTCCAGCTCGATCGCGGTCATGACAGGCCCGCCTTCCGGTACCTGGCGGCCAGGCCGCCGAGACTGGCCGCCAGCAGGGCCAGCAGCATCACCCCGTAGGCCCACCCCAGGCTGCCGGGCGGCGGCACCGGGCTGAACGAGGTCCCGCCCAGCCACTGCCTGACCCCCTCAAGCACCGTCAGCGGGCTGATCAGGCCGGCCAGCCGGGCGGCCAGCGAGGCCGCGCCGGCCGGGCCGGCCGGGCCGCCGCCGACCCCGATCAGGATCGAGGCCAGCACCCAGGTGAGGAAGAAGTAGATGGCGATCGCGCCGGTCGCGTACGCGCGGCGGCCGGTGGACGAGGCGATCACCAGGGCCACCGCGGCCAGCAGCACCGACCACAGCGCCCCGATCAGCAGCCCGGGGATCAGCGCCCGGGTCTGCTCCCAGACCGCCGCTCCGCCGCCGGCGCCGACGATCGTGCCCAGGTAGAGCAGCAGCAGCGGGATTTCGATCATCAGCAGGCAGGCGGCGGTGAACGCCGCGTACTTGGCCAGCGGGTAGTCCAGCCGCCGCAGCGGCCGGGACAGGTAGAGCGGCAGCACATGGCTGCGCAGGTCCCTGGACACCAGCTCCGGCGCCTGCGCGGCCACGAAGATGGTCATGACCAGGGCGCGCAGCCGGAACACGTAAGCGTCGTAGGGGATCAGCCGGTGGCCGCTGCGGGCGGCCGAGACGGCGTTCACCACCGCGGGCAGGCACATGATGACGAAGGTCAGCACGGGCACGATCTTGGCCCGGGCGCCGCGGCCGAGGCCGAAGGCCGACCGCAGGCTGTGCCAGGTCAGCGCCCGGATGATGGCCGCCCGGCCGAGCCGTGGCCCGTCGTACCGGCGATAGCCGAGGTCGTGGATCACGCCGGCCGTCATCGCGCCACCTCCAGTGCATCGGTGTCGGCGAACAGTTCCTCCACCCGCCGCCTGCGCTGTTCCAGCCGGTTCAGCGGCAGGCCCAGGTCGGCGATCGTGTCCCTGATCAGGTCGTAGGTCGCCTCGCCGTCCAGGTGGACCAGCAGCACCCGTCCCTCCGGCTCGCAGCGGGCGCCGCGCCGGGCCAGCTCGGCGGCCAGCTCCGGCATGCCCTCGTCCACCTCGACCGCGAGCACCTGGCGGACGTGGGTGAAGCTGGTGATCGTGTCGGCCCGCAGCAGCGCGCCCGCCTCCAGCGCCACCACCTGGTCGCAGATCCGCTCCACCTCGCCGAGCAGGTGGGAGGAGATCACCATGGAGATGCCGAACTCACCGCCGATGCGGGCGATCAGGTCCAGCATGGCCACCCGGCCACCTGGGTCCAGGCCGGTGGTCGGCTCGTCAAGCAGCAGCAGCCGCGGGTCGCCGACCAGCGCCTGGGCCAGCTTGACCCGCTGCTTCATGCCGGTCGAGTAGCTGCCGATCAGCCGGTAGCGCTCCTCGTACAGGCCGACGTGCCTTAGCGACTCGGCCGCCCGCTCCCTGGCCGCGGTGGCCGGCAGGCCGGACATCCGGCCCAGGTGGGTGACGAACTCGGTGCCGCTGACGTCCGGCGGCAGGCAGTCATGCTCGGGCATGTAGCCGGTGAGGGCGCGGATCCGGTCGCCGGCGGTGGCGGTGCCGAGGCCGAGCACGCTCGCCCCGCCGCTGGTGGGCATCACCAGCCCCAGCAGGATCTTGATGAGGGTGGACTTGCCCGCCCCGTTCGCGCCGATCAGCCCGGTGATGCCGGGCGCGAACCCGACGGTCAGGCCCTCCAGCGCGATCACCCCGCGCGGGTAGTGCTTGGTCAGCGCCTGGGTGTCGATCACCATCTCGGTCACGGTGGCCAGCATGGCGCACCGGGCGGCCAGCGTCATCAGCCTGTGGTCGTACGACCGCGGGCCGGCGTGGCCCGGCGGCCGTGGCGTTACCGTGAACAGGTGACCAGCCGCCCGCCGCTGACGATGCGCATCCGGCCCCGGATCTGGGTGGCGCTCGACTACCTGCTGGCCGCCTGCTGCGCGGTCCTGGTCTACGGCATCCTGTTCCGGCCGGTCGGGCTCTACCGGCTGCACGTCACCGTCTGGTACGCCATGGCCTGGCTGCCGCCGCTGCTGGCGGTCTGGGTGTCCGCGCCGGTCGCGGTCCGGCGCAAGTACCCGCTGGCCGCGCTGGCGGTGGCGCTGGCCGGCGGCGCGGCCATCCTGGCGGTGGGCGGTGAGATCAGCCGGGGCCCGTTCGTCCCGCTCGCGCTGGTTCTGTTCCTGGTGGCGGTGGCTTGCCCCGGGCCGACCGCGCTGGCCGGGCTGGGCGGCTCGCTGGCGCTGATGCTCATCCAGGCACTAACCCTGCACGTGGCGGGCAACGGCTCGGGCAACGCCATCGCCAGCGGCCTGGTGCTGATCCTGGCCTGGCTGGCCGGGTACATGGCCCGGCAGCGCCGCGCGTACGCGGCGCGGCTGCGCCAGCAGGTGGCGGAAGTGGCGGTGACCGAAGAGCGGCTGCGGATCGCCCGTGAGCTGCACGACGTGGTCGCGCACAGCCTGACCGTGGTGGCGGTGCAGGCAGGCTTCGCCGAGTACGTCTTCGACCGGCAGCCGGGCCAGACCCGGTCAGCGCTGGCCGCGATCCAGACGGTGACCAGGGAGGCGCTGGCCGACATGCAGCGGATGCTGGGGGCGCTGCGCCGCGCCGGGCCCGGTGAGGAGGACGGGATGACCGGGACGCTGGCGCCCACGGCCGGCCTGGCCGACCTGGACCGGCTGGTGGCGGGCACGGCCGGGGCCGGGGTGCAGGTGGACGTGAGGCGCGCCGGGCAGGCCCGGGCCGTCCCGGCCGGCGTCGACCTGTCGGCGTTCCGCATCGTGCAGGAGGCGCTGACCAACGTCGTCAAGCACTCCGGCGCCAGTTCCTGCCAGGTCAGCATCGACTACCGGGCCGACGGCCTGGCCGTGGAGATCACCGACCCGGGCGGCGAGCCGAGCCGCGCCCCGGCCGGGCTGGCCGTGGGGGCGGGCCACGGGATCGCCGGGATGGCGGAACGGGTGAGCCTGTGCGGCGGCGACTTCACCGCCGCCCCGCTGCCCGTCCGCGGGTTCCGGGTGGCGGCGCGGTTCCCGCTGCCCGGTCCGGGCCAGTGACCCTGCGCATCGTCGTCGCCGACGACCAGGCCCTGGTCCGGGCCGGTTTCTGCGGCATCATCGCCGCCACCCCCGGCTTCGAGGTGGTGGGCGAGGCCAGCACCGGCGCGGAGGCGGTCGCGGCCGCCCGCCAGGCCCGGCCGGATGTGGTGCTGATGGACGTCCGGATGCCGCTCATGGACGGCATCGAGGCCACCCGGCAGATCACCGGGCCGGACGGCGCCGGGGGCAGCCGGGTGCTCATCCTCACCACATTCGACCTGGACGAGTACGTCTACGCGGCGCTGCGCGCCGGGGCCAGCGGCTTCCTGCTGAAGAGCACCAGCCCGGCCGACCTGGTCGCCGCGGTCAAGGTGGTCGCCGCCGGCGACGCGCTGCTGGCGCCCAGCGTGACCCGGAGGCTGGTGGCCGAGTTCGTCCGCCGCCCGCTCACCTCGCCGGCCGGGGCCGGCCAGGCCAACGCCGCGATGGCCACCATCACCGCCCGCGAGCGAGAGGTCCTGGCGCTGATCGCCACCGGGCTGTCCAACACCGAGATCGCGGACCGGCTGGCGATCAGCCCGGCCACGGCCAAGACCCACGTCGGCCACCTGCTGACCAAGCTGGACGCCCGGGACCGGGTGCACCTGGTGATCCTGGCCTACCAGGCCGGGGTGGTGACGGCCTGACCCCCCGTATGCTTCCGGGATGCAGGTGTTCCACGTGGATGCCTTCGCGGACGAGGTGTTCGGCGGCAACCCGGCCGCCGTGTGCCTGCTCGGCGGGCCGGCCGGGCCGGCGTGGATGCAGTCCGTCGCCGGTGAGATGAACCTGTCGGAGACGGCCTTCGTCGAGCCCCGCAGCGCAGGCTACTGGCTGCGCTGGTTCACCCCGGTGGCCGAGGTGGACCTGTGCGGGCACGCCACCCTGGCCAGCGCCCACGTCCTGTACGAGACCGGGCTGGCGGTGGCCGCCGAGCCGGTCCGGTTCGACTCGGTGAGCGGGCCGCTGATCGCCCGGCGCGAGGACGGCCTGCTGGTGCTGGACTTCCCGGTCCGCCGGGCAGATCCGGCTCCGCCCCCGGCCGGGCTGCTGCCCGCCCTGGGCGTGGCCAGCGCCGTCTGGACCGGCGCGGGCGAGGACGACGTCATGGTGGTCCTGGCCCACGAGGACGACGTCACCGGGCTGCGGCCGGACACGGTCGCGCTGGCCGCGCTGGACACCCGGGGCGTCATCGTGACCGCGCCCGCGTCCCGGCCGGGCGCCGATTTCGTGTCCCGGTTCTTCGCCCCCGCGGTGGGCATCGCGGAGGACCCGGTGACCGGCTCCGCGCACTGCACCCTGGCCCCGTACTGGGCGGACCGGCTGGGCCGGGACAGCCTGACCGGGTACCAGGCCTCCGCCCGCGGCGGCACCGTCCGGGTCCGGCTGGACGGGGACCGGGTGCTGCTGGCGGGCCGCGCGGTGACGGTCTTCGCCGGCCGCCTGAGCGAGGAGGCCCTGCCCCGGCCGGCCTAGTTACCGGCCGGCGGCGTACCCCTGCATGCCGCGGGCGTTGGCCGCCGCGTACAGGAAGCCGTCCGCGCTGGCGACGGCGCTGACCCGGCCCAGTGACCACGGCGGCCGGACGGTGACCCGGTGGCCGCGGGCGGCCAGCCCGGCGATCACCTCCTGGCCGGCCCGCTCCTCCACGTCCACGGCCAGCGGGAAGGACTCCCGCGGGTGGAACGACGAGGGGAAATGCCGGGTGTGGAAGGCCGGGGCGTCGATCGCTTCCTGCAGGTTCATCCCGTACTGCACGTGGTTGAGGAAGAACCCCAGGGTCCACTGGTCCTGCTGGTCGCCGCCGGGGGTGCCGAACGCCAGATAGGGCTCACCGCCGCGCAGCACCAGGGTCGGGGACAAGGTGGTGCGCGGGCGCTTGCCGGGGGCCAGCGTGTTCGCCAGCCCGGGCGTGAGCGTGAACATCTGCGCCCGGGTGCCCAGGCAGAACCCCAGCCCGGGGATGACCGGCGAGCTCTGCAGCCAGCCCCCGCTCGGGGTGGCGGTGACCACGTTGCCGAACCGGTCGGCGACATCCAGGTGGCAGGTGTCGGCGGCGTGGACGGTGCTGGACAGCCCGGTGACCGGTTCCCCGGTCCAGCCGCCGGTCACCGCCAGCTCCGGGACCACACCGGTCACGTAGCCCGGCAGCCGCGGCCGCCGCCCGCCCGGGTGGCCCGGCCGCAGATCCGGTGACGCCTGGGCGCCGACCAGGCCGCGGCGCTGGTCCGCGTACTCCGCCGACAGCAGCGCGGCCAGCGGCACGTCGGCCTGCCGGGGGTCGCCGTACCACGCTTCCCGGTCGGCGAACGCGAGCTTGGCGCATTCCACCACGGTGTGGATGTAGTCGGTGCCACCCGGCGCCATGGCGGCCAGGTCGAAGCCGGCCAGCAGGGCCAGTTGCTGGAGGAACACCGGTCCCTGCCCCCACGGGCCGGTCTTGCACACGGTCAGCCCGGCGTAGCCGGCGGTGACCGGCGGCTCGGCGGCCGCCTGCCAGCGGGCCAGGTCGTCCGCGGCCAGCAGCGCCCGGTGCGGCTCGCCGGTGACGTCCATCACCTCGGCGCGGGCCAGGTAGGCCCCGATCGCCTCGGCCACGAACCCGGTGTAGAAGGCCCGCCGGGCGGCCTCGATCTGCGCCTCCCGGTCCGGCCCGGCCGCCTCCGCCTCGGCCAGGATCCGCTGGTAGGTGCCGGCCAGCGCGGGATTGGCCAGCCGGGTGCCGGTGGCCGGCACCCCGTCCGCCAGGTAGACCTCGGCGGAGGTCGGCCAGTGGTCGCGGAACGCGCCGGCCACCGACGCGATGCCCAGGCTGATCCCGGGGAGGACCGGGTAGCCGTCCCGCGCGTAGCCGATCGCGTACTCCATCACCTCGCGCAGCCGCAGCAGGCCGTGCACGGCGAGCAGCAGCAGCCAGGTGCCGAACGCGGCCGGCACGCAGGCGGCGAGCAGTCCGCTGCCGGGCACCAGGTCAAGCCCCAGGCGGCCAAACGCCTGCGGGGTGGCGGCCGCCGGCGCGGGCCCCTGGCCGTCCAGCACGAAAACCGTGCCGTCGCCCGCGTCGTAGCCGATGACCGGCACCTCGCCGCCGGGGCCGTTCAGGTGCGGCTCGACCACCTGCAGCACCAGCCCGGCCGCGACCGCGGCGTCGAACGCGTTCCCGCCCTTTTCCAGCACCGCCATCCCGGCCGCCGAGGCGAGCCAGTGGGTGGACGCGACCATCCCGAAGGTGCCGGCCAGTTGCGGCCGGGTGGTGAAGGTGGACCCCTGGGGCATCATGCGCGCTCCTGCACAAGGCGATTTTCCCAACCACCGGGCCGGGCCGGCAGTCCTCAGTAGTGCGACATACCTCACGTAAGGGGAAGCACCATGACATCTCCCGCCCATGCCCTGCGGCGCGCGGCCATCGCCCTCGGCGCCGCCAGCGTGGCCGTGCTCGGGGTGGCCACCGCCGCCACCGCGGCCGCCGGGCACCCCGCCATCTCCTTCCCGGCCTGCTCCACCTCCCAGCTGACCGGCTGGATGGGCGTGCCGGGGAACGGCGCGGCCGGCTCGGTCTACTACGACCTGCAGCTGTCCAACGTCGGCACGTCCACCTGCACCCTGTTCGGCTTCCCCGGGGTGTCCGCGGTCAACGGCAGCGGCCACCGGCTCGGCCGGCCCGCCGGGCGCGAGTACGCCAGGCCGGCCACCACCCAGGTGCTGGCGCCCGGCGCCACCGTGCACTCGGTGCTGCGGATCCTCAACCCGGGTGTCATCGGCTGCCCGACCGCGACCGCCGCCGGACTGAAGGTGTACCCGCCGAACCAGTTCCGCGCGCTGTTCGTGCCGTTCAGCTTCGGGACCTGCACCGGCCACTTCCGTAACCTGACCGTCCGGGCGGTCCGGCACGGGGCCGGAATACCTGGTTACAGCCAGTAATCGAAAGACTACCGAGATAGGCTGGCTGTGGTGGCTGGCCTGCAGCCGCCACAGCCTCTCGGGGGGGAAACAGTGATCGCTCCGTCCGCGGCCGCCATCCGGGCGGCCGCCACCATGGCCGCCCTGCTCGCCGCGGCGGCGGTGCTGTCCGCGTGCGGCACCGCCCACCCGGGTTCCGCGAACGGCGCCGCCACCACGACCCCGTCGCCCAGCCACCACGCGGGCACCAGCACACCCACCATCACGCCGACCCCAAGCACCAGCGCCAGCCTCGCCAGTTGCGCCACGTCCGCGCTGAAGGCGAGCGTCGACACGACCAAGTCGAGCGGGGCGGCGGGCAGCATCTACTACCCGCTCGACCTCACCAACGTCTCGGGCACGGCCTGCACCCTGGCCGGTTATCCCGGCGTCGCCTTCGTCTCCGGCCCGGCCGGCGCGCTGATGGGCCGGGCCGCCAGCCGGAACCCGGTCCAGTCGGCGGCGGCGATCACCCTCATGCCGGGCCAGGCCGCCCACGCCATGCTCCAGGTCGCCGAGGCCGGCAACTTCGTCCCCGCCCAATGCGTCCCGGTGACCGCGCACTGGCTCCAGGTCTACCCACCGGACCAGGCCTCGGCCCTGTTCGTCCCGTTCACCACCCAGGCCTGCTCGGCCCGGCTGCCGCACAAGGTGGGCAGCCAACTCAGCGTGTCCGTCGTCCAGCCCGGCCTCGGCTAACCGGAACTGGCCCTCGCCGCCGCGATACGGTCGGGGCCATGACCGACGAGCTATCGCCCCGGCTGCGCGCCGTCTGCGACATGAACGTCGCAGAAACGCGCGAGTACGGCGGGCGGCACGAGTATGACGGCGTCATCCAGGATCTCTCCGCCGGCGGGGTGCGGGCCGCCCTGGCCGCGCTGGCCACGGCGGCCGAATCCGGCGCGGTCCTGGATGATCCGCACGATGAGGCCCACCTGGCCGCGTTCGAGGATCACACCCGGACCGTGTTCGGGGAACTGGAACTGCACCGGCGGAACCCGCTGCTGCACCTGTCCGGCCTGGACCTGGCCTGCTACGACCGCGACTACTCCCCGCAGGCCGACCGGGACCGGGCGCGGCTGGCGCACCTGGTCCGCTGGCCGCAGGCCATCGACGCCGCCATTGCCGCACTCGACCAGGTCAGCGCTCCGGTCGCGGCGGCCCTGCTCAGCGGGATCAAGGGCCTGGCGGCGGGCATCCCGGCCAGCGCCCCGCCGGACGTGGCCGGCGCCGCCCGCGCCGCCCATCAGCGGCTGGTCGCCACCATCACCACCCTGGCCAGCTCCGGATCACCGGACCCGGCCCTGGGCGGCCCGGCGCTGACCGCGCTCATGGGCGGCGCCGAGCGGCTGGAGGTGGACCTCGGCCGGCTGGCCGAGCAGGCCGACGCCGAGCGCGACCGGCTGTGGGAACGGCTGACCGCCGGCTGCGACCGGATCGAGCCCGGGCGGCCGCCGCTGGAACTGGCCGCCGAACTGGTCCGTGACCACCCGGACGCGAGCGGGGTCATCGACGCCGCCCGGCACTGGACCGAGCGCGCGATCGCCTTCACCCGCGAACAGGACCTCGTGCCCTACCACGACGGCGAGTGCCTGGTCGGGCCGGCCCCGGAATCCCGGCGGTGGGCGATGGCGATGATGGCCACGTCCGGGCCGGGCGAACCGGAGGGGCCGTCGTGGTACTACATCACCCCGCCGGACGAGTCCTGGCCGGCCGACCAGGCGGCGGAGTGGCTGGAGGTGTTCAGCGCGACCACGCTGCCCGGGATCACCGTGCACGAGGTCGCGCCCGGGCACTTCTCGCACGGCCGGGCGCTGCGCCGGGCGGCGACACCGGTCCGGCGGATACTGCACTCCGAGGCGTTCGTGGAAGGGTGGGCGCACTACGCCGAGGAAGTCTGTGTCGAGCAGGGATTCTGTGCCGGCGATCCGCGGTTCGAGATCGGCGTGTGGCTGGAGGCGCTGGTCCGGGTGACCCGGCTGGCCTGCGCGATCGGCATGCACACGGCGGGCATGACGGTCGAGGAGGGCGCGCGCAGGTTCGCCGCCGACACCCACCTGTCCGGCCCGGCGGCGCTGTCCGAGGCCCGGCGGGCCACCTTCGACCCGTCGTATGGCCGGTACACCTGGGGCAAGCTGGTGATCATGGACCTGCGTGAGCAGGCCAGGCAGCAGTGGGGAGCCGGCTTCACGCTGCCGCGGTTCCACTCCGCCCTGCTCGCGCTGGGGGCCCCGCCGCTCGGCCTGCTCGGCACGGCCATCGTCCGCGGCTGATGGCGGCCTGCGGCCCGGCCCGCCCTTGATCCCGCCATCCGCCTGGACAATAATTTGACTGTGTCAAATATATCTTTGACTTCGTCAGAAGAGATGGTGAGCGGCGAGCAGGTCGCCGCGGTGCGGGAGTTCAACCGGTTCTATACCAACGTGCTGGGCCTGCTGCGGGAAGGGCTGCTGGATACGCCCTATTCGCTGACCGAGGCCAGGGTCCTGTTCGAGCTGGCCCGCGCGGACCAGCACGAGGTCAGCGACCTGCGCCGGGGGCTCGACATCGACGCGGGCTACCTGAGCCGGCTGCTGGCCCGGTTCGAGGCCGACGGGCTCGTCACCCGGGCCCGGTCGGCGGCCGACGCCCGGCGGCAGGTCATCGGGCTCACGACGGCCGGGCGGGCGGTCTTCGCCCGGCTGGACGGCCTGTCCGGCGACCAAATCCGTGCCCTGCTCGCCGGGCTGAGCCCGGCCGGGCGGCACCGGCTGACCGGCGCGATGGCCGACATCAGGGACGCCATCGCGCCGACGGCCAGGCCGGCCGCGTTCGTGCTCCGCCCGCCCGCCCCGGGCGACCTGGGCTGGGTGGTGCAGCGGCACGGCGCCCTGTACGCGGCCGAGTACGGCTGGGACGCCTCGTTCGAGGCGCTGGTGGCCCGGATCGTCGCCGGCTACGCGGGCCGGGCCGGCCAGCCCGGGGAAGCCTGCTGGATCGCCGAGCTGGGGGGCGAGCCGGCCGGCTGCGTGTTCTGCATGCGCAAGGACGGCACGACCGCCCAGCTGCGACTGCTGCTGGTCGAGCCGCACGCCCGTGGCCTGGGCATGGGCGGCCGGCTGGTGGCCGAATGCGTCGCGTTCGCCCGCCGGGCCGGCTACCGCGAGCTGGTCCTGTGGACCAACGACGTGCTGCACGCCGCCCGCCGCATCTACCAGCGGGCCGGTTTCGAGCTGGCCGGCTCGGAGCCGCACCACAGCTTCGGCCACGACCTGGTCGGCCAGGACTGGCGGCTGGCGCTCGGCTAGTTCTCGCCCGGAACCACCATCCCGGTCTCGTACGCCAGGATCACCGCCTGGATCCGGTCCCGCAAGCCGAGCTTGGCCAGCACGTGGCCGACGTGGGTCTTCACCGTGGCCTCGCTCACCACCAGGTCGGCGGCGATCTCGGCGTTGCTGCGGCCGCGGGCCAGCAGCCGCAGGATCTCCCGCTCCCGGCTGGTCAGCGAGGCCAGCGCGCTCGGCGAGGGGGCCATGGCCGGCGGCTTGCGGGTGAACGCCTCGATGAGCATCCGGGTCACCGAGGGCGCCAGCAGCGCGTCGCCGGCCGCGGCGGCCCTGACCGCCGCGATCAGGTCGTGCCGGGGGGCGTCCTTGAGCAGGAAACCGCTGGCCCCGGCCCGCAGCGCCTCGTACACGTACTCGTCGAAATCGAAGGTGGTCAGCATGACCACCTTCGGGCCGGGCTGGCCGCCGCCGGCGATCAGCTTGGTGGCCGCCAGCCCGTCCATGCCCGGCATCCGGATATCCATCAGCACCACGTCGGGCGCCACGGCCTGGGCCAGTGCGACCGCGTCCGCGCCGTTGCCGGCCTCCCCGGCCACCTCGATGCCGTCGGCCGCGGCCAGGATGACACAGAACCCGGCCCTGACCAGTTCCTGGTCGTCCACCACCAGCACCCGGATCGGGCCGTCCCCGCCGGTCATGACACCGGCAGCCGGGCGGTCACGGCGAAACCGCTGCCGGTTGGCCCGACCGTCAGCGAGCCGCCGCAGGAGGCGACCCGCTCGGCGATGCCGGCCAGGCCGAACCCGCCATTGCCGCCGGGGGCGGGCGGCCGGCCGCTGTTCCCGGATCCGTCGTCGGCCACCCGGACCGTGACGAAGCCGGGTTCGTAGGTCAGCGTCACCTCGGCCCGCGAGGCCTGGGCGTGCCGCAGGCTGTTGGTCAGCGCCTCCTGGATGATCCGGTAGGCGGTCAGGTCGGTGCCCGGGCTGAGCTCGGCGGCCGCGCCGGTCACCGTGAGCTCGACCCCCAGGCCTGCCTCCCGCACCTGGTCCAGCACCGTGCCCAGCCCGGCCAGCGACACCGATGGAGCGGTCGGCCGGTCCGGCGCGGGGCCGCGCAGCACCCCGAGCAGCCGCCGCAGTTCGGTCAGCGCGGCCCGGGCGGTGCTGCCGATGATCTCGACCGACCGGGCCGCCTCCACCGGCCGGCCGGGCAGCAGCGCACCCGCCGCCTCCGCCTGCACCGCCATGAGGCCGACGTGATGGGCGACCACGTCGTGCAGTTCGCGTGCGATCCGGGCCCGCTCGGCCGCGGCCGCCCGGGCGGTCTGGATGTCCCGCTCGGCCTCGGCCGCGGCCGCCCGGGCCTCGACTTCGGCCAGGTAGGCCTGCCGGGTGCGGCTCAGCAGGCCGGCCATGCCCGCGGTGATGAAGATGAGCGAGACCACGGCAAAGTCGTACGGCTGGGTGTGGCCGGGCAGCAGGAACTGCGACCGGAGAATGCCCAGCGCCAGCACCACGGTGAGGACGCGGCGGACGGCCGGGCGGCTGCGCTCGATCACCGTGAAATACGCGATCGCCAGGGCCAGCGGCAGCGGGGCAAAGCCCAGGCCGAGCGAGTCGTAGATGACCCGGGGCAGGCCCGCCGCCAGGAAGGTCGCGGCCGGCCACCGGCGGCGCCACGCGAGCGGCAGGGTCTCGAGCACGACCAGGGTCAGCGCCAGCCAGAACGGATGCAGCTGGGACCGGTAGAACAGCAGCGTGACCACGTTGGCCACGGTCAGGGCGTGCGCCAGGATCAGGTCCTGCACCCATGCGGGCAGGTCCATCACCGCCGACGCCAGCCGCTTCACCACCCGATCGTAAAGCGCGGCCGCGCCGCGGTGGATCGTCCGCGCGGGCGATCCCGCGACATCGTTCCCGCGCCCGATGTGGCCGCCGGGCCGGCCGCGGGACGATCGGGGCATGTCTGCTGACTCCCTGCTGGCCGGGCCCGCGCCCGCCGTCACCGCCCCGGCCGCCCGGCCACCCCGGCTGGTCATCGCCCTGATCGCCGCCGCCGCGTTCGCCGCCGAGATGGCGGTCGGCGCGCGGTACGGCTATCACCGGGATGAGCTGTACTTCCTGCAGGCCGGGCAGCATCCGGCGCTCGGTTATGTGGACCAGCCGGCGCTCACCCCGCTGGCCGCGCGGGCGATGGCCGCGCTGACCGGCAACACGCTGGCCGGGCTGCGGCTGCTGCCCGCGCTGCTGCTGGCGGCGATGGTGTACCTGGCCGCCGCCATGAGCCGGCTGCTCGGCGGCGGGCGGGCGGCCCAGGTGATCGCCGCACTGGCCACCGCCTGCTGCGGCGAGTACCTGGCGGCCAGCCACCTGTTCAGCACCACCACCCTCGACTTCGCGTTCTGGGCGCTCACCTTCTACCTGGTGCTGCGGCTGCTCCGGTCGGCCGACCCGCGCTGGTGGCTGGCGGTGGGCGCCGCCGCTGGCGTGGCCGGCAGCGCGAAATGGACCATCGGCGTGCTGGCCGCGGCGCTGGTCGCCGGCTGCCTGGCGACCCCGGCCCGGGCCCTGCTGCGCAGCCGTTACGCCCTCGCCGGGGCGGTGCTGGCGGCCGCCCTGGCCAGCCCGGACGTGATCTGGCAGGCCAGCCACGGCTGGCCGAACCTGGCGGTGTTCGGGGCCCTGCACGGCCAGGCCGGCCACAACATCGCGGTGTACTGGGCGGCCCAGCTCATCTACACCGGGGTCGCGCTCACCCCGGTCTGGCTGGCCGGTGAGTGGTGGTGCCTGCGCGATCCAGCCGCCCGCCCGTTCCGCCCGGCCGGGATCGCGGCCCTGATCGTGCTGGCGGTGTTCTTCGTGGCCGGCGGCAAGCCCTACTACGGCGGCGGGGTGTTCACCTTCCTGTTCGCCGCCGGGTCGCTCCCGGTGGCGCGCTGGCTGGCCGGGCGCAGGCTGCGGCAGGCCGCGGCGGCCGCGGTGCTGGCCCTGTCCACCGCGCTGACCCTGCCGATCGCGCTGCCCGTGCTGCCGGCCGGGGCGCTGGCCACCATCCCGCTCCAGAAGATCAACTACGACCTGGCGGAAACCATCGCCTGGTCCCGGCAGGTCGCGCTGGTCGCCCGCCTGTACCACGCGCTGCCACCCGGCCAGCGGGCCACCACCGCCATCCTGGCCGGCAACTACGGCGAGGCCGGGGCGATCGACAGGTACCGGCCAGGGACCGGGCTGCCGCCCGCCTTCAGCGGCAGCAACAGCTTCTGGTTCTGGGGGCCGCCACCGGCCAGGGACACCTCAGCCATCGCGGTGAACATGGACCCGGCCCTGCTGCGGCGGCTGTTCCGGCAGGTGCGGCAGGTCGCCGTGTTCCGCAATGGCCTGGGGGTCAGGGACGACGAGCAGGGCGTGGTCATCGACGAGGCGGCCGGGCTGCGCATGCCCTGGCGGGCCGCCTGGCCGCTGCTGCGGGAATTCTCCTAGGGCCTACCATGAGGCCATGCTGGCAACGGCCCGCCGGCGGGCACCACGCACGGCCTGGGCCGTGGCCGCCGGGGTGGTCGCGGCAGCCTCGTTTGGCATAAGCGGGTGCAGCGCGCCGCCGCCGGCGCCGGCCGTGCGGATCACCCTGAGCAGCGCCTACCTGCCGGTGCCCGATGCCGGGACCACGGTCGCCTACCTCATGATCAGCAACAACGGCGAAGCCGCCGACCGCCTGGTAGCGGCGCGGATCAGCGCCGGCGGGGAGGTCGTCCTGCGCGCCCCGGCCGGGCCCGCTGGCACCGGCATGCACACGATCTCCTCCATCCCGATCCCGGCGCACTCGACCATCGCGCTCAAGCCCGACGGTTACCACCTGCTGATCACCGGCACCGGCCCGATCCACGGCGGCCGTGACGTCCGGCTGACCCTGGTGTTCGCCCGGGCGGGGCCGGTGTCAGTGCTGGCCCAGCCGACCAACCCGCAGACCGGCGGCAGCACGATCCTGTTCAACTGACATGACCAGCTACCAGCAGGCCGGGACGGTGCTGACCGACCACGTCTTCACCGTGCCGCTCGACCATGCCCGCCCGGACGGCGAGCAGATCGAGATCTTCGGCCGGGAGGTGGCCGCGGCGGGCCAGGACGCGCGGCCGTGGCTGGTATTCCTGCAGGGCGGGCCGGGGTTTGGCGGCCCCCGCCCGCACGGCCGGGACAGCTGGCTGGACCGGGCGCTCACCGACTACCGGGTGCTGCTGCTCGACCAGCGCGGCACCGGCCGGTCCACCCCGGCCACCCGGCAGACCCTGGCCCGCTTCGGCACCGCCGCCGGGCAGGCCGCCTACCTCGCCCACTTCCGCGCGGACGCGATCGTGCGGGACGCCGAACTGGTCCGGCGGGCGGTCACCGGCGGCGAGCCGTGGAGCGTGCTCGGCCAGAGCTTCGGCGGGTTCTGCACGGTGACCTACCTGTCGCTGGCGCCGGAGGGCCTGCGCGAGGCCTTCATCACCGGCGGCCTGCCCGGCCTGTCGGCCGGCCCCGACGACGTGTACCGGATGACCTACCGCAAGGTGGCGGCCAAGGTCGGCGAGCACTACCGGCGCTACCCGGGCGACGCGGAGCAGGCCCGGCGGGTGGCCAGGCACCTGAGCCGCCACCGGGTGACCCGCCCGGACGGGGCGCCGTTCACGGTCGAGTCGTTCCAGGCCCTCGGCCACGTGCTCGGCGCCAGCACCGGCAGCGACGATCTGCACTACCTGCTGGAGGACCCGTTCGCGGCGGGCGAGCTGTCGGACGCGTTCCTGGACGCGGTGCAGGCGAACCTGAGCTTCGCGGCCGCGCCGCTGTACGCGGTCCTGCACGAGGCGTGTTATGCGCAGGGCGCGGCCACCGGCTGGTCGGCGCACCGGGTCCGGGCCGAGTTCGCCGGGTTCGACCCGGCGGCGGCGGTCGACGGTGACGCGCCGCTGCTGTTCACCGGGGAGATGATCTACCCCTGGCTGTTCGAGCTGGACCCGGCGCTGCGGCCGCTGCGGGGCGCGGCCGAGGAACTGGCCGGGCGGGCGGACTGGCCCGCGCTGTACGACCCGGCGCGGCTGGCGGCCAACGAGGTGCCGGTGGCGGCGGCGGTGTACTTCAACGACATGTACGTGCCGGCCGAGCTGTCGGTGCCGACCGGCCAGGCCATCGGCGGCCTGCGGGCCTGGGTGACCAGCGAATACGAGCACGACGGGCTGCGGGTCAGCAACGGTGCCGTGCTGGACCGCCTGATCGCGATGGTGCGCGGCACGGTCTGATACCGGCCGTGCCCGGCCCGACTAGGTAGTTGCGGTCAAGCAAGTATCGGGTAGGCTGGGTTAGCGTGCAGGAACAGCGTGCTGGGCTGGCGGCCCCGGGCGGGCGGTACAAGTGGGTGGCGCTCTCCAACACGACCCTGTCCATCACCATGGCGACCATCGACGCCTCGATCGTCATCATCGCCATGCCGGCCATCTTCCGCGGCATCCACCTGAACCCGCTGGCCCCCGGCAACATCACCTACCTGCTGTGGATGATCATGGGGTACCTGCTGGTGACGGCGGTGCTGGTGGTCACGCTCGGCCGGCTGGGCGACATGTTCGGCCGGGTGCGGATCTACAACCTCGGGTTCGTGGTCTTCACGCTGGCCTCGATCGCGCTGTCGCTGGATCCGCTGACCGGCCCGCCCGGCGCCCTCTGGCTGATCGGCTGGCGACTGGTCCAGGCCGTCGGCGGCGCCATGCTGATGGCCAACGCGGCCGCGATCCTCACCGACGCCTTCCCCGCCCGCCAGCGCGGCATGGCGCTCGGCATCAACCAGATCGCCGGCATCGCCGGCCAGTTCGTCGGGCTGCTGCTGGGCGGGCTGCTGGCCGCCTGGGACTGGCGCGCGGTGTTCTGGGTGAACGTGCCGATTGGGGTGATCGGCACCATCTGGTCCTACCGGAGCCTGCGGGAGATCTCCTCCACCCGCCGGGCCAGGATCGACTGGGCCGGCAACATCACCTTCGCGCTCGGCGCCGGCCTGCTGCTGGCCGCCATCACCTACGGCATCCAGCCCTACGGCGGGCACGCGACCGGCTGGACCAGCCCGCGGGTGATCGGCGGGCTGGCGGCCGGGGTGGCGCTGCTGATCGCGTTCGGCATCATCGAGACCAAGATCGCCGAACCGATGTTCAGCATGGGGCTGTTCAAGATCCGGGCCTTCGCGGCCGGCAACGCGGCCAGCCTGCTCGGCTCGATCGCCCGCGGCGGGCTCCAGTTCATGCTGGTGATCTGGCTGGCCGGGGTCTGGCTGCCGCTGCACGGGTACGACTTCGCGGTCACCCCGCTCTGGGCGGGCATCTACATGCTGCCGCTGACCACCGGGTTCCTGCTGGCCGGGCCGGTGTCGGGTTACCTGTCGGACCGGTACGGGCCGCGCCCGTTCGCCACCGCCGGCCTGCTGGTCGCCGCGTTCGCGTTCGTCGGCCTCATGCTGCTCCCGGTCGACTTCCCGTACTGGGTGTTCGCACTGATCATCTTCGGCAACGGGATCGGCTCGGGGCTGTTCGCCTCGCCCAACACCTCCGCGATCATGAGCAGCGTGCCGGCCAGGCACCGCGGCTCCGCCTCCGGCATGCGGGCCACCTTCCAGAACTCGGGCATGTCCCTGTCCATCGGCATCTTCTTCTCGCTGCTGATCACCGGGCTGGCCGCCAGCCTGCCCCGCACCCTGGCCCGCGGCCTGCACGCCCAGGGCGTGCCGCTGGCGGCCGCCTCCCAGATCAGCCACCTGCCGCCGGTCAGCACGGTGTTCGCCGCCCTCCTCGGCTTCAACCCGGTGCAGCACCTGCTCGGGCCGTCCGGGGTGCTGGCCTCGCTCCCCCCGGGCCGGGCCGCGGTGCTGACCGGGCACCAGTTCTTCCCGCACCTCATCTCCGGGCCGTTCCACCACGGGCTGATCATCGTGTTCAGCGCGGCCGCGGCCATGTCCCTGGCCGGGGCGGCGGTCTCGCTGCTGCGCGGCGGCCAGTTCTACTACGACGCGCCGGACGAGCCGAGCCCGGCGAGCGCAGCCGCGCCGGCCGAAGCGGTGACGTAGGCTTCAGCCGTGCCACGTTACGAGTACCGCTGCCGGGCGTGCGGCGCCACCTTCGAGCGCAGCCGGCCGATGGCGGAGGCCTCCGATCCGTGCCCCTGCCCCCAGGGGCACGACGACACGGTGAAGCTGCTGTCCACGGTCGCGGTCGGCGGCCGGGCCGAGGCCAGTGGCCAGGCCGGGCCGGCCCGCGGGGCCGGTGGCGGCTGCTGCGGCGGCGCCTGCGGCTGCGGCTGACCCAGCCCCCGCTAGCCGTCCCTGGCTGGCTCGCCGTGGGCGGCGTTGGCCCGGCCCCGGCCCCAGTAGGCCTTGGGTGATATCTGCTCCTCCGCCAGCCCGCGGGCGGCCAGCGCCGCGCGCAGCGCCAGCACCACGCTGGCCTCCCCGGCCAGGTAAGCATGACCGCGGCCCGGCGGCAGCCCGGCGGCGGTGACGGCGGCCACCAGCCCGGCGGGCTCGCCCGCGGGCCGGCCATCCCGGTGCAGCCAGGTCAGCTCCGCGTCCGCGGCGGTGACCAGTTCCCGCTCGTCCGCCCGGCTGGGCACCTCCAGGATCAGCAGCGCCCGGGCTCCGGCCGGCAGCGCGCCCGCCATCGCGAACCAGGCCGGCAGCGCCGACTCGTCGGCGGCGAACAGATGCCAGTCCGCGGCCGGGTTGACGAAGATCTTGCCCCGCGGGCCGATGCCCTCGATCTGGTCACCCGGCCCGGCGGCGGCCACCCAGCGCTCGCCCGGGCCCTCGCTGTGCCGGACCACGTCCACCGTGACCAGCCGCCGGGCGCGGTCGAGGCCGGCGATCGTGTAGCGGCGGCGGACCGGCCGGTCCCCGGCCACCCCCACCATCAGCATCAGATCCTGGCCCGGCTGGTATTCCAGGCCGGCCAGTTCCGGCGCGGTGAGCACCAGCCGCTGCAGGGCCGGGCTGAGCCGCTGCGACGACACCACTTCCAGCCGCATCCGGGTGGTCCCGGCCAGCGGCCCGGCCAGCACGGCGAACGGGTCGTTGAGTGCCGGGGCGGGTTCGGTCACCGCTTCACCCTAGGGCATGCCCGTCCCGGGAAACTCAGCCGCCTTCCTCGCGTTATCGGCCGGCCACCTCGTTAAGCTGACTTCGCATCCGATGACCGCTTTACCTGACATGCGGAGGCGATCTCGCAAGACTTCGTGCTCACCGGCGATGACCGGTCCTCAGCTGATGTGGTGCGGGCGGTGCTCGCGCCACGCTTTTCACTGGCCCCCAGCGGGCGGCCGCGGACGCTGCGGCAGACGTGGCTGGACACCTTCGACTGGCGGCTGCACCAGGCCGGGTTCACCCTCGCCCACAGCACCGGCTCCCGGGTCAGTGAGTACCTGCTCAGCGGCGGCGATGGCGAGCAGCTGACCGTC
>DATDGI010000258.1:0-22471 GCA_036522155.1 Streptosporangiaceae bacterium
GACTCGTTGCCCAGGGCGGGTGGCGGAACGGCAGACGCGCACGGTTCAGGTCCGTGTGTCCGAAAGGACGTGAGGGTTCAAATCCCTCCTCGCCCACCACACACCCGGTCGAGCGTATGCGCCCTGGCCGCGTCCCCGGGCCGGGCCCCGGAACGCCACTGTTACCTGGAAGCCATAGTGTCCCACCGCGGGCGGCGGGCCACGAGAACTTCTTGCTTGGTCATCGCCGGCCGGCCCCCGGTTGTCACACCGGGCCGCCGGGTGCGCCGGTCAGGGCACCACGATGACCGGGCAGTGGGCGTGCCGGGCCAGCCAGCTGGGCACCGACCCGGCCATATGGTGCCAGCGGTGGCTGGGAGCGCCGATGACGAGCGCGTCCGCGCCGGCCTCGTCCGCGGCGGCGGCCAGCTCCCTGGCCGCGCTGCCGCGCCGGGTCAGCGCCCTTACCTCCAGCCCGGCCCGGTCGCATACCTCGTCCAGTTCGGCCAGCAGCCAGCGCTCGGTCTCCCGCTGGTCCCGCAGCGCGCCGATGACCTGGCCGGTGAGCGGCTCGCAGTAGACCCCCGGCGGGGTGACGTAGACGATGAGCAGCGGCCGGCACAGCCGGCGGGACATCCCGGCCGCGTAGGCCAGCGCGTTCCGGCTGGACGGCGTGCCGTCATATCCGGCCACGACGGGATGGCCGAGCGCGCCCGCAGGCTCCGCCCGGCCGGTGAAGCCCTCAGCCCGGGCCCGCCGCCAGCGGCGTCCCGGCCCACCCTCGAGAGGTGGCTGCGCTGCCTGGTCCATGGCTCTCATCCCTGCGTGCATCCATGCTCCGCCGAGGATGCCCGCTCCGCAATATTAATGTTAGTTCCTATAAAGCAACTACTTCGTTGCCTAACGCCTGCGGACCGGGCCCGGGCCAGCACACGGCAGAATTGAGGTGTGCCTGAACTGCCCGAAGTCGAATCGCTCGCCGTCTTCCTGCGTGAGAAGCTGGCCGGCCGGGTCGTCGGCTGGGCCGCGAGCGCGACCTTCACGGTGCTGAAGACCTACCAGCCCGGCCTGACCGCGCTGGCCGGCCGGGAGTTCACCGGCACGGCCCGGCACGGCAAGTTCCTCGATCTGATGACCGGGTCGGCCGCCGACGGCTCCGGCGGGCCGCTGCACCTGATCACCCACCTGGCCCGGGCCGGCTGGCTGCGCTGGCGGGACAGCCTGCCCGAGCAGCCGCCGCGGCCCGGCAAGAGCCCGCTCGCGTTCCGGCTCAGGTTCACCGACGGCAGCGGGTTCGACCTGACCGAGGCGGGTACGCACAAGCGGCTCGCCGTCTACCTGGTGGCCGACCCGGCCGAGGTGCCTGGCATCTCCTCGCTCGGCCCGGACCCGCTGGCCGACTCGTTCAGCGAGCAGACGCTGGCCGGGCTGCTGGCGGGCCGCCGCACCCAGATCAAGGGGGTGCTGCGGGACCAGCGGATCATCGCGGGCATCGGCAACGCCTACTCCGACGAGGTGCTGCACGCGGCCAAGATGTCCCCGTTCAAGCTGGCGTCCAGCCTGTCCGCCGATGAGGTGGCCGGCTTGTACGCCGCGATGCGCAGCTCGCTGACGGAGGCGGTGGCCAGATCCGCCGGGCTGGCCGCGGGCGAACTCAAGGCCGAGAAGAAGGCCGGGCTGCGCGTGCACGGCCGGGCCGGTGAGCCCTGCCCGGTCTGCGGCGACACCGTCCGCGAGGTGTCGTTCGCCGATTCGGCGCTCCAGTACTGCCCGACCTGCCAGACCGGTGGCAAGCCGCTGGCCGACCGCCGGATGTCGCGCCTGCTGAAGTGACCGCCGGCGCGCTGGCCCCACCTCCTCGCCCCGCTGGGACGACCGGAAAATGCGCATCCGCGCCCGCCGGTGGCCGCGCATGCGGGATCATGCGAAAGGACCCGGCTCGCCTGGCTGGGGAGCCAACCGCTGTCGTCGGCTCGCGCCACCGCGCGGCAGCCCGGCAGAAGGTGGGTTGGACATGCGGGCATGGCGGTGCGTCCGGTGGAGCAGCGCCCTGGTCACCGGCGCGGGCCTGGCCGTGCTCGGGCTGTCGGTGCCGCCGGCGCTGGCCGCGCCGGCCGGGCACGCGGCGGCGGCGGCCGGCCGCGGCCAGCCGGTCAGCCATTCCAACGTCGGTGAGCCGCACTCGCCCGAACTGCTCCGCAAGCTCGCCGGCCCGGCCCGGCCACTCGGCGCCCGGCAGGCCGCCCGGGCCCTGCACCGCGAGGTCATCGCCGGTGCGGTCCAGGGTGTGGACGTCGCCTCCTTCCAGCACCCGAGCGGTGCGGCCATCGACTGGGCCAGCGTCGCCGGTGCCGGGATCAAGTTCGCGGCGGTCAAGGCCACCGAGGGCGACTACTACACCAACCCGTACGCGGTCGGCGACCTGACCGGCGCACAGAGCGCGGGCATGTCCACGGTGGCCTACGCATTCGGCATCCCGAACGGGAACGGCAGCAGCAGCAGTCCCGTGGTGCAGGCCGATGACCTGGTCACGTTCCTGACCGGAAAGGTCTTGCCGCTGCCCCCGATCATGCTGGACATCGAGTACAACCCGTACGGCTCCGAGTGCTACGGCCTGTCCCAGCCGGCCATGGTGACCTGGATCAACGGCTTCAGCGCCGAGGTGCTGGCCAAGACCGGGCGGCTGCCGATCATCTACAGCACCCAGGACTGGCTGGCCACCTGCACCGGCAACAGCACCGCGCTCGGGAACGGCCCGCTGTGGATCGCCCAGTACGCCAGCATTCCCAGCCCCTCGCCACTGCCCGCGAACTGGACCGACTGGGGCATCTGGCAGTACAGCAGCACCGGGTCGGTCAGCGGCATCTCCGGCCACGTTGACCTCGACCAGCTCAACCCGGACAGCTTCATCGCCCCGGGCAAGCTCATGGTCTTCAACCCCGGGCCGCGCCGCAGCCAGCCCGGCGCCGCGGCCAGCGCGCAGGTCGAGGCCTACGCCGAGGAGACCAGCCCGGCGCTGAGCTACGCCCCGACCACCATGCCGTCCTGGCTGAACCTCAACACCGGCACCGGGCAGCTGACCGGGACCGCGCCGTCGTCGTCCGGCTCGTACCCGGTCACCGTTACCGCCAGCGACGCCACCTCCGGGGCCAGCGGGCCGGTCAGCTTCACCTGGTACACCGAGGGCACGGTCACCGCCGTCTCGCCGGGCAGCCAGAGCACCACCGATGGCAGCCCGGTCGGTCTCCAGCTCAAGGCGTCGGACACCATCTCGGCGCCGCCGATCACGTTCACGGCCACCGGCCTGCCGCCCGGCCTGTCGGTCGCCAGCAACGGGCTGATCACCGGCTGGCCCAGCACGCCCGGCAGCTACAACGTGACCGTGACCGCGACCGACCATGCCGGCAACTCCGGCTCCGCCTCGTTCACCTGGACGGTCAGCACCGCCAGCAGTTCCGGGCCCACCGGCGCGGTGCGGCTGGATCTGGCCGGCAAGTGCCTCAACGACGTCGGAAACAAGTCGGCGGATGGCACCAAGGCCGACATCTGGACCTGCAACTCCAGCACCGCCCAGAAGTGGACGCACGTCCAGGACGGCACGCTGCGCATCCACAGCAAGTGCCTGGTGGTGCCCGGCGGCGCCACCAGCGGCACGCCGGTCGTGCTGGCGTCCTGCACCGGCGGCCCGAGCCAGCAGTGGCGGCTGGTCGGCCCGCGCAGCGTCAACCCGGGCGCGGGCACGACCCCGGTCACCCTGGCCAACCTGGCCACCGGCATGTGCCTGGCCGACCCGGGAGCGAGCACGGCCAACGGCACCACCGTGACCGTGTCGGCCTGCGACGGCGCCACCGACCAGGCGTGGACGCTGCCGGCCGGGCCGGTGACCAGCCAGGTCCCGGGCCTGTGCCTGGACGACGCGGGCGGCAAGACCAGCAACGGCAACAAGATCGACGTCTACACGTGCAACGGCACCAGCGCCCAGCAGTGGACGGCCGAGCCGGACGGCACCGTCCGGGTGCTGGGCAAGTGCCTGGCCGTGCACGGCGGCGGCACCGTCAGCGGCACCCCGGCCGACTTGTACACGTGCAACGGCACCGGCGCGCAGCAGTGGCAGGCGACCCAGTCGGCGGCCGGGGCGGTCCTGGTCAACCCGCAGTCCGGCCTGTGCCTGACCGACCCGGGCAGTTCCGGCGTGAAAGGCACTGCCCTCCAGGTCATCACCTGCACGCAGATTCCCGGCCAGGAGTGGCGCATTCAGTAGCCGGGCCGTTTCCGTCCGCCCGCCAGCCGCCAGGCCAGCGCCCAGGTCAGAGGATGACCTTGGGTTTTGCCGGGTCGGGATGGCTTTGCGTGGCACCATGAAGCCGTGGCAGATCGGCAGGGGGCCACCGGGCAGGACCGGGTGGATGCCACCGCGCGTGCGGTGGTGGAAAGCGCGGCCGACGCCATCGTGGCGTTCGGCACCGACGGCACCGTGCTGCTGTGGAACCCGGCCGCCGAGCGGATGTTCGGCTGGAGCACCGCCGAGGCGCTCGGCCAGCAGCCGCCGCTGATCCCGGAGGAACTGCAGGCCGAGCACAACGCGGTGCTGGAACGGCTCCGGGCCGGTGGTGGCCAGATCCCCTTCGCCACCCGCCGGGCCCGCAGCGACGGCACCATGCTGGACCTGCGCATCGACATCAGCGCGCTGCGCGACCAGGCCGGGGAGGTAACCGGCTGGGTGAACGTCTGCCACCGGGCCGACGCGGACGAGGCGGCCAGGACCCAGATGGCACAGCGCGCCCGGGTGGTGCGCAAGCTCGGGGACGTGGTCGCCGACATGACCGCGCAGCGCGACCTGGAGGCGGTACTGGACCGGATCGCGGCCAGCTTGTGCGAGCTGACCGGCGCCGACGCCGGCGGGTTCGTGCTCATCGAGGGGGACCGGCTGCGCCTGGTGAGCATGGAGGGACTGCCCGCCAGCCTGCGCGGCCGCATCGCGGACCTGCCCACCAGCCTGGTCGCCGAGCTGATGCGATCTGGCCGGACGGTGATGATGACCACCGGCGAGTCCGGCGAGTTCGACGATCTGATCTGGTCCGCGCTGCCCGGGCTGCACACCATCGCGCTCGCGCTGTCGCACGTCGGTGACCGCCCTTACGGTGCCCTCTACGCCCTCTACAGCCACCGCAAGGTCGGCCACGTCGAGCTGGAACTGCTCGAGCTGATGGCCGGGCACGCCGGGGTCGCGCTCACCAACGCCATGGCCTTCGAGGAAGTGGTACGCCAGCGCGCCCACGAGCGGGCGGTCATCGACGCCAGCGCCGACGGCATCGCCGTGCTCGGCGCGGACGGCAACATCCAGCAGTGGAACCCGGCCGCGCACAAGCTGACGGGCATGTCCGCGGACGAGGTGGCCGGCCAGCCGCCGCCGTTCCCTGTGCCCGCGCCGGGCGGCCCCACGCTGACCTACCGGCTGCCCAGCGGGCGCTGGCTGGAGGTGATGTGCAACGCGCTGGGCGGCCGGGACGAGCAGGTGGTGGACTTCCGTGACGTGACCGCGGCCAAGGAACTTGAAGAGGCCAAGGACCTGTTCCTGGCCACCACCAGCCACGAGCTGCGCACGCCGATCACCGTCGTGCAGGGGTTCGCCAGCACGCTGGCCAGCCGCTGGGACAAGCTGTCCGACGCCGAGCGCCGCAGTGCCGTGCAGACCATCGCCGAGCGGGCTGGGTCGCTGGGCCGGCTGGTGGAGCAGCTGCTGCTGGGGTCGCGGGCCGGGGCGGACCGGCTCACGGTCACCAACCACGCGTTCGATCTGAGCGTGCTGCTGCGCGGCGCCGCGGTGGCCTTCCGCCCGCTGTCGGACCGGCACACGCTGACCGCCGACATCCCCGACGACCTGCCGCTCGCCCACGGCGATCTGACGGCCGCCGATGTCATCATCGGCCAGTTGCTTGAGAACGCCTTCAAGTATTCGCCCGACGGCGGCGCGGTCACCGTGCGCGCCCGCGCGGCGGGGGACTGGATCGAAGTCACCGTCGACGACGAGGGCATCGGCATCGCGCCGGGCGACCACGAGCGCATCTTCGAGCGGTTCGTGCAGGGCGAGACGGGCGACCGGCGCCGGTTTGGCGGCATCGGTCTCGGGCTCTACATCGTGCGGCAGCTGGCCAGGGCCCAGGGCGGCGAGGTGACCGCGAGCTCCCGGCCCGGCGGCGGCACCAGCATGTGCCTGACCCTGCGGCCAGCCGAGCTGCCGGGCTGACCGCGGGCCGCGCCGGGCGGCTGCTTCCCGGGTATTCACCGCGGCTGGCTTCCGCGCGCCCACGGGAACTGGTAGAAATTGCGCCATATCTGGCCACCCGTACCCGGGTCCGCCGGCCGGGCCCGCCCTGGTCGCGTCCTGAGCGATCCGTTCACGGTCTGGAGAAACTCATGCGCTGCATCGTGTTCGCACAGCGTGCCGGCCTGCTGACGGCTGCCGTGGGGCTGGCCGTTGCTGGCTTAACAGCCGGGGCCGCCGCGGCCAGCACTCGTGGCGCCGACGGTCTGGCGGCCGGCCGCGCCGTCGGTACGCCGGGCCGTCCGGAGGCTGCCCTGCGGTTCGTCGCTCCCCCGCGCGCCGCCCAACTGGGGAGCGGGATACATCAGCTATGCCCGGTGCCCACCCGGCCGGGCCAGATGCAGTGCCAGGCGCTGGTGAACACCAGAATCCGGGTCCGCGCCGCGGCCGACTCGGTGCCTGGGCCTTCCCCGGCCCAGCTGCAGAGCGTCTACGGGGTTACCGCTGCCGCATCGTCGGGTGGCAGCGGGACGACCGTCGCAATCGTCGACCCCTACGACGACCCGAATGCGGCGTCCGACCTGGTCAACTACCGCTCGGCGGCGGGCCTGCCCGCGTGTGCCAGCAGTTCCGGGACCGGCCCGGGGACGGGCTGCCTGACCCAGGTGAACCAGAGCGGCGCGAGCTCACTGCCGGGAACGGACCCCACCGGTGGCTGGGAGGCGGAAGAATCACTCGACCTGGACATGGTGTCCGCGTTCTGCCCGAACTGCCACCTGCTCCTGGTCGAGGCGAACTCGCCAGCCATCAGCGACCTGGCCACCGCTGAGAACACCGCGGTCGCCCTGGGAGCGACGGTGGTGTCGAACAGCTGGGGCAGCGGCAGCGAGTTCATCGGCGAGCGCTCATTCGACAGCGCTTTCAACCATCCGGGCGTGGCGATCACCGCGGCGGCCGGCGACACCGGGTACGGCGTCCAGTACCCGGCCGCTTCCCCCTACGTGACTTCGGTCGGCGGCACCAGCCTGTACTACATCACCCCGCCGACGAACGCATGGATCCAGGCCGCCTGGAGCGGCACCGGGTCCGGCTGCTCGGTGCTGGAGCCGGCGCCGGCCTGGCAGCAGGCCGCCGGCAGCCGGTTCCGGGGATGCCTGAACAGGACCGGGAACGACGTGTCGGCCGCCGCCGACCCGAACTCCTCGGTGGCTGTCTGGGACACCTTCCCCGCGACCGGCCTCAACGTCGGCTGGAACTTCCTGGCCGGGACGTCAGAGGCGACGGCCATGATCGCCGGGATCTACGCTATTGCCGGTACTCCGGCACCCGGCACGTACCCGGCGTCGTACCTGTACCAGCAGCCCAGCACGCTGTACGACATCACCACCGGATCGGCCAACGGCACCTGTGAGACCAGCCGCGCCTACCTGTGTAACCCGGAGGCCGGATACGACGGCCCGAGCGGCTGGGGCACGCCGGATGGCACGGCACCCTTCGCCGAGAGCCTGTCGGGCAATGTGGTCAGCCTGGAGGATCCGGGGACCGTTGACTACCAGTCGGGTACGCCGGTGAACCTGCAGATCGCCGGGCATGACTCTGGCGGGCAGGCACTGACCTATTCCGCCGGCGGCCTGCCCACCGGGCTGTCCATCAGCTCCACCGGGCTGATCTCAGGGACGGCCACCGCTGCCGGCGCCGCCACGGTCACCGTGACCGCGGCCGATGCCAGTTCGGCCAGAGGCTCGGTCTCCTTCACCATCGTGACGGTGCCATCACTCGCGGCCGCGTTCCACTCCGTCGCCGGGCCGGTGCGCTTCGGCGTGGCCGGGCGCTGCCTGGATGACCGCAACGGCAGCACGGCCAACGGCAACCCCATCCAGATCTACACCTGTGATGGGAAGACCAGGCAGGCCTGGACCTACCTGCCCGGCGGTAACCCGGGTGGCGCCGGTACCCTGCGGGTCTCCGGCAAGTGCCTGGACGTGACGGGCACCGGGAACGGTGCCACCGGCGTCCTGTGGACCTGTGATGGCAGCGCCGGCGAGCAGTGGGCGCTGGCCGGCCTGGGGCAGCTGGTCAGCCCGGCGGCGGGCAGGTGCCTGTCCGGCCCGGCGTCCGGCGCCAACGGAACCCAGGTGTCCATAGCCGACTGCACCGGCCAGGCCAGCCAGTCCTGGACGCCGCCCGCCAGCCCGGTCCCCTCGGGAGTGGCCGGCAAGTGCATGGACGACCGCAACAACGCCACCAGCAACGGCAACCCGATCCAGTCAGCGGCGTGCACGACCAGCTCCCGGCAGAAGTGGACGGTGATGCCAGATGGCACGGTACGCATCCATGGCAAGTGCCTGGACGTCTCGGGACTGAGCAGCCTCGACGGCGCTGCCATCGACTTGTACACCTGCAGCAGCGCCCGCCTGGCCAGCCAGCAATGGCTCACCGGCCCAGGTGGTGAGCTGATCAATGCCCGCTCTGGGAGGTGCCTGGCGATCCCCGGTGACAGCACGGCCAACGGCACCGCACTCAAGCAGGAGGACTGTTACGGCAACGCCGGGGAAATCTGGGCCCTCACCTGAGTCAGGGCCAGTGCCGGCCCGGGTCAGGTTTTGGCGGCCGCGCGGTTGAGCGGCTGGCCGCCGGTGGCGGCCAGGTAGGCGTCGATGATGCCCGGTACGTCGTCGCCGGCCTGCACGATCTTGCCCTTTTCCAGCCAGATGACGCGGTTACAGGTCTCCTCGATCTGCGCCATGCTGTGGGCCACCACGAACACCGTCCCGGCCTCCGCGCGGAGTTCCTCGATCCGCTGGCGACTCTTGACCCGGAACTCCGCGTCCCCGGTGACCAGCGCCTCGTCGATGAGCAGCACGTCGTGGCTGCGGGCGGAGGCGATGGCGAACCGCAGCCGCGAGCCCATGCCGGTGGAGTAGGCGTTCATGGGCAGGTTGATGAAGTCGCCCACCCCGGAGAAGTCCACGATCGACTGATAGCGCTCCTTGACCTCGCGCGGGGTCATGCCCATGGCCAGCCCGCAGACCACCACGTTGCGCTCGCCGGTGAGGTCATCCAGGAGGGCGGCGTTGACCCCGAGCAGCGAGGCGTGGCCGGTGGTGTAGACGGCGCCGCTCTCCGGGGGCAGCAGCCCGGCGATCGCCCGCAGCAGGGTGGTCTTGCCGGAGCCGTTCCGGCCGATCACGCCGACCGCGTCGCCCCGGTTGGCCACGAACGACACGCCCCGGATGGCGTGCACTTCCCGCACCGACGGGCGGTGCTGCCGGCGCAGCATGCGCAGGAACGCGGTCGCGGCCGTGCCCCGGTCGGCCCGCGAGCCGAACACGCGGTAGACGATGTGCAGGTTGTCTACGACGACCAGGGGCTCAGCCGCGGCCATAGGTCACCTCCGCCTGCCAGAAGACGAAGTAGCCGATCACGATGGCGAGCACCGCCCAGCCCACGCCGTACACCCACAGGCTGCTGTTGCTCACGACGAAGTGGCAGGTGTCGAGCAGCGCGGGGTGGGGCACGCCCTTGGCCTGCTGGTGCAGGGCCGTGCCGCAGAGCTGGCGGTTGTACGGCCGGTAGCCGCTCACGGTGTGGCGCAGCGAGGTCAGCAGGGAGTTCCTGACCAGTTCGATGTAGACCGCGGCCGGGTTGATCTGGAGCAGGTAGCTGATCTTCTTGTGCAGGTACAGGGTGGCCAGCGCGGGGATGAAGAACATCACGCCGGAGGCGTACATCCAGGTCCGCACGATGAACGGGATCAGCTGGCTGACGTCCTCCACCCCGGCCCCGATCCGGGCGAGGATGAACCCGACCCCCACGTTGAACAGCGTCTGCAGCGCGATCACGGGCACGACCAGCAGCCAGTACCAGGTGATGGGCTCGCCCGTGGCCAGCACGATCACGATCAGCACCACCATCGAGATGAGCATCTGCTGCAGCTCGATGATGATGTAGCCGAGCGGGAGGCACGCGCGGGGGAAGTGCAGCGCCCTGATCAGCTGCAGGGTGTCGTTGATCACCCGGGACGCGATGATGAACGAGCGCTGGGTGAAGTTGAAGATGAAGATGCCGGTGACCAGGAACGCGATGAAGTTCGGCACTCCGCGCTTGGTGTCCAGGATCACGCCGAAGATCAGGAAGTAGACGGCCGCGTTCAGCAGCGGGGTGAGGATCTGCCAGACCTGGCCCAGCCGGGCCTCGCTGTACATGGCGATGTTGCGCGCGGTCGCGAAGGCGAGCACGAAATGCCGCCGCTGCCACAGCTGCTTCAGGTAGGTCCACGGTCCGGGACGGGCGGCGCTCGGGGTCAGGCCATAGCGGTCGGCCAGGGCGGCCAGCGGCTCGTCCGGCAGCAGGCCCTGCGGGGCCGGCGAGGGGGCCGGGACGATAGGCGCCTCACCAGGCCCGCTGAGGGTCCGGGCGCCCTTCACCCGGGTGGGCTCGCTCACAGCGGCGAGCCTATGTTGCGCAGGCGGCGCAAGGTGCGGGGACGGCAGGAGCGGCGGCCCCAGGCGCGGCGGCCCCGCCGCGGCCCAGATGAGTTGTATGAAGCAACTCTCACGCTGCGAATGTACCATCGTGAGAGTTGTAGTGTACAACTGTTCATGTGGACCCTTCGATGCCGGACGCGGATCTCGACCGGCTGCTCGCGCGGCTGCTGCGGGTGATGAACCCGGCCGCGGCCGACCAGGCGGATCGGGCCGTAACGGAGGATACTGTCCCGGTCGCGGCTGGGTTCCCATCGGTCTCGGCTTCGGAGGCCCGCGCCCTGATCGAGCTGCTGGTGGCGCGGGGCATCGCCCAGGGCCAGCTGGCGGGCCTGCTCGGGCTGGAGAAGAGCACCGTGAGCAGGCTGGCGGCCGGCCTGGAACGCAAGGGCTGGCTGCGGCGTGGCCGGGACGAGGACAACCAGCGCTACGTCCGCCTCTACCTCACCCCCGAGGGCCGGGCGATCGCCGCCCAGGTCTGGCAGGCCTGGCAGTCGCGCCAGGCGCGGATCCTGGCCGGCCTGTCGGACGAGGAGCGGGCCGGGCTCGCCGCCGGGCTGCGCGGCCTGGTGCGCGGGCTGGCCGCCGAGGGCCTGCTGGCCGACGGGGCCACGCCGCCACCGGCCCCAGACCGCCCCGGCTTGGCCCCAGGCCGGCCGGACGTGGCCCCGGGCAGGCAGGACCTGGCCCCGTCTCAGCGAAGCGGCTCGGCGACGGCCGGGCCGGGCGGGATGGGTGACCTGGCCGGGGCGGGAGGCTCCGACCGGTACACCGAGACGCCGTCGGCCTTATAGGCGTAACGGAAGCCGGCCTTGTGCAGGAACCGGTTGACCGCGGGGTTCTGCGCCCAGACCAGCACCCAGGCGACATGCATGAGTTCCGCGCTGCGCCGGGCGGCCCGCTTTTCGGCCCAGGTGCTCGCGGCCGCCCCGCCCTGGGCCCGCAACAGCCCGGCGTAGAACGCGCGCCGCTGAAGGCCGGCCAGGGTGGCGGGCGGGATGCGGGACACATAAGCGTCACCCAGCGGGTGGCCGTCGGCCGTCGCCAGCACCATGGTTTCCGGCGGGAATCCGAGGCCGGCGACCGGCAGGCCCCCGCGCATGCCAAACGGGATGTCGACCACGATCGAGCCGGAATGATCGGCGGCGATCGGCCCGTCCAGGGCGGGCATGGTGGTCGGCATGACCCCGATCGGCGATGGTTCGGAGCTGATATTGCCCGACCAGCCGGCCTCGATCACCCCGCAGGCGATGGCGACCGCGAGCACGGGCCGGGCATGGGCCGCCAGCCAGGCGACCCCGGCCCCGGCCAGCAGGGCCGCGGCGAGCAGCCCCACCTCGGTGAACCGGTCCGCTTCCCGGAAGTCGGCCAGGCCGGGCAGCCGGACGAACCAGGTGAACGGCATCAGCGCGGACATCCGCACCCCGTTGTAGAGCACAGGAACGGGGACGCGGTTGCGGCCGAGCAGCCACGGTACGGGGCCGAGGGCGAGCAGTGAGCAGCACAGCCAGAGCAGCCCGAGCCGCCGGGCGCTGCGCCGCCGCCACGCGGCCACCAGGCCCACCAGCGCCAGCAGGCTCAGTATCAGCCCATAGCCGGCCACCACTTGCTCCGGCCGGCCGCGGTAGTACAGGGACGCCAGTCCCGGAAGGCCGTATGCGGCCAGCCGGGGCGAGGGCGCGAACATCTGGGCCAGGCTCGCCCCGGAGCCCTGATAACTGTGGGCCAGCACGAACCCGGGGATGGCGGCACCGCCCGAGGCCGCCTGCGCGGCCATGGCGACGATCTGCGGGCTGGCGACCAGCAGGGCGACCACGGCGGCATCGGCCGTGGCGCGCAGCTTGGCCAGCGACGGCGCCCGCACCAGCCAGGGGAGCAGGACCAGCGCCGCGACCGCCGCCGCCAGCAGCGCTGATTCCTGGTCGGTCAGCAGGGCGATGCCGAGCACCAGGCCGAGGATGATCGCTGGCCGGCGCCCGGGCGCGCGGCTCAGCCGCACCGCCGCCGCCAGGGCGATCGGCAGGAACAGGGCGCCGAGCGCAAGATTCAGTTCGTACCAGCTGCGCCAGGCCAGGATGGAGGACAGCCCGAAGAACGCGCCCGCCGCGATCGCGCCGATGCCGGTCGGCAGCCACAGCCGGGCCGCCCGGTACGTGGCGTAGCAGAGCAGGCCGGGGCAGGCGACCGACAGGAGGTTGTACGAGGCGCTGGGGCCGAACAGCAGTGTGACCGGGGTCATCAGCAGCCCGGGCAGCGGCATCAGGGTGTGGAACGCGAGCTGGGTCCCAACCGGGGCGGCGAGGTAGCTGGTCACCCACGGGTTGCCGAGGTGGGTGACCTGGTGGGCCATCCACCAGAACCCCCAGACGTAGGCGGCGGCGTCGCGGGTGGCGGGCAGGGAACCAGCCAGATAGGTCGCCCGCGGCCAGCTCACCGCGATACCCGCGGCCAGGTAGGCGACGAGCAGCGCAGCTTGCCGGGCGGCCGGGCCGCCCAGCCGGAGCCAGTGGGGCCGCCGCGGCGGGGCCGGGCCGGTCGAGGCGGGCTCGCCGGGAATGGTGCGGGGCCGGGCTTGGGTGACGGGCGCGGTGAGGAGCGGGCCGCCGGCCAGTGCGGTGCCGGTGACTGGGCCGCCCGCCAGCGGGCCGGCTGTGGGTGGATCGGCAGCCAGCGGGTCGGCGGGTGTGGCCGGCCCGGGCACCAGCGGCGGCGCCGTCACCGTGCTGATGGCCGCGCCACCCACCGCGGGCCCGACGCGACCCTGCCGGTCCATGCGCTCCCCCTGTGCCCTCGACCCCAGCTTGGCGGCAATACCCGGTGGGCAAGTCGTGCCACGGTTTGTGGAAAACAATTTTCACGGTCAGCGGATAGGGCCGGTTATGACTTTGACAAAGTTTGGCCATAATCCGCGCCGCTGCGATTGGCAAGCCTGGAGTGGCGCTTGCCCGGCAATTAGGTAACTGGCGGTGCGGTGCTAAGGTTCCCGGATTACCCTCAAAAAGTGGTAATGAATGACTATATAAAGCCTATGCCAGGTTATGCCTGAGTCCGGTTGCGGTAGCCGACGTGCTGATAGATCAGCACGCCGTGGTCGCGGTAGGCGTACCGGAACCCGGTGTCCTTGAGGTAGGTGAGCACGTACTGGTCGACGCTGATGTTCCGCTTCCACACCACGGCCCAGCCGAGGTGGAGCTGGCTGGCATCCCGCCCCGCCGCGAGCAGTTGCGCGGGCGGCAGCACGATCGGTGTCAGCGGCGTGATGCCAGTGGGGTACTGGCATCCGGTGGCCTGTGACTGATGGCCGGGCACGTAGCGACCGTCACTGGGCGACCAAAGGCAGGATTGTGGCCGTTCGTGCTGGACGAACACCAGGTTGCTGTAGAAGGGATGGGACATCATCTTGCGGATGACGGACTCCGGGACTCGCGAGGTGTAGGCGATCGCCCGCGGGTGGCCGTCCGCGGTGGCCATCACCAGCGCCTTGGGGAAGAACGGCGCCCCGTAGACCGGGATCCCGCCCCGGATGCCAAACGGCAGATCCACCACGACCGAGTGTGAGTGATCGGCCGCTATCAAGGAGTCGGCCAGCGTGTAGTGCGTCGGCATCGGGGCGATCTTCGAGCTGCCGGAATAGCCCAGTTCCAGGACGCCAAGGACCAGCACAAGCGCCAGCAGGGGCCGGGCGTGGTAGCGCAGCCAGTTCACCGCCGCCCCGGCGAGCAGTGCGGCGGGCAGCAGCCCGAGGATGGCCAGCCGGTCCGCCTCCCGGAAGCTGGACAGGCCCGGGATCCGGATGAACCAGGTGAACGGCATCAGCGCGGACACCCGGGTATGGCGCCAGTTCATGGCGAGCGGAAGGTACTGGTGCTTGCCGATCCACAGCGAGGAGCCCAGGGCCAGGGCGGCACAGCCGACCCACAGCGCGGCGAGCAGCCAGGCGTTCCTGCGCCGCCAGGAAACGGTCAGGCCGAGCAGCGCGAGCACGGTGAGGACGGTGCCGAACATCGGCATTCCCTCGTTGTCCCGGCCGTGCAGGAAGGGCGCGGCCAGGCTGGCCAGCCCGAAGTCGGCGGCCCGCGGGGTGGGCGAGAACATGCCGGGCAGCCCGATCCCGTACTGCTTGTAGGACACCGCCAGCAGATCGGGCTTGATCGCCAGGCCGCCGTGGGAGAGCACCACCTCCTGCGCCATGGCGAAGATCTGAGGGCTGGCGAGAACGGCTCCGGCCAGCACCGCCAGCCCGGTCGGCCACAGCTTGGCCCACGACGGCCGCCAGACCAGCCACGGCAGCAGGGTGAGGCCGGTGACGATGGCCGCCAGCAACGCCGACTCCTGGTCGGTGAGCACCGCGGCCCCCATGACCAGGCCCAGGATTACCGCCTGCCGGCGGCCGGGAGTGCGGCGCAGCCGCACCGAGGCTTCCAGCGCCATCGGCAGGAAGATGGCCCCGAGCCCGATGTTCAGGCGATACCAGGCCATCTGGGTGAGCATGGCGGACAGCCCGAAGAACGCCCCGGCGGCAACCGCGCCGGTGGCCGACGGCACCCACAGCCGGGCCGCCCGGTACATGGCGTAGCCCAGCAGGCCGGGCGTCAGCATGGCGATCAGGCTGTAGGAGAAGCTGGGGCCGAGGACCAGGGTGACCGGGGTCATCAGCAGGCCCGGCAGCGGCAGCAGCGAGTGGAAGCCAAGCTGGATGCCGGCCGGCGCTGCCATCCGGTTGGTGAACCAGGGGTTGGCCAGGTGGATGACCTGGTGCGCTATCCACCAGAAACCCCAGACATAGCTGGCGGTGTCCCGGGTGGACGGCAGCTGGCCGGCGATGTAGGTGGCCAGCGGCCAGGTAACCGCGACCCCGGCCACGATGAACCCGCCCAGCACCGACAGCTGGCGACGGACCGGGCTGGCGGTCATGGCGCGCCCGGCCCGGCTGGCCGAGAACCGGCCAGGCCAGGAATCCCGCCCAGCCGCCGTACCCGGGCGTCCGCCAGTGGTGCTCTCCTGGCCAGCCGCGGCACCGGCCGGTTCCTGGCTGGCCGATTCCTGCGCCTGGATGTCCAGCGCGCCGGTGGCGGCACCAGCCGCTTGAGCAGACCGGTCCCGGTCGGCCCCTTCCATGAGTTCACCTCGTCCAGCAGCTCATCGGGTGGGCGCGCGTCTTGTGCTGACCGCCCGGGTGCGATGTGCAACCCTGCCCGGATTACCCGTTCGGTGGCGGCAGAACCACCCCATGCTACTGGGAGTGGCCGATCCCTCCTGGCGGATGAAGGTAACCGCCGATGGATACCAAGTTGTTGTTGCTGCCGGTGGCGGGAGGGACTAAAGATACTTCAGGGGCTAATAGCGGTTTCCGGTATGAATCTGCTGGGCATTTCGGTCGTATCGGGTCTGGAGGGGCGGGGTGTGCCTGGGAGGTGAGTGGTTCGAGCGTCGTGCTGCTCCCGCACACCCCGGCCAGTGTCGCTGCCGCTCGTAGCCAGATCAGCACCCAACTGCACGAGGCGGGCATCGTCCCCCCGGCCATCGGCGATGCGGCCCTGGTGGTCAGCGAGCTGCTGAGTAATGCCATCCTGCACGCCAGGCCGCTGCCCGGGGCCCAGGTGCAGGTGGCATGGCTGCTGCGCGATGGGTCGCTGGAGGTGGCGGTGAGCGATGGCGGCAGCGTCACCCGGCCGCGGCCTGCTCACCCTTCCCTCACCTCGACCGGCGGCCGCGGGCTGGCCATCGTCTCCTGCCTGGCCCATAGCTGGGGGGTGCGCACCGACGACGCATGGACCACGGTGTGGGCCGTGCTCCCGGCTCCCGCGGATAGGCGTAACTAGCCGGTTAACCGGTGATACTTCCTGCGGAAGATTTGCCGTCGGGGACACGGCGTCAGCCCCAGGGGGATATGTGGGCCATACCCATGGCGTGGACAGCGAGATCGGCCAGCTGCGAACGGTGCTCGCCCACCGTCCCGGTGCCGAGCTGAAACGGCTGACCCCACGCGACGCGGGCCGGCTGCTGGAGGGGTTTCCCGGCCTGCCGTGGGTGACCAGGGCGCAGCAGGAGCACGACATGCTGGCCCAGATCCTGCGTGACCACGGGGTCGAGGTGCTCTACCTGATGGAGCTGCTCCAGGACACACTGGAGTACCCGCAGGCCCGGGCCGACGCCGTGGACGCCGCGGTCAGCGATCCCGGGCTGGGCGAGCAGCTCCGGGCGTGCCTGCGCGGGCACCTGTCCGGTCTCGACCCCGAGGCGCTGGCCCAGGTGCTGGTCGCGGGCCTGGGCACGGACGAGTTCCCGGCCGGCCGGGGCCTGGTATACGGGCTGCTCGACCGGCACGGATTCGTTCTTGACCCGCTGCCCAATCTGGTCTTCACCGGCGATTCCAGCGTCTGGATCGGGCCCGCGGTGGCGGTGGCCAGCCTGTCCTCCCCGGCCCGGCGGCGGGAGTCCGCCCTGGCGGGGATCGTCTACCGGCATCACCCCCGGTTCGTCGGCCTCACCGTGGCCTGCCTGCCAGGGCCGGAGCCGCTGCACGGCGCCGACATTCTGCAGCTCGCACCGCGGGTGGTCGCGGTGGGGATCGGCGAGCAGACCTCGGCCGCCGGGGTGGAGCGGCTCGCCCGCCGCCTGTTCGAGCTGAAGCTGGCGGACAGCGTGCTGGCCGTGCCGATGTCGGCGGCGGTATCCACCGTGACTCCCACCGGCGCCCATCTCGACATCATGTGCACCGTGGTCGACGCCGGCACCCTGCTGATGAACCCGGGCCTGGCCTACCTGCTGTGTGCGCACACCATCACCCCCGGGCAGGACGGGCTGAGCGTCTCCCGGCCGCAGCCCTTCCTGGAGGCCGCGGCGCAGGCGATGGGCGTGGACGCGGTGACGGTTATCAGCACCGCGGTCAGTCCCGACGCGGCATCCCGCCAGCAATGGGACGACGGCGGCAACGCCCTGGTGATCGGGCCCCGGCTGGTGGTCAGCCACGAGCGCCACACGCTGACCCACGCCCGGCTGGCGGACGCGGGCATCGAGGTGATCAAGGTGCCAGGCAGTGAGCTTGGCAGCGGCCGCGGCGGCCCGCGGTGCATGTCGTGCCCGGTCAGCCGGGCGGCGCTGGCCGCGCCCGAGCTGCCGGCGCCGCCAGCGCCACCGGCCGAGGTGGCCCACGCGGCCACGGAACGGGAAACGATCGTCGCCGCCCCGGTTCCCGCGCTGATCCCGGCCGCCACCTCCGCCCTGGGGTGAGCGGCCGGGGGGCTATGGTCCGGGGCAGCCCGGAACCGGTAGGGTGCGGCACGTGGAACTACGAGTGTCGAGCCGATCCCAGGGTGGTCACACCATCGTGAGCCTGGCCGGTGAGATCGACCTCTACACCGCCCCGCGCCTGCAGAGCGAACTGGCCGCCGCGATGGGGTCCGCCGATCCGGCCCAGATCGTGGTGGACATGTCGGCGGTGGAGTTCTGCGATTCCACCGGGATGAACGTGCTGCTCGCCGCCCACCGCGAGGCCTGTGAGCGGGGCGGCGACCTCGCCCTCGCGCTGCCGCGGCCGTCGGTCCGCAAGATCCTGGAGGTGACCGGCCTGGCGTCGGTGTTCACCGTCCACGACGATCTGGGCGCGCTGAACGGCCAGTAAGGGCACCGCACACCTTCGCGCCTCCTAGGATCTCGGCCATGCCAGGCAGCGGGGACGTCGCCGTCGTCATCCCGGCCAGGAATGAGTCCGACCGGATCCGCGCCACCGTGGCCGGTGCGGTCGGCCTGCCCGGAGTGGATCTCGTGATCGTGGTGGACGACGGCTCACGGGACGGCACGGCCGCGGCCGCGCAGGACGCGGGGGCGTCCGTGGTCCGGCACTCCCGCCCGCGCGGAAAGGCCGCGGCCATGGAGACCGGGGCCGAGGCGGTCCGGCTGCTGGACGCCCGGGACGGCCGCGCTCAGCCGCGCCACCTGCTGTTCCTCGACGGCGACCTGGGCGAGACGTCGGCGTGCGCGGCACCCCTGGCCGAACCGGTGCGGGCCGGTGAAGCCGACATGACCATTGCCGTGTTCACCGACCGGGTCCGGCACGGCGGTCACGGGTTTGTGGTCGCGCTCTCCGGCGCGGGCATCGAGCGCGCGACCGGCTGGCGCCCGGCCCAGCCGCTGAACGGGCAGCGCTGCCTGACCAGGGCCGCCTTCGAGGCCGGGCGGCCACTGGCCGCCGGGTTCGGGGTGGAGACCGGTCTCACCATCGACCTGCTCCGGCGCGGCCTGCGGGTGCGGGAGGTGGAGGTGCCGCTGGCGCACCGGGCCACCGGCACCGACTGGCGCTCGCAACTGCACCGGGCCCGCCAGTTCGCCGACGTCGCCCGCGCCCTCGCGGCCCGGCAAGGTTTCCCCGTTCACTTTGGCTAGCAGCCGGTCATGCCACTCACGGGTAGCTGGCAGGATGGGGGGCCATGCCAGTCCGTTACGCCTACCTGGGGCCTGAGGGCACATTCACCGAGGCCGCGCTCGCGGAGTACGACCCCTCGGCACTGCCGGACGCACGGCCCTGTCCCACCATCCAGGCCACGCTGGAGGCCGTCCGGGCCGGCACGGCCGAGCTGGCCATGGTGCCGATCGAGAGCTCGGTCGAGGGCGCGGTCACCAGCACCCTGGACGGCCTGGCCGCCGGGCCGGATCTCGCCATCCGCGCCGAACTACTGCTGCCGGTGAGCTTCGCCCTGCTGGGCCGGGAGGGCACGGCCCTGGCGGACATCAAGACGGTCGGCGGGCACCATCAGGCGCAGCCGCAGTGCCGGCACTGGCTGGCCGCGCACCTGCCGGACGCGGACTGGCGGCCGGCCGCCTCGAACGCCGAGGCCGCCCGGCAGGTGGCCGACGGCCAGCTCGACGCCGCGCTGGCCGGAGCGTTCGCGGCCGGCCGGTACGGGCTGGCGGTGCTGGCCGGGGACGTGAGCGATGTGCCGGACGCGGTTACCCGGTTCGTGGTGGTGGGCCAGCCCGGCCAGGTGCCCGCCGCCACCGGCGCCGACCGGACCTCGCTGGTCGCCTTCCTGCGCGAGGACCATCCCGGTGCGCTGATGGAACTGCTGACCGAGTTCGCGGTCCGCGGCATCAACCTGACCAGGATCGAGTCCCGGCCGACGGGCGACGGGCTGGGCAAATACTGCTTCTCCATCGACTGCGAAGGCCACCTGGACGACGCGCGCGTTGGGGAGGCGCTGATGGGCCTCCGCCGGGTATGCGCCGACGTCCGGTTCCTCGGCAGCTACCAGCGGCACGACGGCGGCCGCACCCAGGTCCGGGCCGGCACCTCCGATGCCGAGTTCGCCCAGGCCGCGGCGTGGCTCGGGCGCCTGCGCTACGGCCGGGTGTAGAACCGGCCCGGCCAGCGGCTACAGGTAGGGGCCGGACGCCCGGGGCTGCGGCGGCCCCTCATCACCGCCACCGGGAATGACGCCCGGCGGCAGCGCGCGCCGCATCTGCTCAAGCTGGGCCCGCGCGGCCATCTGCTGCGCGAACAAGGTCGTCTGGATACCGTGGAACAGGCCCTCCAGCCAGCCGACGAGCTGCGCCTGCGCCACCCTCAGCTCGGCCTCGCTGGGCAGGTCACCCTCGGCGAACGGGAGGGACAGCCGTTCCAGCTCCTCGACCAGCTCCGGGGCCAGCCCGTCCTCCAGTTCCTTGATCGAGCTCTTGTGGATCTCGGCCAGCCGCGCCCGGCTCTTCTCATCCAGCGGGGCGGCCCTGACCTCTTCCAGCAGTTGACGGATCATGCTCCCGATCCGCATCACCTTGGCCGGCTGCTCCACCATCTCGGTCACGGGCCGCTCGCCAGCCTGGTCGGTATCTGCCTCGACCGCCATGCCGTCGGGGCCGACGATGACCAGCTTGCTGGGCTGCTCCCGGTTCGCCTGCTCGCTCATGGTCCTAGTCTGTCCCCTTCCCGGAGTGCGCCGTACGGCAGGTGCGCGGGCCGCCGGCGTTCAGCTGCTGCCTGGTTCGCTGACCAGCAGGATCTTCCCGATATGGGTGCCCGCATCCAGCAATTGGTGGGCCTGCGCCGCGTCGGAGAGCGGCAGCACCTGCTCGATCACCGGCCGGATCTGCCCAGCGCCGACCAGCGGCCACACCTGCCCGGCGACCGCGGCGACGATCGCCGCCTTCTCCGCGGGCGGCCGGGCCCGCAGGGTCGAGGCCAGGATGCTGGCCCGCTTGTGCATCATCAGGCCGAGGTCGGCTTCGCCGCTGGGGCCGCCGCGGGTGGAGAGCACCACCAACCGCCCGCCGGTGGCCAGCGCCGCCAGGTTCCTGGCCAGATACGGGCCGCCCATGATGTCGAGGATCACGTCCACCCCGCGGCCGCCGGTGAACGATCCGACCGCGGCGACGAAGTCGTCGTCCACGTAGGAGATGGCCAGGTCCGCGCCCAGTTCCGTGCAGAATGCCAGCTTGGCTGGGGTGCCGGCGGTGCAGGCCACCTGGGCGCCCAGCGCCTTCGCCAGCTGGATCGCCATCGTCCCGATCCCCCCGGCCCCGCCATGCACCAGCAGGGTCTCACCGGCGGCCAGGTGCGCCTGGCTGACCACCGTCGAGTGCACCGTGCACGCGGCCTCCGGCAGGCTGGCGGCGTCGACCAGGCTGACCCCGTCCGGGATGGGCAGCAACTGGCCCTGCGGCACGGCGACCCGTTCGGCGTACCCGCCGCCGGCCAGCAACGCGCACACCTCATCGCCGGCCTGCCAGCCGGTTACGCCCGGGCCGACGGCGCTGATCCGGCCGGAGCACTCGAGCCCGGGGTAGGGCGGGGCGCCGGGCGGCGGCGGGTACCAGCCCATCCGCTGCAGCACGTCCGCCCGGTTCACCCCGGCCGCGGCCACGTCGATCAGCACCTCGCCGGGGCCGGCCACCGGGTCGGGCACATCGGTCAGGTGGAGCACCTCGGGGCCACCCGGGCTGGTGATGACGACCGCGCGCATGGGCTGCTCTCCTGGTCTGGGTGGTGACGCTGCTGGCGGGCAGCGGCTGATGATGACTGCGATCCGTCGCGTGGGGTGTGCTATCGGTATCGGGTGCCTTACCCTCGGATTTGAGGCTTTCGCACGTGGCCTTGCCGGGGACGACATTCTCCTACCGATGAGAGCTGAGGGGAACGACCTTGGCCAACCAGGAGCAGGACCAGACGGTACGGACCGGGCCGGCTGGGACAGAGCCAGATGAGCCGGAAACCGGCCAGGCCGGCCAGGATGACGGGGGCACGTTCCGGTGGCCCTCGGGTGACCTGCCGCGGTTATTCGGTCGGCAGTCCGCCGCCGGGGACACCCCGGCGGTGGCCAGCAAGCCCGGCCCGGCGCCCGGGACGGCGGGTGGCCGGGGCCAATCGTTAGGAATCAATGGGCAGCCGCCGGAGGCCCATGGCCGGCCTGGCGCTGACGCCCAGCCCGCCGGGAGCGAAGGGCCTGACGCTGCGGAGGAGCCCGCCGCCGATGAGGTTCCCGGGCCGGGCCGGGAACCTGCCGGAGATGAGGTGCCTGGCCCCGATCGTGCGGCGCCGGGCAGCGATCCCACGCCGGACGGGAGCGGGCCGGCGGGCACGGGCGAGGCGGCTGAGGCGGGCGCGCCGACTGACCCGGCCGCGCGGGCCGAACCCAGCGCGGCCGAGCCGTACGGGGTGGGGCCGTACTACCCGGCCGGGGAGTACAGCCGGGCCAACGGGTACGGGACGGCCGGTACCTACGGCCAGCCCGCCGGGTTTGACCCGCCGGAG
>DATDGI010000259.1:0-1837 GCA_036522155.1 Streptosporangiaceae bacterium
CAGGGTCCAGGCCAGCGCGATCTGGGCCGGGGTCGCACCGAGCCGTCCGGCGGTTGCCCGGACGCCCGGATTGCCCAGCACCGGGTTGTCCGGTGCGAAGGCCGAGCCCAGCGGGAAGAACGGCACGAACGCTATCCCCCGCGCGGCGCACTCCCGCAGAACGGGCATTGAGGAACGGTCGGCCAGGTTCAGCGGATTCTGCACGCACGCGATCGGGGTGCGCTCCAGCGCGCGGCGCAGCCGCTGGAGGGTGACGTTGCTCAGCCCGACGCCCCCGATCAGGCCATCCTCGCGGGCCTGGATCATGGCGGTGAGCTGGTCGTCGAACCGCCGGTCCGGCTCGTCGCCCGTCACCCGCAGGTTCACCGCGGCCAGCTGCCCGATGCCGAGGCTGCGCAGGTTGTCCTCGATGCCGGCGCGCAGCTGATCAGGGTCGCTGTAGGGCAGCCATCCCCCGGCCTGGTCGCGGCGTGCGCCGACCTTGCTGACCAGCGCGAGGTTGCCGGGGTAGGGGTGCAGCGCCTCGCGGATGAGCTCATTGGCGACGTCGGGCCCGTAGTACTGCGCGGTGTCAATGTGGTCCACGCCCAGCTCCACGGCGCGGCGCAGCACCGTCAGCGCCTCGCCGCGGTCACGCGGCGGCCCCCAGACACCCGGGCCGGGCAGCTGCATGGCGCCCAAGCCGATGCGACAGACCGAGAAATCACCCAGAGCGTATCTGTCCACGGCACCCACCCTAGCGGGCAGCGTAGTCTCGCGGGCCTGGCCGAGCGGGCCCAGGAGCAGTGCAGGACACACAGGCGGCCAGCTAGCGCACCGCACCCTTCCAAGCCAGAACCCCGCCCCGCGATGTCTAAAGGCCGAACCCGGCGGCAGCGAGCTGGCGCGATCTCCTGGCCTATGCGCTTGCTGGCGCCGGTGACCAGTGCAGCTGAGTTCTCCATGACGCCGAAGGCACCCGCCAAGCCTGCCCGGTGGCAGGCTGCGGCCGCGTTCCAACCGGTCCGCATGCCCAACTTCGCCGAACGCACGGTCGCACGGCGTAACCCAGTCACCAACACATGCGCATCGCCGTTCTGGGTGGCTACAGTGAGCTCAAGGGCACACTCGTTGGAATGGCTCAGATGGAATATAAGTGCTCCATTCCTGGTGCGTCAGGGAACCGCCTGCAATGGCGCAAACGGCGTCTAGGAGGTTGTCTGGGGGGGAGATGTCCCACAGCTGGGTTCCGTCGGCGCCTGCGGTGGCGAGGGTCTTGCCGTCGGGGCTGAAGGCCACCGCGGACACCTCGTTTCCGAGAGGCGGCCCGATCTGGGCGTGGGTGGCGATGTCCCACAGCCGGGCTGTCAGGTCGGTGCCTGCGGTGGCCAGGGTCTTACCGTCGGGGCTGACGGCCACCGCGCCCACGCCGCCGCCGAAGGGCGCCCCGATCTGGGCGTGGGTGGCGAGGTCCCACAGCCGCGCTGTCAGGTCGCTGCCTATGGTGGCCAGGGTCTTGCCGTCAGGGCTGAAGGCCACCGTGGCCACGTCGCTGCCGAAAGGCGCCCCGATCTGGGCGTAGGTGGCCGCATCCCGTAGGTGGACCATGCCGTCGCCCCCTACGGTGGCCAGGGTCTTACCGGCAGGGCTGAAGGCCACTGCGCTCGCCTCGCCGATGCCGAAGAGCGGCCCGATCTGGTTGAGAATGGCTACGTCCCACAGCTGAACCGTGCCGTCGTTGCCTATGGTGGCCAGGGTCTTGCCGTCGGGGCTGACGGCCACCGCGCCTACGCTGCTGCCGAAGGGCGCCCCGATCTGGGCGTGGGTGGTGATGTCCCACAGCCGGGCTGTCAGGTCG
>DATDGI010000260.1:0-11666 GCA_036522155.1 Streptosporangiaceae bacterium
CCGGTCCGGTTCGGCGTCGGCGTCCGGTCGCTGAGCCAGCCGGGGGAGCGGGTGCAGGCGGAGCTGACCGACGGCTCCACCGGCGAGTATGACCTGGTCGTCGGGGCGGACGGGGCGCACTCGACGGTGCGCGCCCAGCTCTGGCCGGACATCGCGGCACACTATGACGGCGAATCCTGGTGGCGCGGGGTGGTGACCTGCCCGGCGGGCCTGGCCGACTGGAGCGCCTGCTTCTGCCAGGAAGGGACCTTCCTGGGCATTCCCATCGGAGGCGGCCTGGCGTACTGGGCGGTCGGCACCTATTCGGCCGAGCCGTTCGGCGATCCGCTGCCGGGCCGCGCGGCGAGGGTCCGGGAACGCTTCGGCGATGTCACCGGAATCCACGCCAAGATCCTCGGCCAGGTCGAGGACGACTGGCAGGTCCAGTTCAGCCCGGCCGAAGAAGTCTGGGTGGAGGAGCCCGCACGGGGCCGCGCCGTTCTGGTCGGCGACGCCGCCCACGCCACCACGCCGAGCATGGCCCAGGGTGCCTCCATGTCGGCTGAGGACGCGCTCGTGCTGACCCAGGAACTCGCGGCCGGGCCCAGCACCGGCGGCGCCCTGGCCCGCTACGCATCGCGCCGGCGGCCGAGAACTAGCCACGTCCAGCAGGTCACCGCGTTGCGCAACGCCCTGGGCGCACTGTCGCTGTCCGACCGGACCGGCGTGGTCCTCCCGAAATGGGCGGAGCTGAGCATAGGCTCCTTCGCCGGCCTCGTCGCCGAGCCCTGACCGCGCCACCGGCAGGCCGCCGGCTGCCCATCGGTCACATTCTCCCTTGGCCGCGAGTCATACCAGTGACGAGCGACATCCGGCCGATGCGCCAAAGGGAGAGAGAGCCGATGCAAGCGCGTATTGCCAGCCCAGCGATGACCGTACCGGGGGCCATGGAGGCCCTGCAGGCGCTGGGCAAGGCGGCCAACCGGGCGGCTAGCCAGGCCGGCCTGCCTGAGGCCACGCTCAACCTCGTGTCCCTGCGGGCCAGCCAGATCAACGGCTGCGCCGTCTGCCTCGACATGCACACCCGGGGGGCGAGGAAGGCCGGCGAGACCGACGAGCGCCTGGCCACCCTGCCGGCCTGGCGGGACACCCCATACTTCACCGAGCCCGAGCGGGCCGCCCTGGCGCTGACCGAGGCCGCCACCCGGCTGGCCGACCGCCCCGACCCGGTGCCCGATGAGATCTGGGACCGGGCCGCCAAGTATTACAGCGAGCCAGCGCTGGCCGCGCTGGTCACCCTCATCGCCGCGACCAACACCTGGAACCGGCTCAACGTCACCACCGGGCAGGTGACTGGTGAATGGACCGCGCAGTGGGTGAGCTGAACTGACCCAACCCTGGCGCCAGGGCTTCCCAGCGGCCTGCCGGCGGCGCTAACCTCCGGGTTCGAGGTGGTGCTGATGATCGCCGGTGGCTCGCCCACTGTCTACGTGTCGGACATGGACGCTGCGGTCCAGTTCTATACCGGCGTGCTTGGCCTCCAGCTCGAGTTCCGGGCGGGCGACCACTGGGCCTCGGTCAACGCGGGCGCCGGGCTGCGGATCGGACTTCACCCCGCCGGTGAGCATACGCCGCCGCCCGGTACCCGCGGGGCGATCACCATCGGCCTGCTGGTCGACGAGCCCATCGACACCGTCGTCGCACGGCTCACCGAACGGGGAGTGCCCTTCGCCGGCCCGGTGCGCGCGGAGCGCATGCTCAAGCTGGCCTTCTTCCATGACCCCGACGGCAACGAGCTGTACCTGGCCGAGCCCGCCCGCTGAGCCGGGGCCCGCAGGATCACCCAAAGGCCTCGGCCAGGAAGGCGCGGGCGGCCAGGAACGATCGCTCATCAGCGAGCCTGTCGTAGGCGACTCCTGGCGTCGCCCCCGGGATGGCATGCTCATGCGTGAAGCCATGCAGCGCACCGCCGTACATGATGAGCTGCCAGTCGGCGCCAGCGCCGGTCATCTCCTCCGCGAAGCTCATGACATCGGCCATCGGCACGTGCGGATCCAGCGCGCCGTGACAGGCCAGCACCTTCGCCTTAACCGCGCCCGGTGCGGCGGGCTGGGCCGTGGCCAGGCTGCCGTGCATGCTGACGACGCCCATGAGGTCAGCCCCTGAGCGGGCGAGCGTGAGGACCGTCAGCCCGCCGAAACAGAAGCCGACCGCGGCGAACCGGCCATCCACCTCCGGGCATGCGGCCAGCGCCATCAGCCCGGCCTGTGCGCGTTGTGACAGACGCTGCGGATCGTCGCGCAGCCCCAGCAGGCGCGCCATCACGCGCTCCCGGTTACCGGCGACACCCTCCCCGAACATGTCACACGCCAGGACCGCGTAACCGTGCGCGGCGTACCGCTGTGCCTGCCCCTTGGCGTGATCATCGAGTCCGGCCCCGCCGTGCACGAGCAGCAGCCCGGGAAGCGGATGCCCCGCCGCATCGTCCCAGGCAAGAACGCCGGTCAGAGCGGTCTCCTGATCGTTATAGGTCACCATGCGGGTCGCGGTCACCATGGCTGGTCCTCCTGTTTGAGGTAGCTCGCCCCGTCTGGGTTGCGATCGGGAATGCTGTCACAGTGAACATCAACTGGACGGAGGCCGGCGCGATAGCCACCGGGATCGGTGCGGTGGCCACTGCGTTCGCGGCTGTATTCACTGCCAGCATGGCCGGCAAGACCAAGCAGGCGGTAGCGGAGACCAGGGATCTGATCAGTGCGGCCCAGACCCAGGCGACGGCCCTTCAGACTCAAGCGCAGGCAGCGAACAAGCAGGTCGAGCTGGCACAGGCTCAGGTGAAGGCCACCGAGGCGGCGATGGTGGCGATGCACACTCCCGTTCTCGCGCCCTCCTTCTTGGGTGGCCTGGCCGAGGAAAGGTCGCTGGGCGGCGCTGCCCTGTCAGCTACCTTGCGCGGCGGCGACGTCCTGGACCTGCGGTTCGCTTCGATCGACGTCACCGGGCATGTGCAGTCCTTCATCAGGCTTGAGCGCCGCCGCCCGGAGCTGGTTTTCGTATGCTGCCTGCGCAATGTCGGGCTGGGCCCGGCGGTTGTGGAGCAAGCCCGGCTGCTGATCACTCAGGGAAACCGCGAGCTGCTGGCCATCGACGGGCTGGCCGACAATGCCCCGGTCGTCAATGACCGGGTGCTGGTGACGTTCCGGTCCCGGGACGGACGGAAGATGCGCCAGTCCGAGTTTGTGGCGTTCGTGGCCGCTCTCGCCGATGCCGGAAGCAGGGCCGGCCTCTCCCTTCAGTACCGGTCCCCGTCATCCCGGGAGCTGCGGTCGACCACTGTGTCCTACCGGGTTTCAGCCGACGGGTCCGATCCATTTAATGTGGTCGGTGCGCTGCTCGTGGAATCCTTCGAAACCGCCGGAATGACCAACCCGGCGCAGGGCGGAGTGGGGGCGGCCGGTCCTGGTGGGCAAGGATGAGCGCATGGGAGTGATCCAGTTCAGGACGCGGCTGCTGTCGCGTGGCCCGGCCGCCGCCGTGGTGCTCGACGATGCGCAGGTGGCCGTGGTGGGGGAGGGCGCCAAGCGGTTCCCGGTCGTGGCGACCGTCAACGGCTACATCTGGCGGACCAGCGTGGCCCGGATGGGGGGCGAGTTCGTGGTGGGCCTGCCCCGCGAGGTGCGCCAGGGTGCGGGTGTGGGCGCCGGCGACGAGGTCGAGGTCATACTCGAACTCGATCTGGCACCCCGCGACGTCGAGGTGCCCGAGGCGCTCGCGGCGGCCCTGGCGGCCGACCCGCAAGCCAAGGCGTCGTTCGAGCGCCTGGCCTTCACCCACCGCAAGGAGTTCGCCCGGTGGGTCGATGAGGCCAAGAAAGAAGAAACCCGGCAGCGCCGCGTCCGTCAGGCGCTGGAGATGATCCGGGCCGGCCAGACCCGCAGCTGACGGGCAAAGCGCCACCTCGCGGGCGGTGGCTAGAGGGGGAGAGAGAGGGCGAGCAGGCCGGTGCCAGGGGCGCGGCCGGAGATGGTCCAGGCCCATTCGATGGCGTCGATGTCCAGGGCGGGACCGGTGCTGCCGCTCGTGTAGCTGCCTCCGGCGGGCCCGGTGAGCCGAAGTGAGAAGGCGTGGTGGTGGGTGCCAGCCCAGTCGGCCACCATGTCGGCGACGATCCGGCCGTCGTGACCGGCGGTGAGGATGGGCTGGTGGCCGGTCGCCCGGGCGATATCCAAGCGGTGCATCCACACATCGCGGGTGTAGACGATGTCCATGAGGTAGGCCAGGGACCGCTTGCCGAGGGGTGGCTCGAAGCTGATGCGCACCGGGCGCAGGAAGGGCGGGAACCGGCGGCGGCCCCGCAGGGCGCGGGGGACGGCGCTGGCCCATCGGTCGATGAGCTCGGCCGGTCCGAGGCCGGCCCGCTCGCGGATCTGGACTTCGTTGGCGCCGTGCACGATGTGGCCGAGGCCGAGCTGGCGCTGGACCCGCCGGCCCAGGCGCATCTGATGCATGTTCTCCCGGAGTGAGGCGCATGCTTCGGCCGCTCCCAGCACGTGCGCGGTCATGGCCCGCACGTCCCAGCGGTCGCACACCGTTGATGCGTTCCAGTCACCCGGGGCAAGGCTGCCCAGCAGCGCGGTGAAGCGCTGGTATTCGGCAGCGGCCAGTTCCATCGCCTCGTCGTGCCGGATCGGCGGGATGGCGCGCACATCGGTGGTGGTCAGTGTCATGGCCGGGTCCCCCTCGGATGGCCGGTGGATGTACCGCCGGTGGCGCTGATGTAGGTCAGGAACATGTCCACGGCAGCATCCACCAGGCGGACCCAATGGCCGCCGCCGGGATCGTTGGCGATCTGCTGGCCGGCCAGCCCGCCGATCAGCGAGGTGAACAGGTCAAGTGCGCCCGCGGTGTCAAAGCCGTTGCGGGCAAACCACGCCCGGGTGCGCTCCAGCGCCTCCACCGACAGCGCGTAGGACTCGGGGCTGGGCGTGAACCCCGGGATGGTCCGGTGGAACAGCAGCTGGTAGCGGGCCGGCTGGTCGACCATGAAGGCCATCGACCGGTGGGCCAGCAGCCTCAGCCCCTGCTCACCGCGGGCTGCCTCGGCCCCCGCGATGACCGCCCCGAATTCGCGGTACCCCTGCGCGAACATGGCGTCATAGATCGCGTGCTTGGAGGCGAAGTACTCATACAGGGACGGGGCCCGCATGCCGACCCGTGGCGCCAGATCGCGCAGGTTCAGACCGCCCAGGCCCTCCTCGCCCACCAGCGCCCACGCGGTCGCCAGGATCTCAGCCCGGGTAGCCTCACGTCGTTCGGCTCGCCTATCTCTGATAGGCACACCTACCATGGATAGGAATATGCCCGGGTGACGGCCGGATGTCAAGACGCCGCCCTGGCCACCGGTCCGGACGCGCACGGCCGCACCGTGACGGGCTACCGACCCACCATGTCGTGGGACCGGTCGCGCGGCACGAGCAGGCACAGCGCCGCGCCGAGGCCCGCGACGACGGCCACGCCGGCCAGCGCCCAGCCGGTGCCGCGGCCCGCCGCGTCGCGGACAGCCGTGGCTGCCACCATCCGGGCCTGCGCGCGCAGGCGGGCCAGCACGGCGCCGGCGTGCGCGGACCCGGACAGCAGGCCGTCGAGCTGGTCCGCCGTGCCATGGCTGAGCGCACGGCTCGGCCCGCTCAGCCGCGCGGCGAGCTCGGCATCGGCGGCCCACCGGTACACCAGGCCGAGCACGGCGATGCCGAGCGTGCCGCCCACCCAGCGCGCTGTGAACAGCACGCCCGCGGCCTGTCCCGCCTGGTTGGCCGGGGCGGCGCGCAGGCCGATGCTCGTCACCTGCGCCCAGGACACCCCGAGGCCCAGGCCGATCAGGAACAGGCCGGCCGGTGGCGCCGTGGCCGGCGCGGACGAGGGGCCGAGCGCGAGCACCAGGCAGCCGGCGCAGGCCGTAGCCAGGCCGCTCACCGCCGGGAGCCGCCGCCCGAACCGGCGCTCGATTCGGGCGGCTTGCGTCGAGAGCACCCCGAACAGGGCCGTCATCGGCAGGAAGAGCAGCCCTGTGCTGAGCGTTCCGTACCCGCGCACCCGCTCCAGGTACAGCGCTTCGAAGAACAGCACGCTGGCCAGGGTGAAGGTCATGGTGAACCCCACGGCGGTGGTGACCGCGAAGGTCCTTGACCGCAGCAGCCCGGCGTCGACCAGGGCATCCGGCCGCCGGCTGACGTGCACGAAGAAGGCGGCCAGCACACCCACCGCGGCGGCCAGGCCGCCGACGACCGCGAGGTTCCCGGCCCCGTAGTTCTCGCTTGCGGTCAATGCGATGGTGAGCAGGGCGAGCGCCACCGCGAACATGGCGGCTCCGGCCGCGTCGATACCGGCCGGACCGGCCGGCCGGTGGCCGGGCGGCATGGTGGCCAGCGTCAGCACCGCGGCCATCGCCAGCAGGGGCACGTTCACGATGAACACCGCACGCCAGCCGATGCCCTGGTCGAGGGCCCCGCCGAGCAGTGGCCCGATGGCCTGCCCGATGGCGCTCATCCCCACGATCAGGCCGATCGTGGCGGTCTGCGCGGCACCGGAGAAGCGGGTCCGCGCGGCCGAGGTGGTGGTCGGGGTGATCATCGCGGCCGCGACTCCCTGCAGCCCCCGGCCGGCCAGCAGGACCGGCAGGCTCGCCGCGCTGGCCACGATCAGCATGGCGGCCAGGTACACGGCGATGCCCCCGAGCAGGACGGGCCGGATGCCGATGACATCGCTCAGCCGCCCGCCGGGCAGCATGCACGCGGAGTAGGTCAGCAGGTAGCTGGTCATCGTCCACTGCAGGCCGCTGAACCCAAGGCCGAGGGAATGCTGGATCGACGGCAGCGCCACCGTCGTCGCGGAGAAGTTCGCGTTGTTGACGAAGACGGCGAGAACCAGCGCGAGCCGCAGCAGCCAGCGCCGGTCCACGAGCCGGGATGGGCTAGCGGGTCACCGCGCGTGCCCCGGGCCCGGCCGCGGCGAACGGCCGGAACTTGTTGCCCTGGATCACGTTGCTGCGGCCCAGGTTGACCACCGGGTGGCCGGTGTTGGGCAGCGGCAAGCCGAACCGGTCGGCGCCGATGTAGTTGTTCAGCACCGTGTTGTCGTGGGTGCCGGCCAGCAGGGTCACCCCGTTGCCGGTGTTGCCGCTGATGATGTTGGAGCGGGTGGTGTGAATGAAGCCGATCAGCACGTGATGGGCGGTACCGCCAATCAGCACCCCGCCCTTGCCGTTGCCGAACGCCTTCACCCCGAGGATCTTCATCCCGATGAAGCTCTTGAAGACCACGACGTCGAAAGCCTGGCCCGTGATCGCTACGCCATAGCCCCTGTTGCCGGAGAACGTGTTCTGCGGGATGACCGAGACCAGCGATCCGCCCACGGTGAGGCCATGCGCGCCACCGGTGATCAGCACGCCGTCGCCGCCGTTGGGCAGGGTCGCGCTGCCGTTGGTGTTGAGCCCGATGATGTCGGGGTCGATCTGTACCCCGAAGACGCTGCCGGACACCTCGATGCCGTTTCGCGTGTTCCCGGAGAACACGTTCGTCCGGGCCAGGATGTCCTTCGCGGAGCCGGTGACCAGCAGGCCGTTCTGGCCGTTGGCGGCGGCTCCCTTGAAGGCCAACAAGCCGCCGAAGGTGTTGAAGGTGGTGAACTTGCTGGCCTTGCCGGTCACCTCGATCCCGTTCTGGCCGTTGCCCGCGGACACGTTCCCGAGCGGGATCACACCGCCGACCTGGGTGTCAGCGGATGTGCCGTCGACCTCGATGCCGTTCAGCCGGTTCCGCACGATCGTGGTGTTGTTCGCGCCGATACCGAAGAAGTTGCCCTGCACCGTGGTGTTGTCCGAGTTGGTGATGCGCAGCCCGTTCTGGCCGTTGCCGCTGACGACGTTGTAGTAGACAAACGGGTTGTTCACGACCTTGCAGCCGACCAGCGAGTTGCTGCTGGCACCGTCGATCCAGACCCCGTTGCCGCCATTGCGGATGCGGCCGTCGCCCGAGCCGGTGGTCCCGATGAAGTTCCCGTTCAGTGTGTTCTTCACCGAGCCGGTGCTGATCAGCACGCCGGTCCCGGCGTTGCCGGAGATCAGGTTGCCGAGCGGCGGGACCACGAACACCGGCGTGACCGTGCCCTTGCTTCCGGTGGGGTTGTTCAGCTGGCCGGTGGCGGGGTTGACGAACCTGGTACCGCCGATCTCGTTGCTGTCCGACCGGGCGGTGATGGCGATGCCGCTGCCGTGGTTGCCGATGGCCGAGGTGCCGGCCGGGTTGGTCCCGATCCGGTTGGCGACCACCGTGTCGTGCGATGACCCGGACAGCCAGATGCCGCTTCCGGAGTTGCCGGAGATCACGTTCGCGACCAGGCCAACGATGCCCTTGGGGTTCAGGCCAATCCGGTTCCGTGACGAGCCGGGCGCGGCGAACACGCCGCTGCCGCGGTTGCCGAGGGCCTTCCCGGCCAGGTTCAGGCCGATGTAGTCGCCGGTCAGGGTGATCGAGTCGGCCACCAGGGTCACGCCGTTGCCGCTGGCGTTGCCGGCGGCCACTCCCATCAGGGCCGAGCCGCCGGAGCCCGCCGCGAACCACAGGCCGGTGTGGCCGCCGAAGTTGAGCTCCACGACCGGCGGCCCGCCGGTGACGTGGGTGGGTGCCTTCGTCGCGTCAATCACGGCTCTCCGGCTGATGGCCGGCAGCGGGCGGCTCAGCGTGATGACGCCGTGCACGGAGAATCCGATAACCGTCGACACCCCTGGCGCGCTCGAATTAGCGGCCTGGATGGCCGCCCTCAGCGAACCCGGCCCGGAGTTATTCAGGCTGGTTACGGTGATGGACCGCGACGAGGCGGCGACGGCGTGCATGCCACCCGCCCGAGCTGCGGCTTCAGTGGCCGGTATGGCAAGAAGCAAGGCCGGGATACAGGCGGCGACGGTTATTCGCGGCAGGATTTTAGACACGACCTGGATTATGCACCCGGTGGTGGCCAGATAAAACGCAGGCGGAAATCCCGCTGGCCCTGATCAGAAATATGCAAATGCCAGCTATTCAGCAAATATACCGGCCGTGCTTTATGGGGAACTCTGGCTGGCCAGGGCAAAGGCGAGCAGCGAGATGGCGGCGTAGTCCAGGGCCGGTTCCACCGACGGCCAGGAGACCACGTTGTCCTCGTAGGCGGCCATGGGCGAGTTGAACGGCCGGTAGCTGCCCGCGTGGCAGGCCCGCATCCCGGTGACGGTGCCGAGCCCGGCGAAGTTTCCCGGGCTGCTGGGGCCGTCCACGACCGCGCCGAGCTGGATGTCCCCGGTGCCGGACAGGGAGCCGGCCAGGTTGGCGATCTCGCTCTGCATGCAGTGCGGGAACGTGCTGCCCGCCCCGACCACGAACGAGCTGCCCCACGGGTTGGTACCGAGCGCGTAATCAAGCTGCTGCTGCGCGAACCCCTGAAAACCATTCCCTCCGCCGTACCCGGCCAGCAGCGCGCTCGTCACGTACAGGCCAAACGCGTGCGGGGTGGCGTCGCTGCTGCCCAGGCCGGTGCCCAGCGCGAACGGGTCACCCCGGGCCCAGCGCTGGCCCAGCCGGAGCTGGGCGGCCAGGTCAGCGAGCAGCGTGCCCGCGGGCATGACCGCAGCGCCGCCCGGGCCGCGCATCGCGCGCAGCAGTTCCGCCTCGCCGACCGCGCCGGTGTCGTACAGGTTCAGCGTGTCACCACTGGCCGGGTGTCCCTGGGCGATGTACGCCCTGGCCCAGCCGGCCGCGGTGGCCAGCTCGGCCCGCACCTCTCGGGCCGGGCCGCCCAGCGCCTCCTGCGCCAGCGCGATCTCCGCCGCGCCCCACAGCATGTCGCTGCGCCACTCGGTGCCCCCGTAATAGTCGTGCGGGAACGTGGTCACGATCGCGCCGACGCGGCTGGTCTGGGCCATCGCGTACACCCCGCGGGCCAGCCCCAGCAGGTACTGCGCCCGGGCCCGGTCCCGCCCGGCCGCGAGCTGGGCGCCGAGGGCGAAATCGGCGGCCATCCGGCCGGCCAGGTCCGGGCTGACCGGCGCGCCCGGCGCCGCCGCCTCGAACACCGGCCGGTATTTCACGAAGTAGGCGCTGGCGCCCGGGTGACCGCCGGGCTGGACGTCCAGCCGGTCCTCGGCCTGCGGCAGGAACCAGAAGTTGTAGTCGCCCTGGAGGGTGTTGCCGGCGTTGCCGTTGCCGATCCCGGCCTGGATGTAGAGCACCTTGTGGGCCGGGTCCCACAGCTTTTCGAGCCAGCTCAGCCCGAAGCCCGCCTCCGCCGCCAGCGACGGGTAGCGGCCACCGGTGTCCCTGGCGGCCAGCAGCATCAGCCCGTCGGCGTAGCTGGTGGTGTAGGCGAACTTCTCGTAGCCGCCACCGGCGTCGAACCAGCCGCCGGACACATCCACCGGGCCGCCGATCCGGTGCAGCGCACCGTGCAGGTTGTCGTTGCTGTCATAACGCGGTGCGGCGTACACGTAGGCGCGGGCGTCGGTCAGGTTGGCCGGCTGCCGCCGCAGGACCGAGGGCACCACGTCCGGCCCGTCGCGCACGGAGGTGAAGTAACTGACCGCGTTGCGCACCAGCCGGGGATAGAGCGCGGCCGGGGCGCCGATCACGAACGGCGGCGACTGCGCGGTCAGGCCCGCCGCGCGGACGGTGATCCGGTACCGGCCCGGCCGCACCAGCCCGCTGAACGGCAGCGCATACACCGCCGGGTAGTGGGCGTTCCAGCGGCCCAGGTCCCGGCCGTGGCTGCGGAAGGCCACGCCGCCGGGGCCGGTCACGGTGAAGCTGACGGAGGCGGCCCGGGGGAGCATGGCGTAGCCGAGCTTCGGGCCGCTGGCCGGGTACCCCACCTGGTCGACCCGGACCACCGGCGCGATGCCGCCCGGGGCGGGCGGCGCCGTGGGCGCTGGTGGCTGAGTGTGGCCGGTGCAGGCGGGCAGGGCACCGGTGACCGCCACCAGGGCGATCACCGCCACCCGGGCCCACCTGGGCCCCCGGGCCCACCTGGGCCACCGGACGGCGCCGGCGCCGGCCGCGGGCCTCACGTGGCCACCCCGTAGGCGGCGCGCAGGCGCTGCTCCGCGGCTGGCCCGAGGCCGAGTTCGTCCAGCCCGAGCAGGGCGGCACCGGCGATCGGCGGCACGTCGGTGACCGTCACCTCTGCCTTCGGTGCCACCGCGCCGATCCCGGCGGCGATGGCCCCGGTCAGGGCCGGGTCGCGGGCGGCCAGGACGCTGCCGCCCAGTACCACCGGCGTGGCCAGCCCGGTCAGGTGCAGCCGGCGCATGACGGTCAGCACCATGGCGCAGATCTCGTCCGCCTGCCGCCGCACCAGGGCCGCGGCGACCTGGTCGCCCTCGCCGCCGAGCGCGAGCACGACCGGCGCCAGCCCGGCCAGCAACTCCTCGTCGATCGTGCCGAGATGAAAGCCGACGGCCACATCCCGGACCGAGCCGGCCCCGAACTGAGCGGCCACCGCCCCGGCCAGCGCCGTCTGCGGGCCGCGGCCGTCCTCGGCCCGCATCGCCCACCACATCGCGGCCCGGCCCAGGCCGTACCCGCCGCCCCAGTCACCGGTGATCCCGCCGAGCGCCAGGAACCCGGTCGTCCGCCCGTCCGGCGCGACGCCCACACAGTTGATGC
>DATDGI010000261.1:0-2056 GCA_036522155.1 Streptosporangiaceae bacterium
GTCACGGGCGTCTTCGGCGCGACGGGCCGGGCTGCCGCTGTCTCAGCGGCCACCTGTGCTGCCGCCGGCTGGCGGAGCGGGCGCCGGGTGGGCAGCGGCCCAGTGGCGATCGGCGCCGCGCCGATCGAGACGGCGGACGCCGCGGGGACCGCCACCTGGGCGGAAGCCCGGGCGGCCGGTCGTCCAGCAGCCGGCCGCGCGGTCTCGGGGCGCCTGGCCGGCCCGCGGGACTTGGCCGCCTTCTTCGCCCGGGCCCGCGCCGGGTCCCGGCGCCACACCCGGGCCGACAGCGCGATGTGGTCCTTCTCCGCGAAGGGTGCCATCCGGCAGAAGGTCTTGGGCTCGGCGAGGTACCGCAGCTGCGAGCTGACCAGTTCCGGCAATCGCTTGTTCTCGATGATGGGCCGGGTCGTCAGCCAGGTGAGCACTCCGGGGGGCAGCACATATAGCCATACCAAGTCGTGGTTAAACGGCAATCCAATCGCAACCAGGAAAACCACATACGGAACCGTAATCCCGGCAAAAACCGCGATCCAGGTGATCGGCAACGGCGCGGGCAACCGGAAATCGTAGAGCTTGTACAGCCTCTTTTCGATCCGCCAGATATTCGTATAGGTGGGAAGATCCACTGCGGGGGCTCTCCTTCAGGCCGGACGGGGTCAGTGGACTCCGAGGGCGTTGGCGATGCCGGTGGCTAGTACCTGCACGATGCTGGGCGTGTAGAAGACGACCCCGATGGCCACGGCGAGCACCAGGAACTGCACGAACCGGGTGATCTCGCGGGTGAACAGGAAGAAGATCGCTACGATCCCGACGACGCCGAGGAACAGCGGCCCGAACAAACCCTGCAGGTAGTGAACGAGGCCTTGCGTGCTCAGCGCCGCGGGACCAAGCGCGGCGGTGAGGTGAGTGTGCATAAGGCATCCCTTCCGGGATCAGGAGGCCATTCAACGGGTACCGCGAACCGGGCGCCGGGCGGTCGGCCGGGAGCAAGCCGACCCGACCCGGGCCCGCGGGGAACGGGCGGGGCGGCGGCGACGTCGGGCCCGGCAGGAGCAGTATGGGCGCATGCGGGCATGACGGCATGAGCCGTCACCGTAGAGCTCATTTAGCTCCCACCGCCTCAGTCGACGCGCTGATTTCATTTACGTACCATTTGCCGCTTTGCAGGGCGAGAACCGACACGCGGTAAGTCATGGCGATTTTTGCGATGCCTGGTGAACCCTCGCTTGGTACTTCCCATATGACAGTGACCGTTATCTGCCGCATGGCGCCGCCAGGCGGCACATGCAAACTGGCTATCGAATCGAACGCGACCCCGCCGCCCAGCCCGGTCAGCGACACGCCACGGGGCGTAAACCTGCTCAGCGCCGCGCTGTCGCCGTTGGCGTAAGCCTGGAAGAAGGCCGACAGCTCGGTCATCAGCTCACCTTGCGCGACCGGGTCGGAACCGCCACTGGGCTGTGGTGGTGGCGAGACCTGCCGCGGTGCGGGCAGCCACGCCGGCTCGCCCGCGACGACCACGCCGCCGGCCGAGGCGATGACCGGGACGCCGAGCTCCATGAGCTGGCCGTTGACCATGGCGAGCAGGGTGACCACGGCGTGCTGACGGTCCTGGACCGCGATCCCGGCGACCTGCTCGGACTGCAGGCTCATCTGGCCGGCACCGTCCCAGCCGAGGTCGGGGTTGGCGGCCGCGACGCCCGCCGGGAGGAACGCCGCGAGCTCCTGCTCGCGCTGGGCCTGGATCACTGGGCTGAAGTTCAGGTAGACCTGCCCGAACTCGCTCGCATACGCCTCCGCGAGGGCGACAGGGAACTGCTCCGCGGTGGCGCCAGCCGGGGAGGTACCGCCCGCAGACAGCGCGCCGGCCGGGTTGAAGACGATGGCCGTCACGCCCCGGTAGGCGATGACCAGCAGGGCCGCCCACAGCGCCAGCCGCAGGGGCCACAGCCGCCACCGGCCGCCGCCACCGGTCCAGGCCCGCCCGGGCGGCGCCCCCAGATCGGGCAGATCGGCCTCGCCACCGGGCGCTCCGGCGCCTGCTAGTACCGGG
>DATDGI010000262.1:0-23904 GCA_036522155.1 Streptosporangiaceae bacterium
GAGACCGGCGCTGCGGCCGGGGGGGGCCGTGACCATGCTTCCGGGGTCGTTGCCGCTGCCGGTGAGCCCGGGGCGCCGGACCGGGACGAGGTGGCGGCCCAGGCGTCAGCCGCCAGGGAGATCGAGACCGGGGCCCGGCTGGAGGTCAGGACCGCCGAGGAGCGGCTGCGGGCGATCGCGGGCCGGGCGGATGCGCTCGCCGCCGCGGCGGTGGCCGAGCGGCGGGCCACCCTGGCCGCCGCCGAGCGCAACCAGCGCCGGCAGGAGCAGGCGCAGGTCGCCAGCGCCGTGGTCCAGGGGACGCGGCTGGCGCTTGACGCCCTGGCCCGGTCGCTGGCCGTGGCCACCGCCGGCCGGCAGGCCGCCGAGCAGGCCCGTGAGGGCCGCTCGGATGCACTGAAATCGGTGCGGACGCAGGTCAGGGAGCTCGCGGGCGACCTGGACCGGGTGGTCGACAGCGCCCACGGCGCCGAGATGGTCCAGGCTGAGCGCCGGATCCGGCTGGAGCAGGTGGCCAGCCGGGCCGCCGAGGAGTTCGGCGTGGACACCGAGTCGCTGGTCGCCGAGTACGGACCGGACGTGCTCATCCCGCCGCCGGCGGACGAGGCTGACGGGACCGCCGGGCGGCGGCCGGCCGCGCGGGAGCCGGCCACCGGTGAGCCGGCCCATGGTGAGCCGACCGGCGGCCGGGCGGCCCATGATGAACCGTCCCGCGGCGAGACGGCCCATGGCCCGCTGGCGGCTGGGAACGGGCTGGCCAGCGGCGGACCGGCCACCTCCCCGGCTGGGAACGGGCTGGCCAGCGGCGGGTCGGCCACATCCCCGGCGGGGGACGCGGCGGCCAGGCCGTCGGCTGAGGGAGGGCGGCCGTTCGTCCGGGAGGAGCAGGAGCGGCGCGCGGCGGTGGCCCAGCGTCAGCTCGACCAGCTGGGCAAGGTGAACCCGCTGGCGCTGGAGGAGTACGCGGCGCTGGAGGAGCGGCACGCGTTCCTCGCCGCCCAGCTGGAGGATCTCAAGAAGACCCGCCGGGACCTGCTGACCGTGGTCAAGGAGGTGGACGACCGGGTCCAGGAGGTGTTCGCCGCCGCTTTCGAGGACACGGCCCGGGAGTTCGAGGACATCTTCGGCCGGCTCTTCCCTGGTGGCCAGGGGCGGCTGATCCTCACCGAGCCGGACGACATGCTCGCGACCGGCATCGACTTCGAAGCCCGTCCGCCGGGCAAGAAGGTCAGGCGGCTGTCCCTGCTGTCGGGCGGGGAGAGGTCGCTGACCGCGATCGCCTTCCTGGTGGCCATCTTCAAGGCCCGGCCCTCGCCCTTCTACGTACTCGACGAGGTGGAGGCGGCGCTTGACGACACCAACCTGCAGCGGCTGCTGCACATCTTCGAGGAACTGCGCGCCACCTCGCAGCTCCTCCTGGTCACCCACCAGAAGCGGACTATGGAGGTCGCGGACGCGCTGTACGGGATCAGCATGCAGGGAGACGGTGTGTCCTCGGTGGTAAGCCAGCGGCTGCGGGAGCCCGAGCGCACCTGAGCGCCCCGCGCCATCTGCCAGACTGGGGCCGTTATGGGATACCTGATCGTCGCCATCGCCGTTGTCATCCTGCTCGCCGTCGTGGGCGGTTTCCTGTTCCGGCCGAGCCGCCGCCGCGGACCCGGCGGCGCCCCCCCCGCCCCCCCATCCGGCCCGGCCGGGCAGGCGGGCACGGCCAGAGAGCCCGGTCTGGCCGGCGCGGCGGGCCTGAACGGGGACGCGGGAGCCACGGGCACCGCCGTCGGCACGCTGCCGCCCCCCGCGCCAGGACCCGCCACCACCGCGGCGGAGGTGCCGCCCCCGCTGGCGGGCCGCATGGTACGGCTCCGGGGCCGGCTCGCCCGGTCGCAGAGCGGATTCGGGTCGGTCCTGCTTGGCCTGCTGTCCCGGCCCGGCCTGGACGAGCAGGACTGGGAGCAGATCGAGGACACGCTGCTCGCCGCCGACCTCGGGGTGGGCCCGGCCCGCCAGCTCATGACCGAGCTGCGGACGCAGGTCAAGGTCGAGGGCGCCAGCGGTGGCGGCTCGGTGCGCGGGCTGCTGCGGGCCGACCTCATCCAGGCCATCGGCGACGACGTGGACCGGAGCCTGCACCTCGGCCCGCATGGCTCCCGGCCGGCCGTGGTGCTGGTGGTGGGGGTCAACGGCACCGGCAAGACCTCCGCCTGCGGCAAGCTGGCCCGCGCTCTCATCGGGGACGGCCAGTCCGTGCTGCTGGGAGCGGCCGACACGTTCCGGGCGGCGGCCGCCGACCAGCTGGCGACCTGGGGGAGCCGGGTGGGTGCCCGGGTGGTGCGGGCCGACCGCGAGGGTGCGGACCCGGCGAGCGTGGCGTTCGAAGCGGTCAGGGAGGGGATCGACGCCCGGGTGGACACGGTCATCGTGGACACCGCCGGCCGGCTCCACACCAAGACCGGGCTGATGGACGAGCTGGGGAAGATCAAGCGGGTGATCGAGAAGCGGGCCACGGTGGATGAGGTCCTGCTCGTGCTCGATGCCACCACCGGTCAGAACGGCCTGCGCCAGGCCCGCGTGTTCGCCGAGGTGGTGGACATCACCGGGATCATCCTGACCAAGCTGGACGGCACCGCCAAGGGCGGCATCGTGGTCGCGGTCCAGCGTGAGCTGGGGGTGCCGGTGAAGCTGGTCGGGCTGGGCGAGGGCCCCGACGACCTGGCTGCCTTCGAGCCCGCGGCGTTCGTCGACGCCATTCTCGGCGACTGAGCCAGGCCCGGCGGGCCGCGCGAAGTTGTTACGAAAAGCAATAGTAATTGCGCGGCCGCACGGCATGATCGAATTGGCGGAGAACGGCACCGGGCTTCCCCGCGGGTGATCTTTATATGACCCCAGGTGGACAAAAGGTCGTTCCGGTAGGAGAGATATACTCCGTAGTGCCCCGCTTTCGGCAATGGGCGGAAAAGGACAGAACTGTCATCTAAACTGAGCCATATCTGGTAATTCCCATGGTCGCGCCCGGGGGGGAGCAGCTTGGACGTCCAGCGGCTCAAGGAGTCCTTCGCCCGCGTGGCCATGCACGGCGATGAGGTGCCGCTTTTCTTCTTTTCCGATCTGTTCCTGCGGCATCCGGAGACGCGCGACATGTTCCCGGTCTCCATGACGGTCATGCGCGACCGCCTGGTGCATGCCCTGGCCAGGATCGTGTCAGACGTGGACAACCTCGACGGGCTGACCTCCTACCTGCGGGGCTTAGGCCGCGATCACCGCAAGTTCGGCACCATCGCCGAGCACTACCCGCTCGTGGGCACGAGCCTGCTGGCCACCCTGGCCCACTTCAACGGCCCGGACTGGACCCCCGGTCTCGCGGCCGACTGGAGGTCGGCCTACGACCTGGTCGCCCAGATCATGATCACGGCAGCTCGCGAAGACGAGGGAGTCCGGCCGCCGTTCTGGGAGGCCACCGTGATCGCCCACGAGCTGCGCCGATACGACATTTCCGTCTTCCGCATCGCCGTTAACGAGCCACTGGCGTACCGGCCCGGGCAGTCGGTCAGCATCGAGTCGGAGGAGCGGCCACGGCTCTGGCGGCTGTACTCGATGGCGAACGCCCCGCGGGACGACCTGACGATGGATTTCCACGTGCGCATGATCGACGGCGGTGCGCTGAGCATGGTGCTCACCCGGGGCCTGGCCGTCGGCTCGCGGCTCAAGGTCGGCCCGCCGCTCGGCTCACTCGTCTACGACGCCGGGCCGGCCCAGGCCAGGCGGGATGTCCTGCTCGTCGGCGGGAGCACCGGCCTGGCCCCGCTCAAGGCCATCGTCGAGCAGATGTCCGACCTCCCAGATCCCCCGCAGGTGCACCTGTTCTTCGGCGCCCGGACCGCCGACGGCCTCTATGACCTGGCCGACCTGGAGAAGATGGCGGCGGGGTTCGACTGGCTGACGGCCGTCCCGGTCGTCTCCCACGAGCCAGGCTTTGCCGGCGAGCACGGCCAGCTGCCCGCGGTGGTGGCCCGCAGCGGCACCTGGCGTGAGCACGACGCCTACGTGTCCGGGCCGAGCTCACTGGTGGAGGCCACCGTCGCCCAGCTCACCGCCGTGGGCGTACCACCGGGCCAGATCCATGTAGAAGACTTTGGCTGGAGTGAGCCATGACCGTGACGTCCCGCCGCGAGCGCCTGACCCCTGACCAGGTGCAGTCGGTCACCTTCCCCCCGGCCCGGCTCGGCCGCCGCGGGTTCGACGAGGAGCACGTCCGGGCGTTCTGCGCCCAGGTCGAGGGTGAACTCGTGACCCTGCTGAACGAGAAGGCCTCGCTCTGGGAGGAGGTCGAACGGCTGCGCCGCCGGATGCTCGGGCACAACGGCGATGTGCCCGGCTACCGGCCGGAGGACGCTCACATCCAGGCCGTCCGCATCCTGTCCAACGCCCAGCAGACGGCCGACCGCTATGTGGCGGATGCCCAGCACTACAGCCGCCAGCTCGCCGAAGATGCCCGCCGCCGCCGGGACGAGGTGCTGGCCGAGGCCCAGGAGCACGCCGAGCGCGTGCTGGAAGAGGCGCACCAGCAGGGCACCCGGGCCGCGGAGGTGGCGATGATGGGCCCGGCCACGCTGACCCCGGGGGAACGGCGGGAACTTCAGGCCGAGCTCGCTTACCTGCGCACGTTCAGCGATGTCTACCGCAACCACTTGCGTGCCTACCTGGAGGCCCTGCTGCGCAACGTGGAGGAATGGGAGCGGGCCGAGAAATCCTCCCTGTCGGCGGCCCGGGCCGAACTGTCGGCTGGCGTGGCCGAACTGCCGCTCCGGCCGCAACCGCGGCTGGAGTAGCTGGGGCCGCCCGGCCGGGTGAAGGCGGCCGGGTGAAGGCGGCCGGGTGAGGGCGGCCGGGTGGCTCCCCGGCCAGCTGGGCGGGCTGCTAGGCCGGGCTGGGGCAGGCCGCCCGGCCGGCGGAGGCAGCCGGTCAGCTGGCCGGGGCCATCGGCAGGAACGCGTCGGCCTGGATCGAGCGCAGCGACATCCCGGCCAGGAACAGGGCGCGCCGGGCCCGGGCGACCGAGCCTGCGCCGCCGCACAGGTAGGCCCGGGCGGCGGGGGAGCCGGCTAGCCTGGCGTACTCCGACGTCACCACCTCGGCGATGTCCTCCCCGCGGGACAGCAGGCAGGTCCGCCACCGGATCCCCGGCCCGCCGGAGCGGCCGTTCAGCGGATCACAACGCCAGTACACCCGGCTGGCGGCCGCGGCGCCGGCCACCATCACCACCGGCCCGGTGTGCCCCTGCCGCAAGGCGTCGCGGGCGATCGCGGCCAGCGGCCCGACGCCGGTTCCCGTGCCGGCCAGCAGTAACGGCCCAGTCGGCCGCCCGGGCAGGTAGAAGCACTCGCCGTTAGGTATGCCAAGGCCGATGGCGGCGCCCGGGCGGGCGCTGGCCAGCCAGCCGCTCATGGCCCCGCCCGGATAGACGCGCAGGTGGAACTCCATGCCGTGGCGGGCGGCCTCGGCGGGCAGGTTCGCCAGCGAGTACGTGCGGGCCACCCCGCCATCGCGGGACAGCGTCAGGTGCTGGCCGGCCCGGAAAGGCACCGGCCGGGCCGGGCGCAGCCACACCGCCAGCACGCCGGCGGCCAGCCACCTGCGGCGCAGCAGGACCGCGGGGGTGATCATGTCATCGGCGGCCGGGGCGACGGTCATGTCGGTGACCGGGTGCGCGAGGCAGGCCAGGAAGTACCCGCTCGCGGCGAGCGTGGCCTTCAGCAGGTCCCGGCCGCCCTCGCCCGGGTCGCCGGACTCCGCCCGCAGCAGGCAGGAGTGGCACACCCCGGCCCGGCAGGCCGCGGGCAGCGTGACGCCGTGCCTGGCCAGGCCGTCCAGCACCGACTCACCGGCCTGCAGTTCGTACCCGCGCCCCTGGTAGGTGAGCAGCACGACGGTCAGCGGTTGAGCACGTCGTCCCTGACACTGGCCGCGACCGCGCCGGCCGCGGCGATGTCGTCCTCGCCAACGCCCAGTTCGCGCAGGGTCTCCGCCAGGTGGCCGATGACCAGGTCGACATGCTCGTCGGACAGCCCGGCCAGGCTGGCATGCGCGGTGCGCAGATCCCGCCCGGTGTAACTATTCGGGCCGCCGAGCGCCATGGTCAGGAATGCCGTCTGCTTGGCGATCTGACGATCCATGTCCACGCCGTCGAAATAGCGGCACAGCCGCGGATCGGCGAGAACCTTGCGGTAGAAAACCTCAGTCGCACCAGCGACCGCTGGGGCCCCACCTAAACGATCAAAGATACTTGCCTGAGTCGCCATATGGTGGGTTATAACCCGCAATCACGGCGGGCACAAGCGCTTTCTCATTAGGGACGGAGTTTTATGCGGGTCTAAATGGCCGGCGTGGCTGGCGGCGGCCGGATCCGGGCGGCTCCGGTCACGGGCGGCCGGTCCCGGGCGGGGAGTTCCGTGCCCGGCCCGGTGGCTGGCCACGGCGGGCCGGTGAAACACGCACGTAACATGCCCGCGGGCTGTTCACCGACCGGAAACACTCCATGATGGCGGCGGAAATGACGCCCGGCGAGGGTGGGCGGAGCGGGGTGCCCTGGGAGGTGGCTGGATGAAGCTCATCACTGCCGTGATCAAGCCGTTCAAGCTGGACGAGGTGAAAGCGGCTCTGCAGGCCTTCGGGGTGCACGGCATGACCGTCAGTGAGGCGAGCGGGTATGGCCGCCAGCGCGGCCACACCGAGGTCTACCGCGGGGCCGAGTACGAGGTGGATCTGGTCCCGAAGATCAGGCTGGAAGTGCTGTGCGACGACGAGGACGCTGACGATCTCATCGACGTCATGGTCAAGGCGGCGCAGACCGGCCGGATCGGGGACGGCAAGGTCTGGTGCGTCCCGGTTGACACGGTGGTGCGCGTGCGCACCGGGGAGCGCGGCCCGGGGGCGCTCTGAAGGCCCGCGAGCCCGGGGGGCGCCGCCGGCCCAGCACCGGGCGGCAGGCGGCGACGTTTGCCGCTGACCGCGCCCGGCGGGTCACCGAGACCGATCGCTGGCTGGCCTCACTGGTCGGCAGCGAGGCCGGCGTGGCGCTGGTGGCGGCCGGCGGGTACGGCCGCCGGGAACTGCTGCCCGGCAGCGATCTCGACCTGGTGCTGCTGCACACCGGGCGGCCGGACATCTCCGCCCTGGCCGACCGGATCTGGTACCCGGTGTGGGACTCGGGCACCGCTCTGGACCACGCGGTCAGGACCCCCGGCGAAGCCCGCGAGGTGGCACGCGCCGATCTGCGGGTGGCGCTGGGCCTGCTGCACGCCCGGCACGTGGCCGGCGATCCCGAGCTGACCACCAGGCTCCGGCTCTGTGTGCTGGCCGACTGGCGGGCCGCGGCCGGGACCCGGCTGGCGGAGCTCCAGGCCATGCATACCGAACGGGCCGAGCGCAGCGGTGAACTTGCCTTCCTGCTCGAACCCGACCTCAAGGAGGCCAGGGGCGGCCTGCGGGACGTCGATGCGATCCATGCCATCGCCGCCGCCTGGGTGGCCCCCGGACCGGGGCCGCGGGTGCGGGCCGCGCACGGGCTCATCCTCGACGCCCGGCACGCGCTGCACGAAGTGACCGGCCGGGGCGTGGACCGGCTGGTGCTTCAAGAGCAGGACGAAGTCGCCCAGATGCTGGAACTGCTTGACGCCGACGCGCTGCTGCGCGGCCTGGCCGGAGCCGGGCGGACCGTCGCCTACGCGCTGGACCAGTCATTCCGCCAGGCCCAGCGCAGCCGGGCCGGCGGGCCGGTGACCACCCGGGTGCGGGTCACCCTGCCCGGCGTCAAGCTGACCCGCCGCAGCCCACCCCAGGTCAGCCCGCATCGCCGGCCGCTGGCCGAGGGCCTGGTGGAGCAGGACGGGGAGGTGGTGCTCGCCCGTTCTGCCGATCCGGCCACCGACCCGGTACTGGTTGTGCGGGCCGCGGCCGCGGCCGCGCTGGCCGGGCTGGTGCTGGCCCCCCGGACCCTCGCCCGGCTGGCCGGCTGCCCGCCGCTCCCGGTCCCCTGGCCGGCCGAGGCGCGGGACGCACTGGCCGCCCTGCTCGGGGCCGGCCAGCCGGCGATCGCCGTCTGGGAAGCCCTCGACCAGGAAGAACTCATCACCCGCCTGCTGCCGGACTGGGACCGGGTGCGCAACCGCCCACAGCGCAACCCGCTGCACACCTTCACCGTGGACCGGCATCTGGTGGAGACCGCCGCCCGCGCGGCGGCGCTCACCCGCACCGTGGCCCGGCCCGATCTGCTGCTGATTTCCGCGCTGCTGCACGACATCGGCAAGGGCTGGCCCGGCGACCACCGGCTGACCGGCGAGGTGGTGGCCAGGGACACCGCGCAGCGGCTCGGCCTCGGGCCGGCCGACACCGACCTGGTGGCCGCCGTCGTCCGCCATCACCTGCTGCTGCCGCAGACGGCCACCCGCCGGGATCTGGACGATCCGATGACCGTCACGGCGGTGACCAAGATCGTGACGAGCCGGCCCCTGCTGGAACTGCTGCACGCGCTGGCGATCGCCGACGCCCAGGCCACCGGCCCGGCCGCCTGGAACGACTGGAAGGCGGGGCTGATCAGGGACCTGGTCCAGCGGGTGGCGGCGGTGCTGGGGGGCGAGCCACCGGCCGCGCCGCTGCCGCTGCGCCCCGAGCAGATCGAGCTGGCCGCGGCCGGCCAGCCCGCGGCCATCGTGCGCGGATCGGAGGTGACCGTGGTCGCCCCCGACCGCCCAGGCCTGCTCTGGCAGGCGGCGGGCGTGCTCGCCTCGCACCGGCTCGCGGTCCGTTCTGCGAACGCCACCTCCTGCGGTGAGATGGCGGTCACCGCCTTTACGGTGGCGCCGCAGTACGGCGACCCGCCCGACGCCATGCTGGTCACCAGCGATCTGCGGCGCGCGCTGGCCGGCCAGCTCGACGTGGCGCAGCGGCTGCTCGGGCGGGGCGCGCGGGCGGCCCGGGCCGCGGTACCCGTGGCGCCGCCCCAGGTGACCCTGGTGGACGATGCCTCCGACGCGGCGACAGTGGTCGAGGTGCGGGCCCATGACGCGCCCGGCCTGCTGTGGCGCATCGGCCACGCCCTGGGGGAGTGCGGCCTGGACGTCCGGGCGGCCCGGGTGGAGACGCTGGGCGCGGAAGCGGTGGACGTGTTCTACGTGGTCGATGCCCACGGCCAGCCGGTGAAGGACGCGGGTACCCGGGGCCGGATCGCCGCGGCGGTGCTCGGCGCGCTCGCCGGGTAGGCGCCTGGTGCGCCGGCCGCCGCGGCTTCCCGGGGCGCCGCGCGCTGCGCCCGGCGGTGCGGCTGACGGTCGCGGCATCCGCGGGCCGTCCCGGTACCGGATAGCCTGGTACGCGTGTTCGAGACGCTCTCCGACCGGCTGACCCAGGTCTTCTCCTCACTGCGCGGGCGGGGCCGGCTGTCGGCCGCCGACATCGACGCGACCTGCCGCGAGATCCGCATCGCCCTGCTGGAGGCCGACGTCGCCCTGCCAGTCGCCAGGGAATTCATCAGCCGGGTGAAGGAGCGCGCGGGCTCGTCCGAGGTGTCGGCCGCGCTCAACCCGGCCCAGCAGGTCATCAAGATCGTCCACGAGGAACTCGTCACGATTCTCGGTGGTGAGGCGCGCAGGCTGCGTTTTGCCAAAACCCCGCCGACGGTGATCATGCTGGCGGGCCTGCAGGGCTCGGGTAAGACCACGCTCGCCGCCAAGCTGGCGCTTTGGCTGCGCGAGCAGGGGAACACCCCGCTGCTGGTCGCCGCCGACCTGCAGCGGCCGAACGCGGTGCAGCAGCTCCAGGTGCTCGGCGAGCAGGCGGGCGTGCCCGTGTTCGCGCCCGAGCCGGGCAACGGGGTGGGCGACCCGGTCGCGGTGGCGCGGGCGTCGCTGGACGAGTCGCGGCACAAGCTGCACAACATCGTCATCATCGATACCGCCGGCCGGCTGGGCATCGACGAGGAGATGATGCGCCAGGCCGCGGCGATCAGGGACGCCACCGACCCGGACGAGATCCTGTTCGTGGTGGACGCCATGATCGGCCAGGACGCGGTGGTCACGGCCCAGGCGTTCCTGGACGGGGTCGGCTACGACGGCGTCGTGCTGACCAAACTGGACGGCGACGCCCGCGGTGGCGCCGCGCTGTCGATCGCCCAGCTCACCGGCCGGCCGGTGATGTTCGCCTCCACCGGTGAGAAGCTGGCCGACTTCGACCTCTTCCACCCCGACCGGATGGCCTCCCGGATCCTCGACATGGGCGACATGCTCACCCTGATCGAGCAGGCGGAGCGGGCCTTCGACGCCGACCAGGCGATGACCATGGCCGGCAAGCTCGCCTCCGGGGACGGCTTCACCCTGGAAGACTTCATCGAGCAGCTGGCCATGGTGCGCAGGCTCGGCCCGATCGGCAACCTGCTCGGCATGCTCCCCGGCGCGGCCCAGAACCGCGAGATGCTCAGCCAGGTCAGCGACGCCGACCTGGACCGCGCGGCGGCCATCGTCAACTCGATGACCCCGGCCGAACGGCGCAACCCGAAGATTCTCAACGGCTCGCGCCGCGCCCGCATCGCCCGGGGGTCGGGGGCCACCGTGGGCGAGGTCAACAACCTGGTCGTGCGGTTCCTCGAAGGCCAGAAGATGATGCGGCAGATGATGGGCGGCGGGGGGCTGCCCGGCATGCCGCCGATTCCCGGGATGCGGCGCGCCGCGGGCAAGGGCGCCAAGGGCAGGAAGGCGCCGGCGAAGAAGAAGCCCAAGGGCGGCCGTCCGGGCGGTGCTCCCGGCCGGGCGGCCAGTGGCAGCAGCGGCATCCCGGCCGGCGGCTCGGCCGGGCCCGGCGGCAAGGCTGGCCCGGGGGGTGCGGCTCGCCCGGGTGCCGGTCTCGGCGGCGGTGCCGCAGGCGGGAACCATGGCGGGCCGGTGCTGCCCGCCGGTTTCGGTGGGCCCGGGGATGGCCTGCCCGCGGGGCTGGGCAAGCCGGGGGCGGGCAGCGACTTCGCGGCCGGCCTGGACGCACTGGCCGACGACCCGGCGTTCCGCAAGAAGCTGGCCGAGCAGGTGCCGGGAGACGGCCCGGCCACTGGCGACCTGCCCGCCGGCTTCAGCCGCTTCCGCCGCGGCAAGCGCGGCGACCGCTGACCAGTCCGCCTCGTCCCGCCTCCCCGCCGGGGCCTTCTCCCGCCCCGCGCCGCTTCCCGCCGGGGTGTCTCCCGCCCTGCGCCGCTTCCCGCCGGGGCCGTCTCCCGCCTCGCGCCGCTTCCCCGCCGGGGCCTTCTCCCCGCCGCGCGCCGTCCCCAGGAGCGTGACGATTACGTCCGCGGTCGCGGTCTCTGGCACAATGGCGGGGTTAGACTCGTTCCCTGGTCGGCGACGCCCTCTCTCGCTCGGCGGCCCGGGTCCATCGGGCCACGCCGCCGGCTCCTCACCCGGTGTGTTGACCGCCCGCAGTCAAGCTTTCATGGGAGAAGACCGCAGTCGTGGCTGTCAAGATCAAGCTCAAGCGCATGGGGAAAATCCGTGCGCCCTTCTACCGGATCATCGTCGCCGACGCCCGCACCAAGCGTGACGGCCGGGCGATCGAGGAGATCGGCAAGTACAACCCCAAGGCGGAGCCCTCGTTCATCGAGGTCAACTCCGAGCGGGCACAACACTGGCTGTCAGTCGGGGCCCAGCCCACCGACCCGGTCCGCCGGATCCTGGAGATCACCGGCGACTGGCAGAAGTTCAAGGGCCTGCCTGGAGCCGAGGGGACGCTGAAGACGGCCGCGGCCAAGGCGGGCAAGCAAGAAGCCTTTGCCGCAGCCGTGGCGGAGACCCTGAAGGCGGCCGAGGCCAAGGCGGACAAGACCAAGGCCCGCAAGCCCGCCGCTCCGGCCGGCTCGGCCAAGGTCGACGCTAAGGCCGGCGCCGCCAGGGCCGATGGCAGGGCCGGCCCGGCGCAAGCCGACGCTAAGGCGGGCCCGGCCAGGGCTGAGTCGAAGGCCGGCCCGGCCAGGACCGACGCCAAGGCGGATACGGCCAAGGCCGACGGGAAGGCGGACACGGCTAAGGCTGAGGCCGACACGGCTAAGGCTGAGGCTAAGGCCGGCCCGGCCAAGGCGGACACGGCCAAGGCTGACGGCAAGGCCGACACGGCCCAAGCTGAGGCCAAGGCCGCCACGGCGAAGGCCGACGGCAAGAAGGCGGATGCCAAGGCGGATGCGGCCCAGGCTGAGGCTAAGGCGGACACCGCCGAGGCTGAGGCCAAGACTAGGCCGGCCAAGGCTGAGTCGAAGGCCAGCGCGGCGAAGGCCGACGCTAAGGCTGGAACCGCGAAGGCGGGCGCTAAGGCCGACGCGGCTAAGGCTGACGCTGGTGGGGCCGATGCCGCGAAGGCCGGGAACACCAAGCCAGGGGCCGGCAAGGCCGCGGCCCGGTCCGGCGGCAAGCCAGCCGCGAGCCGGACTGCCAAGGCCGCTGCGGCCGACGGAGCCGAGCCTGCCGACAGCGCCGCGGACGCCGCCGATGCTGGTGCGGCACCCGCCGGGACCGGCGCCACCGCAGAGCAGGGCAGCGAGGCCTGAGGTGCTCGAAGAGGCGCTTGAGCACCTGGTGAAGGGCATCGTGGACCATCCCGACGACGTCCGGGTGAACAGCCACGGCCTGCGCCGGGGCCGGGTGCTGGAAGTCCGGGTCCACCCGGATGACCTCGGCCAGGTGATCGGCCGCGGCGGCCGGACCGCACGGGCCCTGCGGACGGTCATCGGGTCGCTGGCGGGCGGGCGTTATGTCCGGATCGACTTGCTGGATGTGGACGAGGTCCGGTAACTGAGCAGGCAACTGGACGTCGGCCGGGTACTCCGGCCGCACGGTATCCGCGGTGAGGTCTCGGTCGAGGTCCGGACCGATGACCCAGATCAGCGCTTCGCGGCCGGTTCCGTGCTCGGCACGGACCCGGCCGCGGCGGGGCCGCTCACGGTGTCCTCCGCTCGCTGGCACAGCGGCCGTCTGCTGGTCAGCTTCACCGGGGTCACCGACCGCACCCAGGCCGAGTTCCTGCGTGGGGTCTGGCTCACCGTGGATGCCGACCAGGTCACCATCGCGGACGGCCCGGACGAGTTCCATGATCAGCAGCTCGTCGGCTGCACGGTGGTCACCACCACCGGTGAGGAGGTGGGCGTCGTTACCGACGTCCGCCACCAGGGCCAGGATCTGCTCGTGATCCAGCCACCGGATGGCTCGGGCCACCGCGGCGATGTGCTGGTCCCGTTCGTCGCGGCGATCGCCGTTGACGTGGACATCGCTGCCCGCCGGATGGTGATCGACCCGCCGCCCGGCCTGCTCGACCTGTCGGCGAACGCGGGGTGACCGGCTGTGCGCATCGACATCATCACGATCTTCCCCGAGTACTTCAGCCCACTGCGGGTGTCACTGCTGGGCAAGGCAGCCGACCGGGGCATCGTTGAGTTTGGCGTGCATGACCTGCGCGAATGGGCACAAGACAGCCACCGGACGGTGGACGACACCCCGTTCGGTGGCGGCCCGGGCATGGTCATGACCCCCGGCCCGTGGGGCGAAGCACTCGACGCGGTCGCTGGCATCTCGCCGGGAACCCGGCTAGTGGTCCCCACCCCGGCCGGTGTCCCGTTCCGGCAGGAGATCGCCGCTGCGTACGCGCGTTGTGAACATCTGGTGTTTGCTTGTGGCCGGTACGAGGGGATCGACGCGCGCGTCATGGCGGAAGCCCGCACCCGGCTGACCGTCGACGAGGTCAGCGTGGGGGACTACGTGCTGTCCGGCGGTGAGCCCGCGGCGCTGGTCATCATCGACGCGGTGGGCAGGCTGCTGCCGGGGGTGCTCGGCAACGCCGAGTCCGCCGCCGACGACTCCTTCGGCGGTGACGGCGGGCCGATGACGGGCCTGCTTGAGGGGCCGGTCTACACCCGGCCGCGGGTCTGGCGCGGGCTGGCGGTGCCCGACATCCTGCTGTCTGGGGATCATCCGGCCATCGCGCGCTGGCGGCGGGACCAGGCGCTGCTCCGGACCGCCGCGAGCCGGCCCGACCTGATCACCGCGATGCCCGCCGGGGACCTGGACAGCCGGGACCGGCAGGTGCTGGCCGCCGCTGGTTTTCCGATTCGGGGCGAAGATATGGCACACTGAGAAGCCTGCCTGCGCAGGCGCCCCGCGCTCGGCGCTGCGGGCCCGCGCATCAGCACTACCGACCGCCACGACCGAATGACACGTGCCCGTCCGTGCGCGTGCGTATCAACCGAGGAATGCCAGCCATGCACACCGTGATCGCCGAACTGGAGCAGGCCCAGATCCGCTCCGATCTCCCGGATTTCCGTCCGGGAGACACACTCAAGGTGCATGTCCGGGTGGTGGAAGGCAGCCGCTCCAGGATCCAGATCTTCCAGGGTGTCGTGATCCGGCGGCAGGGCGGCGGCGCGCGAGAGACCTTCACCGTTCGCAAGATCAGCTATGGCGTGGGCGTGGAGCGCACCTTCCCGGTGCACAGCCCATCCATCGACAAGATCGAGGTCGTCACCCGCGGCCGGGTGCGCCGGGCCAAGCTGTACTACCTGCGCTCGCTGCGCGGCAAGGCCGCCCGGATCCGGGAGCGCCGCGAGACGCCAGCGCGCTAACCGGCCTTCGCTGTTGTTACCGCTGCCGCCGATGCCCGGCCACGGCGCGCGGCCCGGTTCCGCCGGGGAGCCTGGCCAGCCCGGCCGTCGCGCCTTCGTGCGGAGCGGGTTGCTGCTGCTCGCCTGCGCGGCGGTGTTCACCATCGTCACCAAGGCCTTCGTCGCACAGGCCTTCCTGGTCCCGACGGCATCCATGGCCGACACGGTGCGCCCCGGCGACCGGGTCCTGGTCAACAAGCTCGTCTACCACTTCCGTGGAGTCGCCCGGGGGGACATCGTCGTGTTCAGCGGCAACGGCTCGTGGGGGCCGCCGCCGGGCCCGCTGGCCAGCCCGGTCGCCCGCTGGTACCGGGACGTGCTGGCCGCGGTGGGCCTGGCGAGCAACGGGACCGACTACATCAAGCGGGTGATCGGCCTGCCTGGAGACCGCGTGGCCTGCTGCGATGCCCGCGGCCGGATCACGGTCAACGGTGTCCCGCTGAACGAGGGCGGCTACCTGTACCCGGGGGAGCAGCCCTCTGACGAGCCCTTCCAGGTCACTGTCCCGCCCGGCCGGCTGTGGGTGATGGGCGACAACCGGGCGGACTCCGCGGACTCCCGCGACCATCCGGGCGATCCGGGGGACGGCACGATTCCTGAGACCGCCGTGGTGGGCCGCGCCTTGGCCGTCATCTGGCCGCCGTCGCAGGTCAGGTCCCTGCCCATCCCCGCCACCTTCGCGCAGCCGGGGCTGGCTGCGCGCGTGGCCGGGGCGGCAGACCCGCGGTCCGCCGCGCACGTGGCCGGGACGCCCAGCCCCGTGCGCCGCGGGAACCAGCGGCCTGCTGGCGGTGACCCGGTCCGGCTCCCAGGCCACAGGGCGCCCGCTCGCCTCAGGTGACAAGCGGACGGCCGGGCCCGGGGGTGTTGGCGTCGTCGCACCGGGCGCCCGGCGTTAGGCTCGACACGATGAACGAGGAGCGGGGCACCCGGGACGACCAGCGTGCCGAGGCGGGCCGGTCCAGCGCCCCGGGTGACGCCGCCGATCTGGACGGCCACCAGCCTGCGCCCCCCCGCGGGGGCAGGGGGGCAGCCCTGGCGAACGGGCCCGGCTCGGCCGGGCCAACTGCTGCCGGAGCCGGTTCCGCGGCGCCGGGTTCAGCGGGGCCCAGGCTGGGGGAAGAAGACCAGGCTGGCACGGACGACGCCGAAGCCGGGCCGGGCAAGCGGCGCGATAAGGGCCGGGCCTGGTGGGTGGAACTGCCCATCCTGCTGGCCTTCGCGCTGGTGCTCGCCCTGCTCATCAAGACCTTCGTGGTCCAGGCGTTCTTCATCCCGTCCTCCTCCATGGAGAACACCCTGGAGATCGGCGACAAAGTCCTGGTCAACAAGCTGGTCTACGATTTCCGGCCCATTCACCGGGGCGACATCATCGTCTTCAACGGGAACGGTTCCTGGTATCCGGCCGCGAGCCAGACCCCGCCGCCGCTCACCCGGCTGTGGGACTCGATCACCGGCCTGTTCGGCACCGCCCCGGGCGTGCACGACCTGATCAAGCGGGTCATTGGGATCCCCGGCGATCATGTGGTCTGCTGCGACGCACAGGGCCGGGTCACCGTCAACGGCGTGCCGCTGAACGAGAAGTCCTACCTCTACCCCGGTAACCCGCCATCTGAGGTCAGGTTCAGCGTCACCGTGCCGCCGGGACGGCTGTGGGTGATGGGCGATCACCGGAACGTGTCCTGGGACTCGCGTGGCCACCAGCAGGATCCCGGTAACGGCTCGATCCCCGAGGACAAGGTGGTGGGGCGGGCCTTCATGATCGTCGCCCCGGTCCACCGGTGGGGGGTGCTGTCCATCCCGGCGACCTTCGAGCAGCCGCGCCTGAACGAATCCGCCGCGGCGCTGGCCGGGGGCCGGGGTCTGGCGGCGGTCCCGGCGCCTGGCCCGTTCGGCCTGCCCGCCGTCGTGGCCGTCATGTCCGGCCCGCTGGCCCCGGTCGCGCCGCTGGGCCTGGGGCTGGCCGGCGCCTTCCCGCTCACCTGGCTCCAGTTCCGGCTGCGGCGGCGGCTGCTGCGCAGGTCCACGCGATCAGGCCCGGCGCCCGCGCCGCGCCGGGGGTGGCCACGATGGCCGGGGCGCGAGTGACGCCATGCTGGAGCCCCTCATCCGGCATCCGGGCTACACCCCCCGGCGGGCGGCAGGCCTGTCCGGTTACGAGCGCGTGCTGGCCCGGGCTGGGTTCACCCAGGTCGCCGGGATCGACGAGGCCGGCCGGGGTGCCTGCGCCGGGCCGCTGGTAGTCGCCGCCGTCACCCTGGATCCGCGCCGCCGGTCGGGTCTCGGCGGGATCGCGGATTCCAAGTCGCTGACGGCGGCCGCCCGGGAAAAGGCCTACCAGGACGTGCTGGCGCTGGCCCTGGCCTGGCACGTGGTGGTCATCCCGCCGGGTGAGATCGACCGGACCGGGCTGCACGTCTGCAATGTGGCCGGCATGCGCCGGGCGCTGGCGGGCCTGTCCCCGCAGCCGCAGTACGTGCTCACCGACGGGTTCCCGGTGCGTGGGCTGGGGGTGCCCGCGCTCGCCATGTGGAAGGGGGACGAGGTGGCCGCCTGCGTGGCGGCCGCGTCGGTGGTCGCCAAGGTCACCAGGGACCGGCTGATGCGGGACCTGCATGCGCGGTACCCCGTCTACGGATTCGCCCGGCACAAGGGCTACTCCACCAAGGGCCATATGCGGGCACTCGACGCCTATGGGCCATGCCCGGAGCACCGGCGGTCGTTCGCGAATGTGGGTGTCGTGGCCCGCGATCAGCCCGGGCCGGAGAATTGACCTATGGTTGATCTCATCCGGGCCGAAGCTCCCGTCGCTGCCTGATCGGAGGGGTGACCATGAGCGCGGAGGACCTTGAGAAGTACGAGACCGAGATGGAGCTGCAGCTCTATCGCGAGTACCGGGACGTCGTGAAGCTGTTCACCCACGTGGTGGAGACCGAGCGCCGGTTCTACCTGACCAATCAGGTCGAGCTGAACGTCCGTACGGCCGACAACGGCGAGGTCTTCTTCGAGGTCACCATGCAGGACGCCTGGGTCTGGGACATGTACCGGCCCGCCCGTTTCGTTAAGAATGTCAGGGTTGTCACGTTCAAGGACGTGAACGTGGAGGAACTGGCCCAGAGCGACCTGGAACTGCCGGATCCCGAGTAGCACGGCGGGCTTGACCTTGGCTTTGACCCGGCATGAGGCGGAGATAAGGCTTAGGCGCCTACTCGCCGCCTCGCCGGATGTGAGCCTGATCCCGGAGCGGCGAATCTAAGCACCTAGGACCGACAAACCGGGTTCGCCTATCCACAGCGAGCACAGATCCGTCCGGTCTATCCACAGCCATGCAACTGACCCGTGCGGGTGCCCGTGTCCTGCGCCACCGTGGCTGCGGAGGTGATGGCCGTGAATGCTAAGGACACCCTGGGCCGGAACGGTGAACAGGCCGCGGCGGAGTATCTGGAACGGGCCGGCTTACGGATCCTTGACCGCAACTGGCGCTGTGCCGAGGGCGAACTCGACATCGTGGCCGCGGAGCGCCGGGTGCTGGTCATCTGTGAAGTCAAGACCCGTTCCGGTAAGCAGTTCGGTTCCCCGCTTGAGGCGATCACCCGGACCAAGCGGGCGCGGCTGCGGCGGCTCGCCGTCCGCTGGCTCGTCGCTCATGGCGTGCTCTTCGACGAGGTGCGCATCGATGTGATCGGACTGGTCCGCGACCGGCCCGACGGCTACCAGATCGAGCACGTGCGGGGGGTGGGGTAGGTGCCGGTTGCGCGCACTCATTCCATCGCGCTGGTCGGCGTGCAGGGCCACCCGGTTGAGATCGAGACCGACATTGAGAACGGCCTGCCGGGACTGCTGCTGGTGGGCCTGCCCGACACGGCGTTGCGGGAGGCGCGGGATCGGATCCGGGCGGCGGTCATCAACAGCGGGGAGCAGTGGCCCCAGCGGCGGATCACGGTCGGGCTTTCCCCGGCCAGCCTGCCGAAACGGGGCAGCGGCTTTGACGTTGGCATCGCCATCTCCATCATGGCGGCCGCGGGGACCGTGCCCGCGGCCGCCATCGACGGCATCAACTTCCTCGGCGAACTCGGTCTTGACGGACGGCTGCGGCCGGTGCTCGGTGTGCTCCCGGCCGTGGCAGGCGCGGCGGCCGCCGGGTTCGGCCAGGTCGCGGTCCCGCAGGTCTGCGCGGACGAGGCGAGCCTGGTACCGGGGCTGCGGGTGGTGGGCGCGCCCAGCCTGAAGGCGCTGCTGGCCTGGCTGCGAGGGGATCGGGAGTCCGGGCGGGCGGTTACGGCGTGGGACTCCGGTGATGGCTTCGGGCCGTTCGCCTGCGGTGGCCCGGCCGTCGGCGCCGGGCCGTCCGGTGCTGCTGGCTCATCTGCCGGCGTGGGCCTGTCCGCCTGTCGCCGCACGTCAACCGGTGCCCACCCCTCGGCCGGCACCGGACGCGCGGGCGGCCGTCCGGATCTTGCCGACGTCCTCGGGCAGCCAGTGGCGCGCCGGGCCGCCGAAATCTCGGCCGCTGGCGGCCATCACCTCTGCCTGCTCGGACCACCGGGCGCAGGCAAGACCATGCTTGCCGAACGGCTGCCGACCATCATGCCCGCGCTGGACCGCGCCGCCGCGCTGGAGGTCACGGCCATCCATTCGATAGCTGGCACCCTGCCATCCGGCCGCCCGCTGCTGACCGAACCGCCGTTCTGCGCACCCCATCACACCGCGACCAAGGCGGCCATCGTCGGCGGGGGAAGTGGCATCATCCGGCCCGGGGCGGCATCACTGGCGCACCGCGGCTGCCTGTTCCTCGACGAGGCGCCGGAATTCGATCGGGACGTTCTGGACGCCTTGCGGCAGCCACTGGAGTCGGGGGAGGTGGTGGTGGCCCGGTCGGGCCTAACTGCCCGGTTCCCGGCGAGGTTCACGCTGGTGCTGGCAGCCAACCCATGCCCGTGTGCCAAGGGCCCGAGCGCCGGAGCGGGCTGTACCTGCACACCGACGCAACGGCGGCGCTATCTGGCCCGGCTTTCCGGCCCGTTACTGGACCGTGTCGACGTCAAGGTGGAGTTCCTGCCCGTGAGCCGGGCCGAACTCCTCGATGACCGCGGCTTCACCGAGCCCAGCTCGGTGGTCGCGGCCCGGGTCGAGGAAGCAAGGCAGCGGGCCGCGACCCGGCTGAAGCACACCCCGTGGCGGCTCAACGCCGAGATTCCCGGCAGCGAACTGCGCCGGGCCTTCGCGCCCAGCCCAGGTGCGCTCAGCCCGGTGGAACGCGCCATGGATCTGGGTGAGATCAGCGCCCGCGGGGTCGATCGCGTGATCCGGGTGGCCTGGACCCTGGCCGACCTCGCGGGCGTGGCCCGGCCCACGATCGACGAGACCAGCTATGCCCTCGGCCTGTGGCTGGGGGTAAGCCGGTGAGCGGGGTGACCGAGGCCGAACGGCTGGCCCGCGCCGCCCTCACCTGCCTGGCTGAGCCCGGTGATCCGGTCATGGGAGCGCTGCTGCGCCGGTGCGCCCCGGCCGAGATCGTGGCCGCCCTCATCGAGAGGCGCCTGCCCGAGCCGGACGCTGGTGAGCACCGCGCGACCCCACCAGGCGCCGCCATGCAGGCGGGTGTCACCATCGGGTCGGATGCCGTCATCAGCGCGAACGGCATCGCCTCGCCGGATGGCCCAGCCACACCGGATGGCCCAGCCACACCGGATGGCCCAGGCACACTGGACGGACTGGGCGATCCCGGCGCACTGGGCCGGGCCCTGCGCCGGTGGTCGGCCCGGCTGGGTGAGGTGCCGGATGCGCCGGCCGTGGACGCCTGGTGCCGGGCCGGCATCCGGCTGGCTTGCCCAGGAGATCCGGAGTGGCCGAGCCAGCTCGACGTGCTCGGCGACGCCCGTCCGTGGGGGTTGTGGGCCCGGGGCAGCGCGGACTTGCGCTATGGCTGCCTGCGCTCGGTGTCGATCGTTGGCACCCGGTCGGCGAGCGCCTATGGCTCCCATGTCGCCACGGAAATGGCGATGACCCTGGCCGAGCGGGGCTGGACGGTCGTCTCTGGCGGGGCGTTCGGCATCGACGGCCGTGCGCACCAAGGGGCGATATCTGGCGGCGGCCTCACCATCGCCGTCCTTGCCTGCGGCGTGGATATCGACTATCCACAGGGCCACCACGAGCTGTTCCGCTCCATCCGCACCGACGGGGTCACCGTCAGCGAGTGGCCACCCGGTCGGCTGCCTACCCGGCCCGGATTCCTGGTCCGCAACCGCGTGATCGCTGCCCTCAGCCGGGGCACGGTCGTGGTTGAGGCAGGGGAACGGAGCGGGGCGCTCAGCACGGCCAGGCATGCACGTGACCAGAACCGGCCGCTGATGGCGGTGCCGGGCCCGGTCACCTCGATCCTGTCGGCCGGCTGTCACGCCATCATGCGGAACTGGGGAGCGGTCTGCGTCACCGGTGCCCAGGATGTCATCGAACTGCTGGCCTTCCCCGGTGACGACCTGCCGGACCGGCCCAGCGGCCCGGTCCTGCCCCGGGACCTGCTCGATCCGGTGACCCGCCAGGTGCTGGAAGCGGTGCCGGCCCGGACCGGGCGCGGCCCGGCCCGGATCGCGGTGGCGGCTGGGGTCGGCTTCGACACCGTCATGAGGTGCCTGGGCGCTCTTGCGGCCGCCGGGTTCGTCGAGCGCTGCGACCGGGGCTGGCGTATACGCCGCAGGCAGGCGAGCGGCGGGCAGGTCAGTGGCTGACCGGCACAGGTCCCGTCGGCCAACCCCGAGCCGGCCAGCGGCCCACAACCCAGTCACGCGTGGGCCGGGACACGAGCGCAGCGCACCCCCCGGCTTGCCGCAGCCGCGGTACCGGGTGCCGCACACTGGGTCCATGGACGCGCCCGCGGACAAGATGGCAGTTCCGTCCACGCTGCCCAGGCCCATGCGCTCGGCCCTGGACGGCTTCCAGCGCCATCTCGCATCCGAGCGCGGGCTGTCGCGCCACACGGTGCGCGCCTACCTGGGCGACGTCACCTCCTTGCTGGAGCATGCGGCCCGAGATGGCGTGTCCAGCCCGGCTGGCCTGGACATTGGCGTGGTCCGCCGCTGGCTGGCGAGCCTGCATGGCACCGGCCAGGCGCGGGCCACGCTGGCCCGCCGGGCCGCCGCCGCCCGCACATTCACCGCCTGGGCCTTCGCCCGGGGCATGCTCAGCCCGGATCCAGGCCCGCTGCTCGGGACGCCAAAGACCCGCCGCCGTCTGCCCCAGGTGCCACGCCAGGACCAGATGGCGGCGGTCCTGTCCACCGCCGCGCGCGGCCGGGACCAAGACGGGGGCAATAGCAGCGGGGCCGGTGATAAGGGGACCGCCGCAGGCCGGGCCGACGGCGAAGGAACCGCCGCCAGACGCGCCGCCGCCCACGGGCGGGAGCAGGAGCTGGAGCTGCGTGACGCGGCGATCATGGAACTCCTCTACGCGACCGGCATCAGGGTCAGCGAGTTGTGCGGCCTCGACGTCGATGATCTGGACGAAGGCCGCAACACGGTGCGGGTGCTCGGCAAGGGTGCACGGGAACGCACGGTGCCGGTTGGCCTGCCCGCCATCCGGGCCGTGGCCGCCTGGAAGCGGGCGGGGCGGCCTCGGCTGGCCATCCCCGGCAGCGGTCCCGCCCTGTTCCTCGGTGCGCGAGGCGGCCGCCTGGACCCCCGGACGGCGCGCCGGGTCGTGCACACCTGGCTGGCCGCCGTGCCGGGCGTGCCTGAGTCCGGGCCGCACGGGCTGCGCCATGCTGCCGCGACCCATTTGCTGGAAGGCGGCGCCGACCTGCGCAGTGTGCAGGAGATGCTGGGTCACGCCTCGCTGTCGAGCACGCAGATCTACACCCACGTCTCGGTTGAGCGGCTGACCGCTGCCTACCAGCAGGCCCACCCCCGGGCCTAGGCTGCCGGTTTACCAAGCAGCCCGGCCCGCCAGGAACGGGTAGACTACCTCCTGGCCAGGAAGGCCTGGTGCGCTTGCGCATGAGGCTTCCGGCCTAATTCGCGCGTCCGCCTGCCTCCCGGCAGAACCACCGGACATTCGGTGGCGCGCAGCTCATCGGTCTGCGGGTCTGCTTACCGCAGTGAGATGCACGCGGACGCCAGGGCCAACCGAGCGCGCCAGTTCCACGGAACGCGGCGCACAACATGAAAGGGAACAACCGGCATGGCACCGGTCGTCACCATGCGGCAGCTCCTTGAGAGCGGCGTGCATTTCGGGCATCAGACCAGGCGCTGGAACCCGAAGATGAAGCGGTTCATCTTCGCCGAGCGCAACGGCATTTACATCATCGACCTTCAGCAGTCACTCGACTTCATCGACCGCGCCTACGAGTTCATCAAGGAGACGGTCGCCCACGGCGGGACCGTCCTGTACGTGGGCACCAAGAAGCAGGCGCAGGAGGCGATCGCCGAGCAGGCCCGCCGGGTTGGGATGCCGTTTGTCAACCAGCGCTGGCTGGGCGGCATGCTCACCAACTTCGCCACCGTCTACAAGCGCTTGCAGCGGCTCAAGGAACTCGACGAGATCGACTTCGAGGACGTCGCCGGGTCCGGGATGACCAAGAAGGAACTCCTGCACCTGCGGCGCGAGCGCGACAAGCTCGACCGCTCCCTCGGCGGCATCAAGGACATGTCACGGACGCCGAGCGCGCTGTGGGTGGTGGATACCAAGAAGGAGCACATCGCGGTCAGCGAGGCGCGCAAGCTCGGCATCCCGGTCATCGCCATCCTCGACACGAACTGCGATCCGGACGAGGTCACCTACCCGATTCCCGGGAACGACGACGCGATCCGCAGTGTTTCGCTACTGACGCGGGTGGTCGCGGACGCGGTCGCGGACGGGCTGATCGCCCGCGCTGGGGCCGCGTCCAACGGCGAGGACAAGCCCGCTGTGGCCGCCGGGGCCGGTGAACTCGGTGCCCAGGAGCCTCTCGCCGAGTGGGAGCGGGAGCTGCTCGAGCACAGCGCGGCCGCCGCGGGCGCAGCGGCGGCTGGGGCCAGCCCCCCAACGGCCACCGCCGCCGGCCCCGCGACCGCCGCCGTCGAAGCTGCGACCGCCGCCGGCCCTGCGACCGCTGAACCCGCGACCGCGGAAGCCGCGACCGCCGCCGAATCCGCGACCGCGGAAGTTGCGACTCCCGCCGAACCGGCGACCAGCACCGAACCGGCGACCGCCGCCGAGCCGGCGACCAGCACCGAACCCGCGACCGCGGAAGCTGC
>DATDGI010000263.1:0-1758 GCA_036522155.1 Streptosporangiaceae bacterium
CGGCCAGTCCTGGTGACGGCCACACCAGCCGCACTTGTGCCGCTCCTGCCCCGGCACCCACATCAGGTCATGCCCGCACACGTCACACGCCGACCGCACCCACGTCACTGTCCGCGGGCTGGGGGGCAGCACCGCAGGCAGCTCGAACCGCCGCCGGGTCATAGCTGAGACTCCTGCCTGGCATAGCAGAATCGGCGCGTGTAGCCGCCGGTCTCGAAGATCCACAGGTATGAGTGGACCTTGCGGGCGTGTATCTGCCGTGACCATCGCCCGGTCGTCACCGACGACGGCGCGGGTGGCACGAGCAGGAACAGGTCACGGGTGTAGAGGCCGAGTTTGGCGGCCATCTCATAGATCGTGATATGGGACCATCGCTGGCGGTCGGAGGCGATGGTGTCCTTGCATTTGACCCAGAGCTGGCCGCCGTCGCGGAGCACGCGGACGGCCTCGGTCATGCCGTCCTGGTACAGCTGCATGATCTGGGCGTAGGTGATCATGTCGGTGGTCGCCAGGCCGTTGTAGCGGGTATTGAGCATGCCTTTACCCGGCGAGTGGATGTACGGCGGGTCAAAGATCAGGGCATCGATCGAGCCGTCGCAGTAGGGCAGCGCCCGGAAGTCGGCGGCGAGGACGCCTGGCTTGGCGGGGATCAGGTCTGAGGCAAGGAACCGGTACTGGCTGAGGTTGACCTTTTTCCAGAAGCGGCCGGTGGAGTAGGTAACGTCCGCTACGACATCGCCAGCAGCGAGATAGAGCTTGGCAACGTCAGCTATGAGCTGCTCGTTGATGCCGAAGGTTACGGTGGTAACCGGTAGGCGTGGGCGCCTCCGCCGCTCTCGCTGCCGCAGGTTCCTGGCTTGTGCTTGACAGGACGCGGAGGCGCAGTAGCGCCTCGGACGTCCTGCGCCGGAACGCAGAACCAACGCCGAACCGCAAATTTCACATGATGCAAAAATCATTTCCGCATCATGCTTCGGGGGGCGCTGCGGCGCAGGCCCGACACTCCGTCGACGCGAAGGCAAAATAATATTTGCTTCACGCTCGCGGGGGCGCCTCGTCGTGGCTACCATTCGAGTCCCGCCAGTGTCTGGCTGCCGGCCGGGAGCTTCCCGGCCCGGTTGTACTTCGGGCTGAGGCGCTTGATCATCAGTTGTTCTTCGGCCGCTGCTTCCTCTGGTGTGTCGAAGGCCGCTACATCCACTCGCTTCACGTCGGGCGCCCAGGGCTTCCGGTGGGTGGGGTTGATGGTCGTGAGGTGCTGGGTCAATCGCTGCATGACAGGCGTGCCGCAGCTCTTGCCGACGTAGAGGCATTCGCCGCTGGCGTCAAACATCCGGTAGACCCAGTTGCTTCGCGCGAGGGCGAAATCCACGGGGATGTACTGCGGCACTGGCCGTCCTTCCTGTTTATGCGGTGAGGGACACACCGGCCGATGCTTGCCGTGAAGGCCACCTGATCGCGGTGTGCCCCTCGTCCTGGCGGCCGGTGACGATCCGGCCCGTGGCACCGTGCGCCAGGTGCCGGCGGCGGCCCGCTCATAAGCCCATGAAGGGCCGCCCGTCGGCCATGCCCAGCAGCATGTCCTTCGCCTGGACGGCCGCGGTTGCGGTCTTAACGCTCACCGTGACCAATCCTCGGGGCCGTACACCACCGACAGGTCCCACTGCGCGAAGGACGCGTACTGGCACGCCCACAACCTGTCCACTGGCAGGGTGACGCCGGTGAGGCGGTGCAGCTCGGCCAGCACCTGCACGGCGG
>DATDGI010000264.1:0-18188 GCA_036522155.1 Streptosporangiaceae bacterium
CGATGAACCCGAACTCGTCGATCAGGTTGGTCGACTGGGAGAAGAACTGCGGGCTGCCGGCCAGGCCGTAGCCGTGCGGATCGACCGCGTGAAACAACAGCCGCAGGCCGTAGAACAGGACCGTCGGCACGATGATCAGCACCACCATGGTGATCATGAGGCCGCGGCGCTTGCGGATCTCCAGGTTCTTGGTGGTGATGAGACCCCAGGTGGGCAGCCAGGCGCCCGTCCTTGGCAGCTCACGCCGGCCAGGTTCGGCCGCTTCGGATCGTGCCTGGGACAGCGAGGGCTCGGCGGTGGTCACGATGGGTCTCCCAGTCGGCTCGTCACGGACAAGAACCAGTCCTCCAGCGACGCCCGGACCTCCCGGAGGCCGTACACCGAGATGCCCGCCCCGACGAGCCGCCGGTTGATGTCGGCGACCAGTTCCCGCGACGCTCCGGCGGGCAGGGTGACGGTCAGCCCGGCCTCGGTGAGGGAGGTGCCGGCGGCGATCCCGGCCTGGTCGATGAGCTGGGCCGCCCGGGCGGGTTCGGCGCAGTCCACCTCGAGGGCCGCGGTGCCCGCGCCGCGGATCAGCTCGCCGATGGGGCCCTGGCGGATCACCCGGCCGTGGTCGACCGTCGCCACGGCGTCGCAGGTGCGCTCCACCTCGTCCAGCAGGTGCGAGGACAGCATGACGGCGCGGCCCTCGCCGGCCAGGCTGGCGATCATCGTCCGCATCTCGTGCATCCCGGCCGGGTCCAGGCCGTTCATCGGCTCGTCCAGGATGAGCAGGTCGGGGTCGGCGAGCAGGCACGACGCGACTCCCAGGCGCTGCCGCATGCCCATCGAGTACGTGGCGACCCGGTCATCCGCGCGGTCGGTCAGGCCGACCCGGGCCAGTGACGGCGCGATCCGCGTTCCGGCGTCGCCGCCGCGCGCGGCGGCCAGCAGGCGCAGGTTCTCCCGCCCGGTCAGGTGCGGGTGGAAGCGGGGCTCGTCGACGATCGCCCCGACCCGGGCCAGGGCCCTGCTCCGCTGGGCCGGGACCGGCGTTTCCAGCAGCGACATCGTGCCGCCGTCGGCCCGGGTCAGCCCGAGCAGGGTACGGATCAGCGTGGTCTTGCCGGCGCCGTTCGGCCCCAGGTAGCCGAACGCGGAGCCGCGGGGGACCAGCAGTTCCACCTCGTCGACCGCGACGTTGCGCCCGAACCTTTTCGCCAGGCCGTGGGTCTCGACCGCCCATCCATCGGCCGGGACATCGAGCGAGACCGGGACGGAGCGGGCCCGGGGCGGGGGTTCGGGCGCCGCAGGCTCGCCGGCATCCCGCCCGGCGGGTGAGGGCGGCAGGCTGTGCGGGCCACGGGGCTGGGCCGGCGGCGGCCCGCCGGGTGCCCGTCCCGCACGCCGCCGGCGGCTGAGCCGTACGGCGCCGTAGCCCAGCGCGGCGAGCACCAGCAGGACAAGCAGGTCCAGCCCGATATGCAGGTGGTTCATAGCAAGCAATCGTGGACGGCCGGCGATCCGCAGTCATCGTGCGCAGGGATCACGCCCGCGTCAGTCCCGGGAATGACGCGGGGTCATACCCGTGCGAACGGGCCAGCCTGGCCCGCTGCTCAGACCGTGGTGACAAGGCCCGATTCGTAGGCCAGGACGACGAGCTGAGTCCGGTCGCGGGCACCGAGCTTGGTCAGGATCCTGCTCACGTGAGTTTTGGCCGTGGGCAGGCTGACGCGCAGCGTCTGGGCCAGTTCGGCATTCGACAAGCCGCGGGCGACCAGCGACAGCACCTCCCGCTCGCGCTCGGTAAGCTCGTCCAGGCCTGGCGGTGCCTTCGCCGGTGCCCGGGGATGGCTGGTGAAATGCGCGATCAGCCGCAGGGTCACGCTCGGGGCCAGCAGTGCCTCACCCCCGGCCACGGTGCGGATCGCGCTCAGCAGCTCCTCAAGCGGGCGGCTCTTCAGCGCGAAACCGCTCGCCCCGGCCCGCAGCGCATCGAAGACGTACTCGTCCAGGTCAAACGTGGTGAGAATAAGCACCCGGGGGACACCCTCGCCCCCGCCGGAGGTGATCTGGCGCGTCGCCTCGATCCCGTCCATGACCGGCATCCGGACATCCATCACCACCACGTCAGGCGCGAGGCTCGCCGCGAGGCCGACCGCCTGCCGGCCGTTGGCGGCCACGCCGACCACTTCCAGGTCGTCCTCCGCGCCGATCAGCGACGAGAACGCGGTCCGCAGCAATGCCTCGTCGTCCACGACGAGGACCCTGGTCTTCACACCGCGCCCTCGACCGGGACCTCGGCGGTGACCCGGAACCCCCGGCCCGCGACCGGCTCGGCGACGAGCCAGCCACCGAACGCGGCCATCCGTTCCCGCATCCCGACGATTCCGTGGCCCGGGCGGGCCGGCCACCCCTCGCCACCAGCCGGGCCCCCGGCCGGCCCGCCGTCGTCGGCGACCTCGAGGCGGACCTGGGCGGCCGAGACGGCCAGGCCCACCGTCACCTGCGCGCCCGGCGCGTGCTTCACGACGTTCGTCAGTGCCTCCTGGACGACCCGGTAGATCGACAGCTGAAGCGCCGGGGAGAGCTGCCGGTCGGTACCCGACACCCGCAGGTCCACCGCCGTTCCGGAGGCCCGCACGGTCTCGGCGAGTTCGGCCAGCCCGGCCAGCTTCGGCGCGGGCTCCAGGCCCGCGGCCCCGGTCTGCTCGTCACGAAGCAGCCCCAGCACGACCCGCAGCTCGTCCTGAGCGGTCCGGCCGATCATCTCGATCGATTCCAGTGCGGCGCTGGCCTCCTCCGGATGCCTGGCCATCAGGCGCCTGCCCACCCCGGCCTGGACGGTGATCACCGCAAGAGTGTGGGCGACCACGTCGTGCAGCTCCCGGGCGATGCGCACCCGTTCCGCCCGGACCTGCTGGTCCGCGCGCTCGGCCTCGGCCGCCCGTTCCCGGTCCGCCTGCGCGGCCAGCCCGGCCGCATAACGCCGCCGTGCCGCCACGCTGTCGCCCACGAACCAGGCCGCGATCAGCGGCGCGAAGCCCTCTACGGCCTGGAGTGCCACGGGTGCGTGCTGGTGCGCGAGCGCCGCGTACACCAGGCCTGTGCCGATGACCACGGCGGCGGTCACGGCCACCGGGATCGACCGGCGCCTCGGCGTGCGCGAGGCCACGAGGTACACAGCGAGCCCGAGCATGACGCCGAAGGAGAGCGACGCCTTGCCGGTGGCTATCACCAGCCCCGTGACCAGGGCCGCGAACGCCACTAGCGGCAGCGGCCAGCGCCGGAACGCCACGAGCGGGCCACAGGTCACGATCGCGAAGACCAGCCGCACCGGCTGCCCAGGGGGATACGGCCCGGCGGCCAGCGCCAGCACGACGTATCCGGCGCAGGCGGCGAGCCACCAGCGCTCAGCGGGCGCGGCCGGCCCCGGCCCCGCCGGGACAGGTGCCGCCAGAGATTCCCTCGCCACACCACCGACCGTAACCGGGGGCATCCGCCGGCCACATCATGCTCCAGGATGACGGCTGGGCTGGCCCGGGAGCGGGCTGGCATGCCCCATCGGCGGGCTAACTGTCCGCGAGCATGGCCAGCAGGTCGCTGACGCCGGGCAGGGTCAGGTGGGGGCGGCGCGCGGCGGGCAGGCTGGCGAACGCGGCCGGGGTGCCGAGGCCGGTGCACACCGCGATCGCGAGCGCCCGGCCGCGGTGCGCCATCGGGGTCTCCAGTTCCGGGTCGTCACCCACCACCGCGAGCTGCGCCGGGCGGACCCCGAGCCGGCTGGCGGCGGTGCGCAGCGCGTGCGCCGAAGGCTTCCCGACGATCTCCACCCGGCAGCCGGTGAGGCTGCGGATCATCGCCGAGATGGCCCGCGAGGTGCCGATCGCCCGGCCCTCCGCGGTGGCGAAGAACAGCGACTGTGAGCAGCTGAACAGGCGGGCACCCGACCAGACCGCCTCGCACGCCACCTCCAGTTCGGCCAGGGAGAACTCCGGGTGCCAGCCGGCCAGCACGGCGTCCGCCGTTGTTCCCCGGGCCGGTGGCACCACTTCGAGCCCGGCCGCCCGCAGCGGGCTGGCCAGGCCGTCGTTGCCCAGCGCCATCACCCGCCGGTAGCCGCGCCGGGCGAACAGCGCGGCGGCGCTGACCGCCGGGGTCAGCACCTGGTCCGCCGACAGGCCGAAGCCGGTCGTCGCCAGCGACTGCGCGTACGCGTGCGGGGTCTTGGTGGTGCCGTTGGTGAACGCGGCGAACGGCACCCGGTGCCCGGCCAGCCAGCGGGTGAGGTCCAGCGCCCCGGGCAGCGCCGTGTAGCCGAAGCCCTGCCGGTCGGGCAGCACCAGCGTGCCGTCCAGGTCGAGCACGAACCCGCGGGCGGCGCGCAGCCGGGCCAGCCCGCTGTCACCGGTCATGGCTGCCTGCCGCACGCAGTTCCAGCCGGAAACCGGGGCGCACCACCCGCAGGTGGCGCAGGCCGGGCCGGGAGCCGAGCCCGGCCAGCAGGTCCAGCATCCCGGCGATGTCGGGGTTGTAGTGGCGGCGGGCCGGCCCGGCGGCCAGCATCGCGTCCACCTCGGCGCCCGGCATGACGGCGCGCAGCAGCAGTTCCTCGTCGCCGGTGCCGGGGAAGCGGGCCCGCAGTTCGGCCAGATCCGGCGGCGGCGGCTCGGCCATCAGCTCCCTGGCCCGGGGCAGGGCCAGGATGCGGTCCTGGATCTGCGGGTCGACCGGGGTGGTGGGGCGGCCGAAGGTGCCGAGCACGTACCGGATGACCTGGTCCGGGACGGTCGCGTAGCGCTCGCCGCCGACCACGTTGTAGACCGCCTGCGAGCAGACGATCTGCGGGAACGGCGTCACCATGATCGGGTAGCCGAGTTCCGCCCGGACCTGGGCGACCTCGGCCATGACCGCGTCGAACCGGTCGGCCAGCCCGAGCTCGGTGAGCTGGCGCAGCATCGTGGTCATCACCCCGCCCGCCACCTGGTGCCGCAGGAAGGCGGCGTCGTAGTCGCGGGGCGCCCCGGCGGGCCGGGATTCGGCCGCGGCCAGCCGCCGCAGGTAACCGGCCACCCGCGCCACCACCGGGTCCTCGATCCGTACCGTGTGCCCGAGCTCGCGCAGGTTGGCCGCGGTGCGCTGGGCGTCGGGCAGCGAGGTGCCGCTGGCCAGCGGGCCGCAGGCCACGTGCAGCACGCTGACCCCCAGGCCGGCCGCGGCCAGGCAGGTCAGCGGGGACAGCCCCAGCGTGCAGTGGGAATGCAGCTCCAGCGGCTTGCCGGCCAGCCGCGCGGCGACCGCCGGGATCAGCGTCCGGGCCCGCTCGGGGGTCAGCAGGCCGGCCGGGTCCTTGATGTAGAAGCGGTCGATGTCCGGGCACGGGGCCAGCTGCCCGGCCAGGCCGGCGTAGAAGGCGTCGTCGTGGACCTGGCTCAAGGTGTAGGTGAGCGCGGTGACGATCTCCCCGCCGCCGGCCGCCCGGATCATCGCGGCGGTGCGGCGGATGGCGGCCACCTCGTGCATGGGGTCGAGCACGATGAACCGCCCCATCCCGTTGGCGACCAGCCGGTCGTAGACCAGCTGCATGACCTCCGCGCTGGCCGCCTGCCAGGAGATGAACCGGAAGCCGGTGCCGATGAACTGCAGCGGCGTGGCCGGCATCGCGGCGTGGGTGAGCCTGACCCGCTCCCACGGGTTCTCCCGGTGGGTCCGCACCGCGATGCCCATGTGCGTGCTGGAGGTGAAGTCCAGCGCCCGGAACCCGGCCCGGTCCATGACCGGGGCGATCTGCAGGATCTGCCCGGTGGTCAGCCCGGTCGCCCCCCACAGGCTCTGGTTCCCGTCCCGGAAGGAGACATCCACCAGTTCGATGTCAGCCATGCGCGGCCCCGGCGCCCGCCGCCGCCCGCGCGGCGAACCGTTCCAGGAAACCGGTGTCCACCGCACCCGCGGCGAATTCCGGGTCGGCCGCCAGCGCCCGGTGCAGCGGCAGGTTGGTCGCCAGCCCGCCGATCTCGCACCGGTCCAGGGCCGGCCCGAGCCGGCCCAGCGCCGCCGCCCGGTCCGGGCCGGACACGACCAGTTTGGCCAGCAGCGAGTCGTACCAGGGCGGGACGGCCGAGCCGGCCTGGATCCCGGTGTCGGTCCTGATGCCCGGGCCGGCCGGGAACACGGCCCGGGTGACGGTGCCCGGGCTGGGCCGGCCCTGCCCGTCCTCGGCGTTGATCCGGCACTCGATGGCGTGGCCGGTGACCGTCACGTCGGCCTGGCCCAGCCGCAGCGGCCGGCCCTCGGCCACCGCGATCTGCTCGGCGACCAGGTCCAGGCCGGTGACCGCCTCGGTCACCGGGTGCTCGACCTGGATGCGGGCATTCATCTCCAGGAAGTAGCAGCCGCCGTCCGGGCCGACCAGGAACTCGGTGGTGCCCAGCCCGCGGTAGGCCAGCCGGGTCCCGAACGCCACCGCCGCCCGGTGCAGGGCCGCGCGCTGCTCCGGGTCCAGCGATGGCGCCGGTGCCTCCTCGATCACCTTCTGGTACCGCCGCTGGACCGAGCAGTCCCGGTCGCCGATGGCGATCACCCGGTCGCCGTCGCCGAGCAGCTGGACCTCGACATGCCGGGCCGGGCGGACGAACCTTTCCAGGTAGATGCGCGGGTCACCGAACGCGGCCTGGGCCTCGGCGGCGGCCTGCCCGGCCGCGGCGGCCAGCTCACCGGGGGAGTGGACCGGGCGCAGGCCCCGGCCGCCACCGCCCCCGGCCGCCTTGACCAGCACCGGCCAGCCGATCCCGGCGGCCAGGGCCTCCGCCGCGGCCGGGTCGTGAACCTGCCCGCCTGGCAGCACCGGCAGCCCGGCGCCGGCGGCCAGCGCCCGGGCCGCGAGCTTGTCACCGGCCAGCGCCAGCTGCTCGGCGGCCGGGCCGATGAACACCAGGCCGGCCGCGGCGCAGGCGCTGGCCAGCCGCGGGTTCTCGGACAGGAATCCGTACCCCGGATGGATGGCGTCCGCCCCGGCCCTGGTCGCGGCGGCCACCACCGCGGCCACGTTCAGGTAGCTCTCCGCCGGTGGCGGCGGGCCGATCCGGACGGTCCGGCCGGCCAGCCGGGCCGGCTGTGAGTCCAGGTCCGCGTCCGACACGGCCAGGATGGTCTCGATGCCGAGCCGGTGGCAGGTGCGGATCACCCGGGCGGCGATCTCGCCCCGGTTGGCGATGAGGATCCGGTGCAGCACCGGCGCTACCCGGCCGCCGGCGACGGCGCGGCGACCCGCATCAGCACCACGCCGGAGTCCGCGAACTGGCCGTCGGCCAGGCAGATCTCGCTGACCATGCCCGCCGTCCCGGCGTAGACCGGGTTCATCAGCTTCATCGTCTCGATCAGGGCGACCACCGTGCCGGTGCCCACCAGGCTGCCGACCTCCACATACGGCGGCGCACCCGGCTGTGGCGCCCGGTAGAAGGTGCCGGGCAGCGGGGCCCGGATCTCGCGCCACCCACCGTCCGCGGCCGCGGCCGGTCCCGGGCCAGGCAGGGCCGCGGCCAGCGCGTGGCCCTTGTCCTCGATCCAGGTGCCATCGGCGGCACCGGCCGGACCGGCGGCAGGCGGGGCACCGGCCGCGGCCGCCGCCTCAGCGGCGGCCACCGGTCCGGTCACCACCTGCGTCTGCTGGGCCCAGCCGCCGTCCGCGGCCCGGGTCAGCCGGATGGTGAACCGGCCGGTCTCCAGGGTGAACTCGCCGAAACCGAGCCCGTCAAGCAGCCGCAGGATGTCCTTCACATCCTCCGAGCTAAGCAGCGCTGGCGGGCCGTCGTCGGCCGGACTCACAGGGCCGCCAGGTTGTTCGGCTTCCCGAGCTGGCGCAGCACGTGGTCGAACGGCCGGGCCGCCGGCGCCGCGGATGGCCCGCGCTCCCGGCCCGACCAGACCGTCTCCGGGCGGCTCTGCAGCAGCATGATCCGGCCGCTGGCGTCGATCGCCCACTCGATGTCCTGCGGCGCCCCGAAGTGCCCGGCCACCGTCCGGCCCAGGCCGGCCAGCGCCCGGATCTCGGCATCGTCCAGGCACGGCACGTCGCGCAGCGCCGGCGGCACGTCCCGCAGGCACACGCCGGGGCCGGCCGGGTCCCGCTGGTGATGCCGCAGCTTGCTGGCCACCACCCGGCTGACGATCTCCCCGGTCACCTTGCTCACCACGTACCTGTCGGGGGTCACGTCGCCGCTGACCAGCGCCGAGCCCAGCCCCCAGCTCGCTTCCAGCACGACCACCGAGGTGTCCCCGGTCACCGGGCTGCGGGTGAACATCACCCCGGCGCAGCGCGGCTCCACCATGCGCTGCACCACGACCGCCATGGCCAGGCCGTCTTCCGGCACCCCCTGATGCCGCCGGTAGGTCACCGACTCCACGCTGTACAGGCTGGCCCAGCAGCGCCGGACCCGGTCGGCGACCGCCTGCTGGCCGGTCACCCACAGGTAGGTGTCCTGCAGGCCGGCGAAGCTGGCGGCCGCGCTGTCCTCGCCGGTCGCGCTGGACCGCACCGCGACCGGCGCCGCCGCCACGTCCGGACCTGGGCCAGCGACCGCCGCCGCCGCCACGTCCGGACCTGGGCCGGCCAGCGCCTGGTAGCGGGCCGCGACCTCGTCCCGCACCGCGGCCGGCAGCGGCTCGGCCAGGATCCGGGCGCGCAGACCGGCCGTGGCCTCCGCGATCGCCGTGGCATTCTCCGCGGGCAGCCGCCCGATCTGCTGGCGCAGCGTGCCGGACGGGTCCACCGCCCGCACGGCCTGGCCGAACGCGGCCGTGGTCACCGCGAACCCGGCCGGCACCGGCAGCCCGGCCGCGATCAGTTCCCCCAGGCCGGTGGCCTTGCCACCGGCCGACGGCCGGTCACCGTCGCGCAAGGCGGTGAGCGGGCGCGTGAGAGGGGGGGTGTTCATCACGCGCCCGCTCAGTCCAGGATGGTGACCACGCCGCGATCGCCGTCCACCCGGACCCGGTCCCCGGTCCTGATCCGCTTGGTGGCCTGGCCGGTGCCGACGACCGCCGGCATCCCGTACTCCCGGGCGACGATGGCCGCGTGCGACATGGTGCCGCCGATGTCGGACACCGCGGCCTTGATCTTGCCAAACACCGGTCCCCAGCTCGGCGCGGTCACCGGGCAGACCAGGATCTCGCCGTCCCGGATCTGGCCGATGTCGTTGACGTCCCGCAGCACGCGGGCGGTGCCCTCGACGATGCCGGACGACGCGCCGTAGCCGCGTACCTCCTTCTCGTTGCCCGAACTGGCCTGGCTGTACCAGGACTCGATGGTGTCCTGGGTGATGCCCCACAGCATCTGCACGGCCGGGTCGTTGAGCGCCTCCGGCACCGGGCCGAGCGCGGGCGGCGGCGACCAGTCCCGCAGCGCTTCCAGCATCTGCTTGCGCTCGGCCACGATCGGCCGCCAGTGGGCGGCGCCGAGCGGCTCGCCGCCCGACGCCCAGGCCAGCATCACGTCGGCCAGCGCCAGGTCGATCTCGCCGTGGTGGAGCTGGAACACGTCCTCGGCCTCGGCCAGCACGCCCTTCGCGGCCAGCAGGCCGCCGAACGCCCGGATCTTCTGAAAGAACCGGGTGGTGAACCAGTGCTCGCAATAAAACTTGTGGTCCTCCACGTATGGGAAGACGAGCCGGCACACCGCCAGCATCTGGTCGAACGCGCCGCGGTCCTCCTCGGTGGCCAGCAGCGCCCGGTACTCGGTGGCGATGCGCTCCCGCTCGGCCACCAGCTTCTCGGTCGGCCGCTCCAGCGTCTCGCCCGCCGCCACCAGCGAGACGTAGCGGGTCAGCGCCGCGAACGGCACCGCGAGGTTCTCGTTCCAGCTCCGGTGGTGGTGGTAGAAGCCGTCGCCGGTGGACACGTGGAACCAGGGCAGCCGGGCCGCCTCGAAGGACGCCAGCCACGCCTGCCCGGCCTCGCCCCGGCCGGCCAGGCTGGCCAGCACCGCGTCCGGGTCGCAGCCCTCGGGGAACTCGTCCGCCAGCCCGGACTCGACCGCCAGCCGGGCCAGCCGCTTCAGCTCCTCGTCCGGCCGGTACATGATCACGTCGATGCCGGCCACCATCCGGGCCACGGTCTGCTCGCTGATCTCAGGGAACGCGTTCTTGCAGAACCCGAAGAAGACCACGTACGCGCCGTAGCCGAGCATCAGGAACTCGGTGTGGTGGTGCCACATCTTGGAGTACAGGTCGATGCAGCGGTGGAAGTTCTCCCTGACGTAGTGGTTCTGCGCCACGCCGGTGGACTCCATCACCACGCTGGCGTCCTCGAACTCCGGCAGTTCCGGCACGGTGACCGCCTCGATCTGGCTGATCAGGCCGGCGATCCGGGTCTTCCAGCCCTCGTACAGGCGGTCCCAGTTCTGGTAGTAGTAACCGGCCCGCTCGTTGAAGATCTCGGCCCGGCGGCCGATCTCGGCCGGGTCGGTGACCGGGATGGCGGTGATGTACACCCGGCCGTTCACGATCCGGTGCTCGATCCCGAGCGTGGTCGGCAGCACGAACAGCCGGGCGGTGTTCGCACCGATGGCGGTGTAGGGGATCTCGGCCGTCACGGTGTCGAACGCGGGCATCGGCTCGGGGAAGTGCATCGAGTTGTAGAACCAGAAGCGCTGGTCGTCACCGGGCTGGAAGCGGGTGAAGTACGGGTACATCGACCGCCAGTTCCCGGCGCCGGGGGCGTCCTCGATCGCCGATGGCAGGGGGAAGCTGCGCGCGGGCTCGGCTGCGTCCATGCTGAACCTCCCGCGGAGTCAGGAGTTACCCGCCGAACGTCGCACAAACGGCCGGGAAATGACAAGGCGCATCCGGCCAGTTTCGGTGAACGGAAATTGTGCCGGGGCCACGGCCCTGGTCAGGCCAGTGCGCCGGCCAGGGCGCGCCACTGGGCCCGCGGCAGGCCCGGCTCGCCGGTGAGCACCTGCACGCAGACGTGATCGGCGCCGGCCTGGTAATGCTCGCGGACCCGGCGGGCGATCGCCGCCTCATCCCCCCAGGCCACCAGCGCGTCCACCAGCCGGTCGGATACCTGGCCGATGTCGTCGCCGGAGAAGCCGAGCCGTGTCAGATTGGCGACATAGTTCGGCGCCTGCAGGTAGAAGCGCAGGACGCCGCGGGCGGTCTCGCGGGCCCGGGCCGGGTCGGTGTCCAGCACCGCCATCTGCTCGGGCGCCAGCAGCGGCCGCTGGCCCAGGATCTCCCGCGCCCGCCGGGTGTGCTCGGGGGTGACCAGGTACGGGTGCGCGCCAGCGGTGTCGCTGGCGGCCAGGGCGAGCATCCGCGGCCCGAGCGCGGCCAGCGCCCGGCCATCGGCCGGGACCGGCGGCTCGGCCCCGTCAAGACCGGCCAGGAATTCTCTTACCTTGCTGAACGGATGCTCGTACCGGCCGCCGCTGCGCTCCACGACATGGGCGTGGCTGGCGCCGAGGCCGAGCAGGAACCGGCCCGGGTAGGCGGCACTGACCCGGTGATAGGCGGCCGCCACCGCGGCCGCCGGGGCATCCCAGACGGTGACGATCCCGGTGGCCACGGTCAGCGACGAGGTCGCCGCCAGCAGGTGCTCCGGCAGTTCCAGGGTGGCCGGGGAAATGCCGAGCCAGAGCGCGGTGTACCGGAGTTCTTCCAGCTCAGCGGCGGCCTCCGCGGCCGCACCCGGATCAGCGGGCCAGATGCGGGAAGTGCACCAGATGCCGATCCGGCCAACGTCCACCGCCATGGCGCCACCATCCAGGGCCCGCGCGGGCCGCCTGATCCGGGGTCCCGTCGATGGCTACCGTAGCCGGGAGCAGCAGGGACAGCGGGGCCGGCCGCCGCGGCACGCACCGTCGCCCGGCCCCCCCAGCGCGGTTGGCCCCGGCGGCCGGAGCCACAGTCTTGGCCCGGCCCGGGCTGGCGAACGGCGGCCATTCCCGGTCCCGGCCTGACCTGTGCCCGCGGCCGGCTGGCCGGCCGCGGGCATGGCCAATTCACTGGGTAATAACCCAGCGCCCCCCCGCCGCAGCGCCGCCACCGTTCTCCGCCGGTGCCGGGCTGAGCAGCTTACAGACGGTAGGCGCCCGGCGGCCCGGGCCGCATCGTCAGAACTATGTACGTGGCTATGTATTCGGTATCTCCGAACACTGGACGCCGCGGGCATATTGTTGGCCGGAGGGAAGTGGGGCCGTAGGAATGAGGTAGTCAAGATTCCGGCCAATCTGCCCGCTGAACCGAATAGCTTCGTCGGCCGTGAGCGCGAGCTCGCCGAGTTGCGTGATCTCGTCGGTGCGGCGCGGGCGGTGACGCTGTGCGGCCCGGGCGGGATCGGGAAGACCCGGCTGGCGCTGCGGGTGCTGGCCGAGGTGGCGGACGGCTTTCCCGACGGCACGTTCTTCGTCGAGCTCGCGGACCTGCAGCAGCCCGACCTGGTGGTGTCGCGGGTGGCGGCCTGCGTCGGGGTCGGCGAGGAACCCGGGCGGCCGCTGGCCGACACCCTGGCCGACGCGCTGCGGCCGCGCCGGATGCTGCTGGTGCTGGACAACTGCGAGCACCTGATCGGCGCCTGCGCCCAGCTCTGCCAGCAGCTGCTGGCCAGCTCGCCGGGGCTGCGCGTGATGACGACCAGCCGCGAGCCGCTGCGGGTGGCGGCCGAGACGGTCTATCAGGTGCCACCGCTGTCGGTCGCCCCGGCGGACGGGGCGGCCAGCGACTACCACCGGTACGAGGCGATCGCACTGTTCGCCGACCGGGCCGCCGCGGCCCTGCCCGGCTTCGCCATCGGGCCGGGCAACGCGGCGGCCGCCGCCGCGCTGTGCCGGGCGCTGGACGGCATGCCGCTCGCCATCGAGCTCGCGGCCGTCTGGGTCCGGGCGCTGTCGCTGGAGCAGATCACCGAGCGGCTGGCGGACCGGTTCAGCCTGCTCACCAGCGGGGACCGGACCGCCCCGGCGCGGCAGCGGACGCTGCGCGCCGCCATCGACTGGAGTCACGACCTGCTCACCCCGGCCGAGCAGGTGCTGCTGCGGCGGCTGTCGGTCTTCGCCGGCTGGTCGCTGGAAATGGCCGAGCAGATCTGCGCCGCCCCGGACATGCCGGCCACTGATGTGCTCGATCTGCTGGCCGCGCTGGTGGACAAGTCGCTGGTGGTCCGCGAGCCGGAGGTGCTCGGCCAGGCGCGCTACCGGCTGCTCGACACCATCCGCGAATACGCGGCCGAGCGGCTGGCCGGGGCGGGCGAGACCGTTGCCTGCCACCTCCGCCTGCGCGACTACACCGTGGCGGTAGCCGAGCAGAACGAGGCCATCGGCATGGCGCGGGTCGCTGCCCCGTGGTCGGCCCGGGTCGACGTGTTCCGCCGGTACGACGTGGAGACCGGCAACGTCCTGCAGGTGCTGAGCCGGTGCCGGGCCGACGGCGACGCGGAAACCGGGATGCGGATCTGCACCGCCATCCGGCCGTGCTGGCTGGTCCGGGGCACCTTTACCGAAGGCGCCGAATGGCTCGACGCGTTCCTGGCCATGGACGCGCCCACGGTGCCCGCGCAGGTGCGAGGGGCCGCGCTGGTCGGGCGGGCGCAGCTGGCCCTGGCCAACGACCCGGCCACCGCCCAGTCGCTGGCCGGCGCCGGGCTGGCGCTGTGCCGCGCGGCCGGCGATGAGTTCTGGACCGCCGCCGGGCTCAACCTGGTCAGCGAGATCGCGCTGCACACCGGGCGGATCGACGACGCGGCGCGGTACGCCGACGAAGCCATGTCGGTCGCGATGGCGGCGGGCGACGGCTGGGACGAGGGATACGCGCTCGGCATCCGGGCCGCGATCGCCGCGGTGCACGGGAAACTGCGGGAGGCACAGCAGCTCGCCAAGGCCTCCATCAGCGTCATGCGCCGGATCGACCAGCAGTGGGGAACGGCCCGGGCGCTGCTGGGCCTGGGTGATCTGGCCCGGCAGCGCGGCGACGCCGGCGATGCCCACCGCCGCTACCTGGCCGCACTGACGATTCTGCGCGAGGTCGACGCCCGGCCGGAGATCGCGCGCTGCCTGGCTGGCCTCGGCCGGGTGGCGCTGGACCTGGGATCGGCCGGGCTGGCCAGGCAGCACCTCACCGAGAGCCTGCGGCTCAGCCACGCCACCGGTTCCCGGATCGCGGTGGCCCGGGGCCTGGAGGCGTTCGCGGCGCTGGCCATCATGGAGAACCAGCCGGAACTGGCGGTCCAGCTGACCGCCGCGGCGGCCGCGCTGCGCGAGACGGCCGGCCTGCCCGCCCTGGTCGGCGCCCGGGCGGAACGGTTCCTGGCCGCCGGCCGCCGTCTGGGTGAGCCCGCCTTCAGCCGGCTGACGGCCGCGGGCCAGGCCATGACCGGCGACGAGGCGGTCGCGCTGGCGCTGGCCGGGCCGGCCGGCGAGCCCGGCACGGTCACCCTGACCGCGGTCGCGGCCGACGAGCCGGCGCCCGCCCTGCGGGGCACGCTGACCTCACGCGAGCGCCAGGTGGTGGCCCTGGTGGCCAGCGGCTACAGCAACAAGGCCATCGCCGAGGAACTGGTCATCAGCCCGGCCACGGCGGCCCGGCATGTCGCCAACATCCTGGCCAAACTGGGATTCACCTCCCGCACCCAGATCGCCGCCTGGGCCGCGGACAAGACGCTTGACCTGGGCGGCCCGCCCGCCCGGGCCGCCTCCGGCGACCGCGGCTGACGGCACCGGCTGAACCGGGCGGCCCGCCACGGCCAGGACGGCCGGGCACGGCCCGGATCAGCCGGGCTGGTCCTCGTCCAGGTTGGCCGCCAGCCGGTCAAGCAGCCGTGCGAGCTGCCCGATCTCGGCCTCGCTGAAGCCGGCCCGCAGCCGGTGATCGAACGCGGTGGCGGCCCCCCGCAGCCGCTGGAACGCCGCCTCGCCGGCGTCGGTCAGCTCCACCTGGTGAACCCGCCGGTTGGCCGGGTCCCGGCGCCGCGTGATCAGCCCCTGCTCGTCCATCGCGTTCAGGTGATGGGTGAGCGTGGCCTCACTGATGCCCACCGCCTTCGCCAGGTCCCGCTGGTTCCCCGGCCGCTCGCTCTTCATCGAGATGAGCACCAGCCACACCGGGAGCGACCCGCTCGCCTGCGCCAGCGCGTCGTCGAACGCCCGGCTGGCGGCCCGGGCGGTGCGGGACAGCTGGAGGCCGATCGGCTGCTGCGCGGGCCTTGGCATGAACCGAGGATAGCAGTTTTCTCTAAGGGTTTGAAATCAAAGAGTTAGATGTCTATGGTTATGGGGAGAGCAACCACAGGGAGTCCCGATGACCAGTCACAAGATCGGCGCACCGGACCGGCACGCCGGCGGGGAGCAGGGGGTGCTGACCCCGGAGATCATCTCGCTGGCCGCGGTGGTCGTGCTCGGGTCGATCATGACCATCCTGGACGCGACGATCGTCAACATCGCGCTGCCCACGCTGGGCCGGCAATTCCGGACCTCGATCTCGGTGATCCAGTGGGTGCCGACGATCTACCTGCTGGCGTTCGCCAGCGTGATCCCGCTGACCGGCTGGGCCAGCGAGCGGTTCGGCGCCCGCCGGGTCTGGCTCGCCTCCCTGGCCACGTTCCTGCTCGGCTCGCTGCTGTGCGGGCTGTCCGGCTCGGTCGCCGAGCTGATCACGTTCCGGGTGGTGCAGGGCCTCGGCGCCGGGATGATCATGCCGATCGGCCAGGCCATCCTGGCCCAGGCGGCCGGGCCGCGCCGGATCGGCCGGGTGATGAGCATCGTCGGCGTGCCGCTGCTGCTCGGCCCGATCGCCGGCCCGGTGATCGGCGGGGCGATCGTGTCCAGCGCCAGCTGGCGCTGGATCTTCCTGGTCAACCTGCCGGTCGGCGCGGCCGCGCTGGCTCTGGCCTGGTGGCTGATGCCAGCCGGGCCGCCCCGGCGGCCGGCCCGGCTGGACGTCCGTGGCCTGGTGCTGCTGTCCGGCGGGCTGGCGGTGCTGCTGTTTGGCCTCGGCCGGACCGCGACCGGCGCCAGCTTCGGCGCGCTCCCGCTCGTCGCCATCGCGGCCGGGCTGGCCATGGTCGTTTCGTTTGGCATCCATGCCGTTAAGGCCGCCCAGCCCCTGATCGACCTGCGGCTGTTCACCCGGCGCGCGTTCGCGGCGGCGGCGGTCACCAACCTGGTGCTGGGCGTGGCGCTGTTCGGGGTGGCGCTGCTGCTGCCGCTGTACTTCGAGCTGGTGCGGGGCCGGACCCCGCTGCAGACCGGGCTGCTGCTGATCCCGCAGGGCCTCGGCGCCGCGCTGGCCATGCCCGTGGCCGGCAGCCTGACCGACCGGATCGGCGCCCGCCCGGTGGTGACCACCGGGGTGGTGCTGGCCCTGGCGGGCACGGCCGGCTACACGCAGATCACCGCGACCACGCCCTACTGGCTGCTGGCCGGCGCGCTGCTGCTGATCGGGGCCGGGCTGGGGGCCACCATCACCCCGTCGATGGCGGCCGCGTTCTCCTCGGTCGAGCGGCGGTCCATGCCCGCGGCCAGCAGTGCCATCGGCACCATCCAGCGGGTCGCGGGCTCGCTCGGCACCGCGCTGCTGGCGGTCACCCTGCAGCGGGCCATGGCGGCCGCGCTGCCGGGCTTCCACGGCGGCCTCGCCCAGGCGGGCGCGCTGGCGACGACCCGGGCCGGGGCACTGCCCGGGCTGGCGCACGCGTTTGGCGTCACGTTCTGGGTGGCGCTGGCGCTGACCGGCGCCGCGCTGGTGCCCGCGCTGCTGCTGCCGGGGCGCCCGGTCCCGGGGCGCCCGGTCCCGGAGCGGGCGGTCCCGGAGCGGGCGGCTCCGGCGCCAGGGCCGCGGCCAGCCGGGCCAGCGCGGTCGTGAACGCGTGGTCGGCCGGGCGGGCGTAGCCGATGACCAGCGCCGGCGGGTGCGGGTCGCCACCCGCGTGGTAGCTGGCCAGGCCCTCGACGGCGAGACCGTGCGCGGCGGCCCGGCCGGTCACCTCGTCCTCGTCCCCACCGGGCGGCAGCACCAGCAGGGCCTGCAGGCCCGCGGCGATGCCTGACACCCTGACCAGCGGCGCGGCCCGGCGCAGGGCCGTGGCCAGCCGGTCCCGGCGGCGGCGGTAGACCAGCCGGGCATGCCGGATCTGGCGGTCATAGCCGCCGCCGGCCAGCAGCGTGGCCAGGGTGATCTGATCCAGCGTGCTGGGCTCGGCCCCGGCCGCCTCCTTGGCCGCGACCACCTCGTCCACCAGTGACGCGGGCACGGCCAGCCAGCCCAGCCGCAGGCCGGGAGCCAGGCCCTTGCTCGCGGTGCCCGCGTAGATCACCTGATCGGGGGCGAGCGCCTGCATGGCGCCCACCGGCTGCCGGTCGTAGCGGAACTCGCCGTCGTAGTCATCCTCGATCACCAGCCCGCCGCTGGCGCTGGCCCAGTCGATGATGGCCCGGCGGCGCTGCGGGGCCAGGGTCACGCCGAGCGGGAACTGATGGGCGGGGGTCAGCAGCACCGCGTCCGGGCCGGCCGCGGCCAGTTCGTCCGCCCTGGCCCCGTAGCCGTCCACTCCGATGGCCTGCCAGCGCAGGCCGTGCGCCTCGGCCGTCCGCCGGTGAATCCGGTGGCCATGGCTTTCGACCGCCAGCGTGGCCGCACCACGGGCCCGCAGCAGGGCGCAGGTCACGGCCAGCCCGTGCCCGAAACCGGCGCACACCACCAGCCGGTCCGGGGTGACGCTGACCCCGCGGGTGCGGGCCAGGTAGCCCGCCAGCGCGGCCCGCAGCACCGGCAGGCCGCGCGGGTCCGGGTAGCCGAGGACATCGCTGGCCGAGGCCGCCAGCGCGGCCCGGGCGGCGGCCAGCCAGGCCCGCTGCGGGAACGCCGACAGGTCGGGTACCCCCGGCCGCAGGTCATAGCGGGCCGGCGTGGCGGGCCGGGGGGCCACCGCCGGCGGCCGCTGGGCCGGAAGGGCATGGCTGGCCACCCAGGTGCCCGAGCCGGTCCTGGCCGTCAGCCAGCCCTCGGCCACCAGCTGGCCGTAGGCGTCGGCCACGCTGTTGCGGGCGATGCCGAGGTCGGCCGCGAGCGCGCGGGAGGGCGGCAGCCGGGTGCCGGGACGCAGCTGCCCGTCCCGCACCGCGGCCCGCAGCGCCGTCTCCAGCCCGGCCCGGACCCGGGCGGCGGGCAGATTCAGGTGTAGATCCAGGCCATGATTGGCCCAAGTTTTCATCATAGTTT
>DATDGI010000265.1:0-36695 GCA_036522155.1 Streptosporangiaceae bacterium
GCCCCGCCGAGTTCGGCGTAGGCGCGGTGCAGGTTGCCGGCGATCCGCTCGCGGTCGGCCCAGCCCGCGAACCTGCCCAGATCAGTCTCCTGAGCGGCCTGGAGCGGGGACAGGGCGGCTTCGCGGCCGCGGACAGCGACCCGCCACGAAGGAATTCGCCGCCTCCACGCAAGGCCGGCTCAAGCTGTTCTTCCTGCCCGGCTACTCACCCGAGCTCAACCCAGACGAATGGGTCTGGAAAAACGTCAAGCACGACCGGATCGGCAAAACCGGCGTCACCAGCAAGCAAGACCTCAAAGCCAAGGCCATCGGCGCCCTGCGACGGCTCCAGAAACGCCCCGGGCTGGTCCGGGCATTCTTCGCCGACCCCCACCTGCGTTACATCACCGCATAACCTGAATCGGTCGGCCTACTTACGCACTCCTTAGTAAAGGCGCCGATTTCGTACAGGCTGCGGAACACGAACCGGTAGATCGTCTCGGCGGCCAGGTCGCGTTCTCGCTGCGGCCAGCTCGCGAGCTCGGCGAAGCGCGCACCGTCCGACAGCTCTGCGGTCACTATCCGGCGGGTGGACAGATCGCTGATGATCTCTGGAACGTGGATGGTTGGGTGCTCGCGGTAGTAGACCGCGAAGCGCTGCTGGTTGGCGGCTTCGCGGTGGTAATCGAGTTCCTCTAGCACCCGGTCGCGCAGCTCGGTCAGCAGCGCATCGACGTCCTGGGCGGGCGCAGTGATGCGCAGGATCCGGCGCAGCAGCGCAACGTTGCGCAGGTCAGCTGCCATCGTCTCGGCAATGCCCGGGTACTGCACCTTGACGGCGACCGCCCGGCCGTCGAGGGTGACCGCACGGTGGACCTGCCCGATGGACGCAGCGGCTATGGGCTGCGGATCCCAGCGGGCGAATGCCCGTTCTGGCGGTGCACCGAGTTCTTCCTCGACGACGGCCGCGGCTAGTTCCGGCGCCATCGTCGGGACGCTGTCCTGCAGGCGGGTGAGGGTGCGCCGGACAGCGGGGGAGAGCCCGGCGTCAACATAGCTGGCCATCTGGCCGATCTTCATCATGACGCCCTTCATTGCCCCCAGGGTGTCGGCGACGTCTTCGGCGGTCTGCAGGGCCAGGTCCGCCCGCAGCTGCTGGCGCTGCTCGCCCGCAGCCGCGTAGAGCCGCGGCGCGCTGCTCACATATCGGAGCCCGCCCCGCGCGAACAGCCGGAATGCCGCAAGTGCGCGGTGGTATCGCAGCCGCAGCCGATGAGTGAATACCGGGCCGTCCAATCCAGCCATCCCCTCAGGTAGACGGCGACGCGTTAGCCGTCGCCTGTCTACTAACACGCATAGTAGTAAGTCGCAGTTCACGGCAGGGAGCTCAGCGACCGGGAAGAAGGGAGCTGGGGACGGCGGCCTAGCCGGCGGAGGGCATTCCGCGCTGATGTTCTGCCAGGACCGCGAGCCTTTGCAGGATGGCTTCCGGCGGCTCTCCAGTCGCCTCGTGCAGTTCGTGGATTACCAGCCCGGATATCAGGTGCAGGCCGGCCATAAGATCACCCAGGCCGTTCACGTCATCCGGTATGAGAACTGGCAGCGCCCACGCCTCCAGCTCGGGTGAATCCAGGCTCGCGGTGAGCAGCCCGATTGCCAGCTGCATGGCAGCGGCCACAGTTTCCCCGGCCGCCGCCCGGCTTGCCCCTGTCTCGCGAGCCCTAGCCTCGCTAGCGCTAATCTCACCAGACCCAGTCTCACCGGCGACCGTCCCATCGGGCGACGTCTGGCCCTGGGTGGTACCAGGTCGCGGCGCGTACCGGGCGGACGCGTGGTTGCTGCACCTGCGTGACCGCCAGCCGCGGAGTCGCCCGCCTGGGGGGTTCTTCATGTCTCCTCCGGTTCCGTTCCGACGGGACGGGTGTCCTGCATCTCGGCGCCCATACCTGGCAACACGAACCAGGCATGGCGGCCGTTTCAGCGCCGGCCGACCTAGGCGACCCGTCCGAGCGCGAGTGCCAGCAGTGCCGGGGCGAGGGCCAGCAGGACCGGGGTCAGCGCGAGCGAGGCAGCCGTCGCCCGGAGTAGCTGGCGCCGCGCGGGGCCCAGTGGTTCGGCGGGTCGGAGGAGCCGGTGGATCCGCTGCACCGAGTCGGTGGCCGCGGCTGCGAGAGCGGGAGCGGGACTGGCACCCGTGGCGAGAACCACCAGGGCCGTGGCGAGGGAGCGAGGATCGCTGGCCCGTGCTGCCGCGTCGTCGGCGTGCATTTCGATCAGCCGCGCTACCTGCGGGTCTGCATCGCGCATCAAGGGCAGGAACGGAAGCACCAGGCGGCCGATCCGTGCCAGGGCCAGCAGCCGGTGATGGCGGCCGGCGAGGTGAGCTCGCTCATGTGCCAGCACCGCCTCTAGCTGAGCGGGATCGAGCGCATTCATAGCGCCGGTGCTCAGGATCACCGTCGGATGCCGGCCGGCAACGCAGTAGGCAACCGGCTCGGAGTGCTCCACGAGCACGGCGTCCAGGGAAGGCTCGGGACGGCCCACGAGTCGCGCGGTCTGCGCGTGCAGCAGCGCCTGCTGCCTGGCAGCGCGCAGGTGGGTCATGGCGGTGACCACGGTGCGGGCGACGATGGCGCCCGCGAGGGTGAGGCCGAGCCCGGCGACGGTGGCGCCGCCCGGACTGCCATAGGTCTCGCGCAGCCGCAGCACGCAAGCTCCGATCAGGTGGCTAAGGCCGCCGCTAAGGTCGGTGGCATCAACCGCCAGGGTCAGGCAGGCCAGCCCGAGCGCCGCGACGACAGACCATCCCGCCGCCAGGTAGGTGACAATGGCCAGAAGCGGCGCCCGGGCAGTCCACCGGGCCCTGCCGAGCAGCCTGCTGCCCAGCGTGCCGACGCCGACCGCGTACGCGATTAGGACGGCCGCGATGGTCACTGGGCGTCGCCGGTCTCAGGCCCGCGAAGCGCCTGGTCGAGCGCGTCACGCAGGACCGCGGCGTCGTGTGGGCTCATCTGGAGAGCGAAATGCGCGAGGGCCCTGCGGCGGTCCGCGCTGGTTTCTAGCGCCTCGTTCATTAGGGCCGCGGTGTATCCGGACCGGGATCCGGTGGGCTCGTAGCGCCATGCACGGCCGTCCCGCTCGCGCCGCAGCCATCCCTTGCGATACAGATTGTCCATGACGGTCATCACGGTGGTGTAAGCGAGGGCCCGGTCCCTGCGCAGGTCGTCGAGGACCTCACGGACCAGGGCCGGACGGCCCCGTTCCCACAATCGCTCCATGATCACTGCTTCCAGCTCACCGAATCTTCGCATCCGCACTCCCGGACGTGGCCAGCCGACGGCACACCGCCGATGTCTACTATCACGCATAGGGTAAGCGCGCGGTTCAAGCGGCAAGCTCAACTTCTTCCTGGCGGTCGCGGGCTGAACGAACGATCTCTACTATCCGTGATAGCAGACATGTCTGCTATCACGAGTGATCCGGGCGGCCAGCTACCTGGTGACGCCGATGCCGCGATCCGCCAGCTGTATTGCCGCCACGCGGAGGCGCTGCATGTCTACGTCGAGCGGTTCTGCGCAGACCGCACGAGCGCGGACGACGTCGTGCAGGAAACCTTCATCCGGGCCTGGCGTCACCTGCCCAAGCTGAGCGCTGACGACCGGCCAATCCGGCCGTGGCTGTTCCGGGTCGCGCGCAACTTGCTCATCGACGCTGACCGGGCCGCACGGTCACGGCCGGTCGTCGTGCAGGCGCTGCCGGACGAGGATGCCGGGACCGACGCGGGGCTGGACCAGGTCCTGGACCGGGAGCTGGTGTCCGCCGCACTCCAGCACCTGTCGCCCGCGCACCGGACCGTGCTGGTCGAGGCCTTCTACCACGGCGGCAGCCTGGCGGCGGTCGCCCGCAAGCTCGGCATCCCGCACGGCACGGCCAGATCACGCCTCCACTACGCGCTGCAGGCACTGCGCCAGCAGTTGCGCGAACACGACGCGATCGCGTGCTGATGCGCAGCCGCCCGCGCCCAGCCGTCCCGGCAGCGGTTGCGGCTACCGGGACGACGTCTCCTGCCGTGGCTGGCAGGACCGGTCGGCTGCTGATCGCCGCCATGCTGATCGCGGCCGCGGCCCTGGATCTGACCCGCTGCAGCCTCGTTCTGATGACATTCCGGCATCTCGTTCCGGCCGTCGGGCTGGTGGTGGTGGGGATCGGTGCGGCCGCAGCCGGCGTGACGGCCGCGCGGGGGTACTGGGCGGGCCACCGCTGGGCGGCCTGGACGGCACTGCTGATCGGCGTCGCGTCTGCGCCGCAAGCCTCCGCGTCCGGCTTCCGCGCCCCGTACACGATCCCCGACATTGCGACCGCTGCCCTCGGGGTCTTGCTGACGGTGGCTATCCTGGCCGCCGCCGGTCGCCGAGAGATGACGGCACATCACCCTGAAAGCCCTTGCGCCATGTCTTCGCCCGCGCATGCCCCGCCGGGGACCGGGAGAGGTCCAATTACGGAGTCCATCCGTTCACGACGGCCGGGATGATCCGGTAGTTCCCGCCCCGTCCACACGCTGTAGCAGCTATCCCGAACGGTGCCAGTCCGGGACGGTCACCGAACGCCATCCACGGGCTGCGCAGGCTGGGCGAAGAAGATCTCCCGCACCTCGCGGGCGGCGTAGAAGACAAGCACGTACCCGGCGGCGGGGTCGGCCCACCACCAGCCAAGCGCCGCGTTCAGGGCCAGGCCCAGCAGCACCGCAGTGGCCAGGATCCCATCGATCAGAGTGACCCGGCCCTCGGTCTGGAGCACAGGGTTGCCCAGCGCCTTGCCGGTACGGGTCTTGCCGAAGGCCAGCGCGAACATCGCCACTGCCGTAACCGAGGTCCACGTGATGCCAAGCGCCGAATGCCCCGGGTGATAACCGGTGACCAGCACCACCGTGGATTGCACCAGGAGGTAGGCGGCCAGAGCGGCGAAGGCGTAGCCGATCAGCCGCAATCCCCGCCGCTGACGATCCTCGCCTGTGCCCGACAGCTCCCAGATCACGACCGTGGACGCGCCGATCTCAATCAGCGAATCCAGGCCGAACCCGGCCAGCGCCACCGACCGGGCCAAGACCGCCGCGACAGCCAGCACCGCGATCCCGGCCACATTCCACGCCAGCGTCACATATTCCAGGGCGAAACCCCGGCGCAGCAGAGCCGCCTGCGTCGCCTCGTCTGCCATCGCCACGGCCCGAGTCTGCCAAAGCCAATCTGGCCAAGAGCCCGCGCTCTCAGGATGCTCCGGTCAGGCCCTGCCACATGTAGCGGATGCCGATGGTCATCACGGCCAGGGCCAGTAGCCGCCGGATGGTGGTTTCCGGCAGCCGGGCGTGCAGCCGGGCGCCCATGTATCCGCCTGCCAGGCCGCCAGTTCCCAGCGCGATGCCGGTGGGCCAGTTTGGGGCGATGCTGCCGTGGTGGCTGGCCGCCAGGGCCGTGAACGTGACCACCCCTGCCAGTGAGGTGAGGAAGGTGGAGCTGAGCGCTGCGGGGGCGACTTGTGATGGTGGCCGGCCGTCGGCGATCAGGATCGGTGCGAGGATCGACCCGCCGCCGATGCCGTAGATACCGCCGACACAGCCGGTGACGGCCGCGATGAGGACGATGACCGGGCGGGGCATGCGTGCCGCGCGGCATGGCGTGCTTGGCTGTGGCCTGGACAGGGCAAGCCAGGCACCCAGCGGGATCAGCACGGCCGCGACGACTAGGTCGAAGACAACCGGCCCGGGCAGCAGGTAGACGCGGATGACCGAGCCGCCGATGACACCGGGCAGCGTCCCAGCCAGCAGCAGCCAGCTCAGGTTTCCGCCGGTCTGGCCCTGCTGCCAGTAGCGCCAGATCGCGCCGGGGCTGGCGACCACGTTGTAGAGCAGGTTCGTTGGTGTCACTGCCGGGCTGGGTGTGCCCAGCACGCTGACCTGGAACGGCAGCAGCAGCACCGCGCCGGAGACCCCGGCTGGGGTGGTGACCGTGGCGATGGCGAACGCGGCCACCAGGGCCACAATCTCCACCCAGGCGCCGCTGATCATCTGGCAAACGTACCGGCCGTGGACCGTGTGATCAGGCCAGCATCTCTACTTTGCCAGCGCGGGACAGGTCATAGCCGCCGAGCGCGGTGATCGGCGCTTGCACGGCGGGGTCGCGCAGCGCGCAGATGAGCGGCTCGGCTGCGGGCAGAGAATCACCGCTGAGCACAATGTCGAAGTCTTCCCAGATCACCGGGACAAAGCCAAGATCGAGTGCGGTGGCTGCGGCGCGCACGCCGAGCCCGGTATCCGCCTGGCCGGAAGCCACTGACATGGCCACCTCCAGATGTGATCCTGCTTCGGGCCCGGTCACTGACGCCGGTGCGATGCCCGCCTCGGTCAGCAGCTGGTCGAGCAGGACGCGGGTCCCTGCGCCATACGGGCGGCGGGCGATCCGCAAGGTGCGCAGGTCAGCGGGGCCGGTGATGTGGCCGGGGTTGCCTTCGGGTGTGAGCAGTCCCTGCTCGCGCCGCCATAGGTGAATCATCGCCGGGCGGCGGCCGTGGAGCATCGTGCGGGCGAACGGGCTGTTGGGGGTGCCGGACCGGTGCCGCAGGTGGATGGCTGCGGCGTCGGCGGTGCCGCGCCAGATCCTGGTCAGGCCGTGGAAGCTGCCGCGGGTGCCAACGGTCACGACTGACGGGCCGGTGTGGCGCACAACGAGGTCCAGGCCGGGGTCGTCGCTGCCTGCCAGCCGCAGCGCCGGGGGACCACCGAGCAGCCGCCGGGCCGCGATATCGGCCCCGGGGATGACGCGGGAGCGGCGGCGGTCCGCGACGTCGATCACGCCCGCGTCGGCGAGGTAGCGGTAGGCGCGGCCGATAGTTGAGCCCGTTGTCTGGTAGCGGCGGGCGGCATCGCGGATGCTCGGCAGCTCGTCTCCCGGCCCGAGTACCCCGGCTGCAACCTCGGTGGCGATCTCATTGCTGACCTGTAGATACCTGGCCATGGCCCGGACTCTACCGGCGCAGCAGGACGCAGCGGCGAAATGTGATCCAGGTGCCGCCGTGGCTCTGCCGTACGGGCAGGTGCTGCTGTTAGGCTCTGCGCCATTCTGTAGTGGTACAGAAGGAGGCAGGTGTGGGCCGCAAACTCCGCAGGGGCGGGCTTGCCGCAGCCGCCTGCCTGGTCGTGACCGTGGCCGCCGCCTGCAGCAGCGCAAGCTCCAGCAGCAGCGCCAGCTCAGGCAGCGCGAGCCCGGCCGCGTCGGGGGCGCATGGCACCCTGATCGTGTTCGGCGCGGGGACCCTGGCGACCCCGTTTACGGCGGAGATAGCGGCGTTCAAGCAGGCTAATCCGGGCGTGACCGTGCATTCGGAGTTCAGCGCGAGCGGTGACAGGGTCAAGGCCATCACCCAGCTGCATCAGCCCGCCGACGTGCTCGGGGTGGCGGACTACTCGCTGATCCCCAAGCTGATGTTCACCGCCAATGCGACCTGGTACCTGGGGTTTGTCTCCAACCAGATCACCTTCGCCTACACCAGCCACAGCAAGGGCGCCAGCCAGCTCACCCCGGCCAACTGGTACAAGGTGCTCGCCCAGCCCGGTGTGCGCATCGGCCGCTCCAACCCAGCCGCCGACCCGTCGGGCTATCAGACCCTGCAGATGCTCCAGCTGGCCAACGGCTACTACCACCAGCCAAACCTGTCCGCCTCGGTGCTGAAGAACTCCCCGGACTCCAGCGTCGCCGAGACCGAAACCTCACTGCTCGCCGCCCTGCAATCGGGGCAGATCGACTACCTGGCCATCTACAAATCCACCGCCCAAGAGCAGCACCTGAAATACATCGCGCTCCCGCCGCAGATCAACCTGTCCGACCCGGCCCTGGCGGCCGACTACGGCAAGGTTTCCATCCACGCCGGGTCCCTGGGCACGCTGACCGCCAAGCCGATCATCTACGGGCTGACCATCCCCACCAGCGCACCCAACGCGGCGCTGGGCCAGAAGTTCGTCAGCTTCGTGCTCAGCTCGGCCGGCCAGGCGATCATGCGCAGCAACGGGTTCGTCGTCATCTCACCCGCCCTGGCCAACCCACAGGCCAAGATCCCTGCCTCGCTGCAATCGCTCACCACGCAATGGCCCGCCGCTACCGGATGAGACCTTGCCACGCTGGCCCGGCCGGAAACCGCCGCCGCCCACGGTGACGCAGCCAGGGCGGCGGCCAGGCGCCACAATGACCACGTGATCACGGCAGGCCCCAAACGTCGGCCCCGCGGCTGGCCGATGGGCTGGTTCGGGGTCATCACCTGGCTGCTGAGTGGCCTGCTGCTGGCCTTCATCGTGCTGCCGATCGTGCGGCTGGTGACCACCTCCTCGGTGGCCAGCCTGCATCACGCCGCTGATACCGCAGCAATACGGGACGCCACCCTGCTGAGCCTGCAGGCGGCGGCGATCACCGCCGCGATCGCAACCCTGCTCGGCGTCCCGCTCGCCTACCTGCTGGCCCGTGGCAGTTTCCGGGGCCGCGGGGTGATCCAGGCCGTGGTCGACCTGCCGCTGGTGGTGCCGCACACGGTCGCCGGGATCGCGCTGCTGTTCCTGCTCGGCCGGACCGGATGGGTCGGCGGCCCAGCAACCCACCTCGGTGTGTCGTTCTACGGGTCACAGTGGGGCATCGTGGCCGCGATGCTGTTCGTCAGCGTGCCGTTCGCGGTCAATAGTGCCCGGGTCGGGTTCGAGGCCATCGACCCGAAACTGGAACGGGCGGCCCGCAGCCTGGGCGCCAGCCCTTGGCACACCTTCCGGCGTATCACGCTGCCGCTGGGGCTGCGCGGGGTGCTGACAGGCGCGGTCCTGGTTTACGCGCGGTCGATCAGCGAGTTCGGCGCCGTGGTCATCCTCGCCTACTATCCGGCCACCGCCCCGGTCGAGATTTACAACCTGTTCTTGCAGTCGGGGCTTACCCAGTCGGCGTCGGCTGCCGTGGTGCTCTTGATCGTCGCGCTAGCCACATTCCTGGTCTTGCGGACCCTGGCTTCGGGCCGCCTGCTTGCCCGGGTGAACCGTGCCTACAGCTAACGACGGGCTCAGCCTCACCGGGCTGACTGCCCAGGCAGGATCGTTCACCCTCGGCCCAGTTAGCCTCCACATCCCGCCCGACCGGGTCCTGGTCGTCCTCGGGCCTTCCGGCGCCGGGAAGACGGTCCTGCTGGAAACCATCGCCGGACTCCGCCCGCAGCAATCCGGGCAGATCAGCCTCGCCGGAACCGACATCACCGGCCTGCCGCCCGAGCGGCGCCGCATCGGACTGGTCTTCCAAGACGCCGCGCTCTTCCCTCACATGACCGCCCACGAGAACGTCAGATTCGGGCCGCAAGCCATCGGCTCAGCCTCCCCGGACAGTGGTGGCACCCTGCTGCACCAGCTCGGAATCGGGCACCTCGCGGACCGGTCACCCCGCTCACTCAGCGGCGGAGAACGCCAGCGCGTCGCGCTCGCCCGTGCGCTGGCGATCCAGCCCGGCCTCCTGCTGCTCGACGAACCACTATCGGCCCTTGACCAGCCAACCCGCGAAGACATGCGGGCCCTGCTCCAGCAGCTCCTCGCCGAACTTGAAATACCCGCGGCACACGTCACGCACGACCGCGACGAGGCACTGAGCATCGGCGACGACCTAGCCGTCATCGTCGGCGGCCAGCTCCGCCAGACCGGACCAGCCGCCCATGTCAGTGCCGACCCCGCCGACCCCGACGTCGCCCGCCTGCTCGGCTGGTCAGAACTGGGACACGGCACCGCGGCCAACGACGAGGTGCATATCGGGCGGCTTGTCCTCCGCGGTATCGCAACCGCAAGCAGGCATGGTCCCGTGCACGTCTTCTACCGCCCCGAAGACATCGAACTCGGCCAGCCATCGCCCGGCAGACCGACCGGCGCCAGCTTCACCGCCCGGGTGGAACAGATCATTCACACCAGGCCACTGGCCCGCATCAGTCTTGGCTCCGACCCCCCCATCACCGCGCTCATGCTGCACCGAGACATCGGCAACCTCCAGCTCACAACCGGCGACCTGACACAAGGCAACCTGCCGGCGGGCAGCCTCCGCATCTTCTAAACCCGCTGACACAGCCGCGAGAGCGTCAGGCGTATCCGCGACTGCCGCGGCCTCCGCGGCCTAGTCCCAGATCGCCTGGCCGGTGCCAGGGTCGAAGAAATGCAGCTGGGTGGTCTCCACCTGGACGCGGGCGCGCTGGCCCTCGGCCAGCGCCGTCTGCGCATCCATCCGGGCGACCAAGGTAGCTAGCGAGGTGACGTCCTGTCCCGCTTCGGTGTGATGGGCGACCGAGCCGATCCCGCAGTGGATGTGCACCTCGGCGCCGAGTTCCTCACGCAGCCGCACCGGCAGCTCGACCACCGCGGCCGCGTCGGTGTCCCGCAGCAGGGCCGCATCCAGCAGATGCTCCGGCCGGACACCGACGACGAGGTCCCGGCCGAGGTACCGGTCCAGCGCTGGGCGATCCGCCATGACCTGCGCCGGGATACTCAGCTGGTGCTCCCCGAAGACCGCCCGCGGGCCACCTGAGCCGTCCAGGCCGCGCTCCAGCCTGGCGTCGATCAGGTTCATCGGCGGCGAGCCGATAAAACCCGCCACGAACAGGTTGACCGGCCGCCGGTACAGCTCTTGTGGCGCCGCGATCTGCTGCAGGACGCCGTGCTGGAGGACCGCGACCCGGCTTCCCAGCGTCATCGCCTCGGTCTGGTCGTGGGTGACGTAGATCGTGGTGGTGGCGAGCGAGCGCTGCAGCTGCGCGATCTCGGCCCGCATCTGGACCCGGAGCTTGGCGTCGAGGTTGGACAGCGGCTCGTCCATCAGGAACGCTCGCGGCTGGCGCACGATAGCCCGGCCCATCGCCACCCGCTGCCGCTGCCCGCCCGACAGCTGCCGCGGCTTGCGCTGCAGGTACGGCTCAAGCTCGAGGATCCGCGCGGCCTCGTCGACCCGCTTCCTGACCTCGGCCTTGGGCACCTTCCGGTATTTCAGGCTGAACGCCATGTTCTGGTACACCGACAGGTGCGGGTACAGGGCATAGCTCTGGAAGACCAGCGCGACGTCGCGATGCCTTGGTTCCACGTCGTTGACCGGGCTGCCGTCGATGAAAATGGTCCCGGAACTCACCTCTTCCAGCCCGGCGACCATCCGCAGCACCGTCGTCTTGCCGCAGCCCGACGGGCCGACCAGCACCAGCAGCTCGCCGTCGGACACGTCCAGGTCCAGGGAGGTGACCGCCGACGTCCCGTCGGCAAACTGCTTCGAGACCGCGTCGAGCACGATCCGGGACATGTCCTTTGCTCCTAACCGCCGAAACAAGCCATGGCAAGACCGCGCACACCAGGACGGGCCCGGAGGAGATGGCCGGCCAGCGGCTCAGCCGAGCGCCGCTCGCCGTCCAGCCCTTCCCATGCCGTGGTGAGAAACAGCTCATCGAGGTCAGGCCCGCCGAAGCCCGGGCAGGTGGGCCGGCTGGCCGGGACCGGGTAGACATCGAGCAGCTCGCCGCCGGCCGAGTACCGCCGCACGCAGCCGCCATCCCACATGGCGATCCACAGGCACCCGTCGGCATCGACCACCAGGCCGTCGGCAGTTCCGTCGCCGGGCGCGAACCGGATCAGGTCGTGCTCGCCGCCCAGCGTGCCCGTCTCCAGGTCGAATCCGAACGCCCGCACCCGGGACTGCTCCTCGCCCGAGTCGGTGTAGTAGAAGACGGTCGCGGCCGGGTTCCAGCCGAGACCATTCGATTCGGTCACGCCGCGCAGGACCTCGGTGACCCAGCCATCCGGGTCGAGCCGGTAGAGCGACCCGGCCCCGGCCTGGCCGTCCGTCGCCGCGGTCCCGGCCCAGAACCGCCCGGCCGGATCGCACGCGCCGTCGTTGAACCGCACGTGCCCGGGCATGCCTGCCGGGCGCGCCGCGGGGCCGGCCGTGCCGTCCGCATCGGTCAGCCGGAACCCGTCCGCCGCCGCCAGCACGTAGCCGCCACCTGCCCGCGGGGCGGCGGCGCCGACCGGGACCCCGGCGGTGGCGATGACCCGGTCGCCGCCCCCCGCGTCGAGCTGGTGAAGCTGCCCGGCGTTGATGTCAACCCAGATCAGGCGGCTGGTGTTGGCGTCCCAGACCGGCCGCTCGCCGAGCTCCACCCGGGGCGCGGCCGTGACCTCCCAGCGCAGGCCCGGACTGGTCATTTGCCCATGCCCAGGGTCAGGCCCCTGATCAGGTAGCGCTGGAAGATCAGGTACACGACGATCGCCGGGATGGCGCTGAGCAGCGACCCGGCCATCAGCGGCGGGATGCCGGTGGTGCGGCCGGAGGAAAGCACGGCCAGGCCTACCGTGATCGTCCGCTCGTTGGTCGGCAGGAAGAGATAGCCCACGAGCAGGTCGTCCCAGATCTGGATGAACTGCAGCACCGTCACGGTCGCGATGGCCGGCAGTGAGAGCGGAATCGCGATCTGCAGGAAGGTCCGCTCGTAGCTGAGGCCGTCCATCACGGCCGCCTCGATCAGCTCGTCGGAGATGCCGCGGTAGTACGTCGCCATCAGGAAGGTGGCAAAGGGCGCGCCCAGCGCCGCGTAGACCAGGACCGCGCCACCGTAGTTGCTCACCAGATGGAACCTGGCGAGATTCACGTACTCGGGGATGATGATCGACTGCAGCGGCACCATCATCGCGGCCACGATGAGCAGGAAGACCAGCCCACTGCTCCGGTACCGCAGCTTGGCGAACGCGAAGCCGGCAGTGGTGGCGACGACGAGGATGAGGGCGATCGCCGCGGCGCAGACGATGGTGGAACTCACCAGTTCCTGGACCACCGGCAGTTCCTTGAACAGCTGGGTCCAACCCGCGAGCGAGTGGCCGGCCTGCTGGTCGAACTGGCTCTGGTTGCGGAACGAGTTCTCGGCCATGTACCAGAACGGGAAGAGCATCACGATCACGATCACGCCCATGATCGCGAAGATGACGATCGCGGTCACGCGGCGGCGGCGCCGGGCCGCCCGCCACGGGCGGGCAGGTGCGGCGGGGACGCCGGGCGGCGCGGCCACGGGCGGGGATATCGGTACGGGGGCGGATTTTGCCGTCATGGCTACCAGCCACCGCCGTCCTCGTGCCTGATCAGCCGGAGCTGGCCGATCCCGACGATGATCATGATCACGAACAGGATGATCCCGTACAGGGCACCGGTGCCGAACTGGCCCTGGGCGAAGCCCGCCTGGTACACGAAGAACTCCAGCGTGGTGGTGCCCAGCCCGGGCCCGCCGCCGGTCATGACGAAGATGAGGCTGAACAGCGCAGAGAACGCGCTGATGACCGTGATCACGAAGGCGAACTGGATGAACCTGGTGAGCAGCGGCAGCGTCACCCGCCAGAAGATCTGCCACCGGTTCAGGCCATCGACGCGCGCAGCCTCGATCAGGCTGGGGTCGAGCGTCGCCATACCGGTCAGGAAGATGATGGTGTTCGTCCCGATCATGGACCAGATGAACGTGAGAGCCAGCGCCGCCAGCGCGCTGTACTCGGACGCCAGCATGTCGGAGTGCACCGAGCCGAGGCCGATGTCCGCGAGCAGCCGGTTCAGGATGCCGTTAGCGGCGAAGAACTGCAGCGCCACCATACCGATAACGACCCACGAGATCGCGGTCGGCAGGAAGTAGGCGGACCGGAAGAACCGCCAGCCCCGGACGTGCTCGTTCAGCAGGGCCGCGATGATCAGCGGGAGCCCGATGGCGACCGGCACCGCCAGCAGCAGCAGCGCGTTGTTCTCCAGCACCCGGTGCACGATCGGATCCTTCAGCGCGGCGGTATAGGCGCTCGGCCCGATCCAGACCGGCGCCGAGTAGCCGTTCCAGCTCGTCATCGAATAACGGATCGCCTGGCCGATCGGGGCCCACAGCAGCGCCCCAACGAGCAGGATCGCAGGGAGGGACAGCAGCAGGCCGGCGCGCCGACGCCGGCGGCCCAGCCGGCTGCGGCCGGCCCGGCGGGCTGGCCGCGCTGGCCGGTCCGCGGTGACACTCACTGGCTGACTCCTGGGGAGAGCGGGCGGGACGCGCCGCTGGGTGCCGGCGCGTCCCGCTCTCGGATAACCGGATCGCCGGGATTACGGGAACGTGTTGCCACGCTGGCTGGCCGGCAGCTGCTGCTGCGTGGTCTGCATGTCCTGGAGCGTCTTGCTGATCGACTCGCTGCCGTTGAGGACTGCGGGCAGGAACTTCGATCCGATGTTGACCACATTGCCCTGCACCACGTTGTCCAGCATCGGGTAGGGCGTCATCCCAGCCTGGCTGACGAAGTTCAGCATCTCCTGGTTCACCGGGTTGGTGGTCGAGGTGCCGTTGATCGCCGGGATGAGGCCGGCCGCATTGACGATGGACGCGGCCTGCTTGGTGGTCATGAAGGTCAGGAACTCGGCTGCCTGTGCCTTGTGCGGCGAGTAGCTCATCATCGACAGGCCATCACCGGCGAAGTCGACGACGCCCTTGATCGGCGTGCTGGAGAACGGCGGCACGAACGCGGCAACCTTGCTGCCGAGCGCGTTGGTGAACTTCTGGGTATCCCAGGTGCCGTCCACCATCATGGCGGCCTTGCCGGACTCGAACTGGCCCAGGTTGTTGGTGTTGGTGACCACATCGGAATTGGTGCAGCCCGAGCTGTGCAGCTGGTTCCACTTCGTGAGCTGGGCACTGATGGCGGGCGAGGTCCACGGCGTCGCGCCGCTGTACAGGGCCTGCCACTGCGGCACCGTGTACGTGCCGATCATCATGTAGCTCATGTCGTACCAGGGGTAGAACGTGGCCCCCAGCGGCTGGCCGCCGTTGCCGTAGACCAGCGGGGTGAAGCCGGCCTTCTTCAGCTTCGTGCAGGCCGCGTAGAGCTGCGACCAGTCCGCCGGTACCGAGGTCACGCCGGCCTTGGTGAAGTCAGCCTTGTTGTAGAAACCGATGTAGAACTGGTTCTCCAGCGGGATCACATAAGGGCCATTGGCGGGGTTGAAACCGTCCGAGGTCCACTTGAGCGCGTTCGGGTCGACCTGCGCGAGCGCGGACGCCGGGACCAGGCCCTTGAGGTTCTGCAGGAAGCCCTTGTACTGGAGGGTGAACAGGCCGGTCCACATCACGGCCAGATCCGGGCCGGTGCGGGAGATGGCCTTGGACTGCAGCAGCGCGAAATAGCTGCTGGCCGGCTGGCTGACCACGTTCACCGTGATGTTGGGGTGCAGCTGGTGAAATGCCTTGGCCAGGTTGACCAGGGCGGTCGCATTCTGTTCGGTGCCGTAGTTGTGCCAGATGGTCAGCGTCACCGGCGCGCTGCCGCCACTGGTGGTTCCGCTACCGGAGCTGCTGCATCCGGCGGCCAGCAGCGCTGCGGCTGCTACGGCTGCCGCTGCCGCGAATTTCCATCGCCTCACGGCTTTCTCCTTTCTCATATGGGCTGCGGTCATGACCGGCCCACAACTGGTTCCACAAATGTCCGGTGCTCCGGGGTGTCCGCCCTGAGGAAATCCAGGTCACAACCATCCGGGGCCTGCAGGACGTGCCGGGCGTACAGGGCCGGCCAGCCGCGCAGATGCACCGCTGGCGGTGGCGTCCAGGCGGCCCGGCGCCGCTCCAGCTCATCCGCGCTGACCTCCAGTTCGGCCGTCCCGGCCGGCACGTCCAGGGAGATGACATCGCCGTCGCGGACCAGGCCGAGCGGGCCGCCAACGGCGGCCTCCGGGGCGGCGTGCAGGACGACCGTCCCGAAACTGGTGCCGCTCATCCGCGCGTCGGTGATGCGCACCATGTCGGTGACACCGGCCCGGACCAGCCGCGCCGGGATCGGGATCATGCCCCACTCGGGCATGCCCGGGACGCCGACCGGGCCGCAGCCGTTCAGCACCAGGACTGTCTGCGGTGAGATCGGCAGCGACGGGTCGTCGACCCGGGCCAGCATGTCGTGGTAGCCGCGGAAGACGATGGCTGGCCCGCGGTGGCGCAGCAATTCCGGCGTCGCGGCCGAGGTCTTGATGACCGCCCCGTCCGGGGCCAGCGACCCCCGGACAACGCCGAACGCGCCACCCGTCCGCAGCGGAGCGCTGGCCGGGCGGATGGCGCCAGACGCCGGGGCTGCGCCGGCGATCACGTCGCCGATGCTCCGCCCGGTGATGGTGAGCGCCGCCGTCCGCAGCTGGCCGGCCAGCTCACGCAGCAGCGTGGGCACGCCGCCGGCCTGGTCGAAATCCGGCATCAGGCCCGACCCGGACGGCTCGACATCGGCCAGGACCGGGACCGTCTCGCCCAGCCGGCGGATGTCTTCAAGCGGGAACGGCACTCCCGCCCGGCCCGACATGGCCGCGAGGTGGATGACGGCGTTGGTGGAGCCGCCGATCGCGTGCAGCGCGACTATCGCATTGGCGAACGAGTCCCGGCTCAGGATCGACTGCGGCCGCCGATCCGCCAGCACCGCGCCGACGGCCAGCCGGCCGGCCTCCCGCGCGGCGGCGCGGCCCCGCCGCTCGCCCGCCGGGATCGCGGCCGAGCCCGGCACCATCAGCCCAAGCACCTCCGACAGGATGGCCATGGTCGAGGCGGTGCCCATGGTGTTGCAGGCACCGCGGCCGCAGCTGAGGCTCCGCTCGAACGCCTCCCAGCCCGCGTCATCCAGCCGCCCGGCGCGGCGCTCGTCCCACATCCGCCACAGCGCCGTCCCGGTGCCGACCGGCTGCCCGCGGAACTGCGCGACCGGCCGGGAGCCGCCGGTGACCAGGACGGTCGGGACATTCGCGCTGATCGCACCCATCAGCGCGCCGGGCACGCTCTTGTCGCAGTTGGCCAGCACGACCAGCCCGTCGAGCGGGTTCGCGCGCACCATCTCCTCGATCTCGATGGCGAGCAGGTTGCGGTACAGCATCGCGCTCGGCTTCATCAGGTCCTCACCGAGCGAGATGGTCCCGAATTCCGCGCCGATGCCGCCGGCCTCCGCGATGCCCGCCTTCACCTCGACGGCCAGCTCGCGCAGCGGCAGGTTGCACGGGTTCAGTTCGCTGGCCGAGTTCGCTATGCCGATCACTGGCCGGTCCGCGGCCCTGCTGACGGCCAGGCCCGCGCTGGCCAGCGCGGCCCGGTGCTCCACGGCGACCTCGTCGTCACCGGCGAGCCATGCCTCGCTGCGCAGGCGGATGCCGCTCACCGGGCAGGCTCCGGGATGCCGAGCCCCGGCGCGCCGGGGCCGGACTGGCACAGCTCCAGCCCGCTGCGGGCGATCCATTCCAGCGCGATCTGGGCGCGGCGCACCTTCTCACGCGCGATGGCGGCGGCGTCCGCGGCCAGGTGCAGGCCGCTGGGGTACAGCAGGCGGGAGTTACGCAGGCCGAACTTGACATACATCGGAGCCGCCACGGCGATCAGGTCCGCCGCCTCGTGGCCGCGGACGACGCCGCCCATCGCATCTGGCGTCTCCACGTACAGATCGATGGGCAGCGCGCTGACCGCCCGCATCTCCGCTATCTGGCCGAGCGTCAGGTCCGACGGCACGTTGACGGTCGAGCCGCCGAGGCGCTCCAGCACTGCGAAGGCGAGCGGATTCGACGGCGCGAGGACAGCCGATACCTTCCAGACAATCGAGGCGGGCAGCTGCCCGGCGGCCTGCATCTCGCTCACCAGCTGCAGCAGCCCGTGATCGGCGATGAGGAACCCGCGGATCCCCTGCTCGCTGGCCCGCAGGATGTCGTCGACCGCGTACCGGAGCTGGCGGGTTCCCCGCACGCGGCCGGCGAACATCCCGCCATCCGCGGACGCCGCCGCCCGGCCGGTGTCCCACTCCTCCCGCGGCCCGACGAACAGCGAAACCTCGATGCCGTTGTCCGCCGCTATCCGGGCCATCTCGGCCAGCTCCGCCTCCGACTGCAGCATCGCGCCGCTGCCCTGCGAGACCCGGTTGACCGTGACACCCCGCGCCGCGGCCTCATCGACGATGGCGCGCAGCACATCGGGCCCTTCGCAGCTCGGGATCTCGATCCGGAAGTGAGCCCCGTCGGGGAACCGCACCCGGCTCGGGGGCGCCGCGGGCTCCGCGGTCAGGCCGCGCCCGGCCAGCAGGCCGGCCCCGGTCAGCCGCGGGGAGTGCGATCCACCGGTCACGTGCCGACCTCCAGCACAGCAGGGCGCGCCGGCTGCCGCTCGTCGTCAGGCTGCAGCGGCCAGCCCGGTGCGCGCGTCACCGGCTGCAGCTGGCCACCGTCGGTCACCAGGTAGGTGTCCTCCGTCTTGGCGCCGCCCGGCAGGCTCGGGTTCCAGGCAATCGCGTGACCGGCCGCGATCGGCTTACGGTACCAGCGGGAACTGGCCTGGTCCGGGGCGATTTCGAACTCGCGCTGGGCAAAGCCGATCGGCCCGCCCTGGTAGTGGCCTGCCCATCCGCCCGGCGCGCCCGCGCGCGCGTACCCGGCATCCAGCGCGGCCAGGGCGGTGCCGTAGGTCGCGCCGGGCCGGCACGCCGACAGCACAGCGTCCTCGACGGCCAGCACCCGGCGGCGCAGGCTCGCATAGCCGGGCGGGAGCGGGCCCGCCGCCGCGAACCGGGTGGCCGCCACGTGCAGGCCGGCCCGCCGGGCCACGGCGACCGCCATCAGCAGGCGCTCGACTGCCGCTCCGGTGGCCATGGGGTGGCGGTACCGCACCAGCCGGTCATCGCCGCCGACGATCAGCACCGGCGCATCGGCGCCAGCGGCCTCCAGCTGAGCCGCGCACCGCGCCTGGATGTCGAGGTCACGTTCGCCCGGCCGCCAGGAGCTGAGGGCCGCCTGCAGCGCGTCGGCGGTGTCCCGCCCGAGGTCGGCCAGGTCGTCGCGCTCACCGGCCGACAGCGCCAGCCGGAGCGCGATGAGCTCGTCACTGGCATCCAGGCCGAACGCCGGGTGGCCATCGGCGGCGAGCCGGAGGGCCGGGGCACCGGCCAGCCGCTCGGCGGCGAGCACGAGCGCGGTGGGATCCTGCCAGGGCACGGTCACGAACTCGGCAAAGCCGTGCGCGGCGGGGCCATATTCATCCCGGATCCGGTCCGCCTCGACATTCGTGGTCACCAGCGCCGCGCCGCCCGTGGTGAATACCGCCCAGACGAGGTCGACCGCGGCCGTCCGGTCGACCGGCGGTGCCACGCCGCCGCACGCCCACGCCACCGCGGCGGGCCCGGTCAGCACCAGGCCGGCCGGGCGCTCCCGGTCGCCGCCGGCCAGCCAGTCGCCGATGCGCCCGGCGGCGGCCTGAGCACGGGCCACGCTGCGGGCCTGGCGTTCGGATATTCCGAACGCTGTTGTGTGATATAGAATCATCCAGACAACCAAACCCGGCGTCGCTGTATGGTGTCAAGGCTCGTTCTCGTTTGTTACAAAGCGTTCTGCTCTACCGAACAATATGCGGAGGTTCGCCGCGTTGACGTCAGCGGAGCCGAGTAATGAGGTAGCGGGCCGGTACACGGTACGAAGCGTCGCCCGGGCGATGCGGCTGGTCCAGATCGTTGCCGACGGGCCGGCCGATGGCCTTCCGCTCAGCGATCTGGCCAGGGCGCTCGGGACGTCAAAGAGCACGGCGCTCTCGCTGGCGCGGACGCTGACCGCCTTCGGGATGCTCCGTGACGGGCAGCCCGGTCCCCGGTATACCCTCGGCACCGGCCTGATCCGGCTGGGCGACATTGCCCGCGGCCAGCTCCCCCTGGGTGACGTCTGCCGCCCGCTGCTGACCGAGCTGTCCGACCTGACGAAGATGACCTCGCGGCTGGCGATCTGTGACGACGGGTTCCCGGTGTTCATTGAGCGGGTGGACGGGCCCGGCAGTGTCCGGTTCCACACCCCGCTCGGGCAGCGCGAGCTGCCGCATTCCTCAGCCGCCGGGAAGGCGATCCTGGCCACCATGACCGGCGAGCAGGTGCGCGAGGTCTGCGGCCAGGCCGGCCTGACCCCGCGGACCAGCCATACCATCACCGACCTGGACTCCCTGCGGGAGAACCTGGCGCTGGTGCGCAGCAATGGCTTTGCCCTCGACGATGAGGAGGATGCCGAGGGCATCTTCTGCCTCGGCGCGGCGTTCTTCGGCCATGACGGCACCGTCGCGGGTGCGGTCAGCGTCACCGGCATCAAGGGGGATCTGCCCGCCTGGCGGGTCAACGAGCTCGGCCAGGCCGTCCGCCGGGCCGCGGACCGGGTCAGCGAGATCCTGGGGGGCCCGCGCAACGCGGACCGGGTCATGGCGGACCAGCCGGGCATGAGCGGGACCAGCCGGGCATGAGCGGGACCAGCCGGGCACTTGTCGTCACCGTGCCGGGCGACGTGGTCCTGGCCACCCGCCCGGTGCCCGCCGCGGCACCGGGGGAGACGCTGATCCGGCCGGACCTGGTCGGGCTGTGCGGTACCGATCTTGAGATCATCGGCGGCCAGGTCGATCCCGCTTACGTCCGCTACCCGATCGCGCTCGGCCACGAGTGGACGGGGATCGTCACCGGGGACTCGCCGCTGGCCGGCACGCGCGTCGTGGTGGAGGGCATCGTGGCCTGCGGCCGATGTGCGCGGTGTGCCCGGGGCGAGACCAACCTGTGCCATACCTACGACGAGTTCGGCTTCACCAGGGACGGTGCCGCCGCCGACGTGGTCGCTGTTCCGTCCGCGCTGGTTCACCCCATCGCCGACGGCGTGACCGCCGAGGACGCGGTGCTGACCGAACCCGCGTCGGTCGTCTACCGGGGCCTGGCCAGGGCGCGGCCCGGCCCGGGCGGCCGGGTGCTCGTGATCGGCGATGGGACGATCGCCCTGCTCGCGGTCTACCTGCTGCGCCTGTGGTCACCGGCTGAGGTCGTGCTGCTCGGGCGCCGCGCTGCGCAGGCACGCCTGGCCGAGGCCGCGGGCGCCACCCGGTTCGAGACCTCGCCTGATGCGGCCGGCACCGGCTACGACCTGGCCATCGAGGCGGCCGGGTCGGTCGAGGCCGCTGCCGTCGCCGTCGCGGCCGCCCGGCGCGGCGGCACCGTCCTGCTCATCGGCCTGCCACCGCACGGCCAGACCGTCGCACTGGCCGTCGATGACATGGTCAACAATGACCTGGCGATACTGGGCAGTTTCTCCTATACCGCCGCGGCCTGGCGCGACGTCGTCGGGCTGCTGAACACCGGGCTGATCAGGCCCGGCTTCCTTATCACCCACCGGTTCGCCCTGGCGGACTGGGAGCAGGCCATCGCCTGCCTGCGCGGTGGCGATGGACCGCGCGGCAAGGTGGTGCTGCAGATCAGCGATCGCTGACGGCCCATCCGGACGGCAGGCAACGAGCAGCACAGCCAGGAGGGACCACCAATGATCTTCACCAGCGTGAACCCGCATGACCCAGCCGATGTCCTGGGCGAGTGGCCGCCAGCGGGGCCGGCCGAGGCGGGAGCCGCGGCCGGACGCGCCGTGGCCGCGGCCGCTGCCTGGCGGGACACCCCCGGATCGGCCCGCGCGAAGGCCCTGTCCGATGCGGCGAGCGCCCTCGAGCAGCGGTCAGCGGAGATCACCGGCCTGGTCGTCCGCGAGGTCGGCAAGCCGGTGTCGGAGGCTCGCGGTGAGGTCGCCCGGGGGGTGGCGATCCTGCGGTACTACGCACAGGCCGCGCTGCTGCCCGACGGCGAGACGATCCCGGCCGCGGCCCCCGACCAGCTGCTGATGGCCCGGCACTTCCCCGTCGGCGTCGCGGCGCTGATCACGCCGTGGAACTTCCCGGTCGCCATCCCGCTCTGGAAAGCCGCGCCCAGCCTCGCCTACGGCAACGCGACCATCCTCAAGCCGTCCAGCGCGGCCGCGGCCACCGCGCTGGCCCTGGCGGAGATCCTGGGCGCTTCCCTGCCGCCTGACGTGTTCCAGGTCGTCCTCGGCGGCGCGGCGGCGGCCGGCGCCCTGATCGACCATCCCGCTGTCGCGGCCATTTCCTTCACCGGCTCATCGGAGGTCGGCAGGCAGATCTCCCGCCGGGCGGCCGAACGCGGCTGCCGGGTGCAGGCGGAGATGGGCGGCCAGAACCCGTCCATCGTGCTGGCCGACGCCGACCTGGACCGCGCCGCCACCGCGATTGCCTACGCCGCCATGGGATACGCCGGCCAGAAGTGCACCGCCACCAGCCGGGTGATCGTGGAAGAGGCGGTCTACCCGCAGTTCCGCGACCGCCTGGCCGCGGCGATCCAGGCGCTGCGAGTGCTGGACCCAGCCGACGAGAAGACGATGGTGGGCCCGGTCATCGACGACAGCTCGCGGGCGTCGGCGCTGGCCGCGGTGGCCGGTGCGGGCGGCCGGGTGATCACGGGGGGCACCGCGCTCGACGCACCGGGTTATTACCTGGCACCGACGCTGGTCGAGTTGGACCGGCCGGAGGGCCCCCTGGCGACGGAGGAGATCTTCGCGCCCGTGGCCGCCCTCATCCGGGCTGGCTCGGCGGCCGAGGCGGTTTCTATCGCCAACGCCGTGCGGTACGGCCTGGTCGCCGCCGTGTTCACCAGCGATCTCGGCGGGGCGCTGCGGCTGACCCGGCGGCTGGAGGCCGGGATGATCCGGGTCAACGCGCCGACGTCCGGCGTGGACTTCCAGGCGCCGTTCGGCGGCACCAAGGAGTCCAGCGAGGGCCCCCGGGAGCAGGGAATGGCCGCCCGTTCCTTCTACACCGAGTCCCGCACCCTGCTGATCGTTCCCTGACCCGGTTGCAGAGAGTCTTAGCAGGTCAAGGCCGCAATCAGCCGCATCGGGACACGCTGCATGCTTGCTACTGCAGGTGGCTGCGGTCCGTCAGCCCGATCGGGTGGTGAGCGCCCCGGTGGCGGCTGAGCCGACGGCTTCGGCGTACTTGCGGTAGACGCCCGGTGGCGGGGCCGGCTTGGGGCTTGTGGCGGGTGTCCGTGACGCCAGGTCGGCGCCCAGGACGTTGACCGTCCGGCGACCGACTTCTATCTCGATCTGGTCGCCGTCATGGATCCTCGCGATGGGGCCGCCAGCCGCTGCTTCCGGCGACACGTGGCCGACCATCAGCCCGCGGGTGGCGCCGCTGAACCGTCCGTCGGTCACAAGCGCGACCGATTCCTCCAGCCCGCGCCCAACGATCGCCGCGGTTACCAGCAGCATCTCGGGCATGCCGGGGCCGCCGCGGGGCCCTTCGTACCTGATGACCACGGTGTCGCCCGCTGTGATCCGGCCCTCCAGCACGGCCGCGAGGGCATCGCCTTCACCGTCGAAGACCTTTGCCGTGCCGCGGTGGTGGCGCGGCGTTTTCTGGGTCACCTTGACAACCGCGCCGTCCGGCGCGATGTTGCCGCCGAGCACGCACAGCCCGCCCTCTGCGCTGAGCGGAGCATGAATCGGCCGGATGACGTGCTGGTCCGCGGGTGAAGGGGGCTGGCGTTCGAGCTCTTCACCGAGGCTCCGGCCGGTGACGGTGATGGCGGACCCGTCGATGAGCCCGGCCGCGAGGAGTTCGCGGAGCAAGACCGCCACACCCCCGGCTTCGTGCAACTCCGCGGCGGTGAACTGGCCGCCCGGTTTGAGATCGCCAATGAGAGGCGTTCTTCTCGAGACTGCGTCGATGTCGGCCAGCGACAACTCGACGTCGATTTCCCGTGCCATGGCCATCAGATGCAGGACCGCATTGGTTGACCCACCCGACGCCGTCGCCGCCGCGACCGCGTTCAGGAAGGCTGGCCGGGTCAGGATGTCGCGGGGCCGCAGGCCGGCCGCGAGGACATCCATGGCCAGTGCGCCTGCGCCACGCGCAGCGTCGCGTTTGGCCGGATCGGTGGCCGGGATCGAGTTCGCGCCAAGCGGTGACAGACCGAGCGCCTCCATCACCATCGACATCGTGTTGGCCGTGTACTGACCGCCGCATGCCCCCGCGCCAGGGCAGGCAGCCAGTTCCAGCTCGTCGAGGTCGTGCTGCTCCATCCGGCCCGCGGCGACGGCGCCGATCGCCTCGAAAACCTCACCCACTGCGACCCGTCGGCCCCGGAAGATGCCGGGCTGGATCGTCCCGCCATACAGGAGCACGGCGGGCCGGTTGACGCGGGCAAGCGCCATCGCGCATCCAGGGACGGTTTTGTCGCAGGAAGCGATGCAGACCAGGGCGTCAAAGTGATGCCCGGTCGCGACCAGCTCTATGGAGTCGGCGATGACCTCTCGGCTGATCAGGGAGGACCGCATCCCGTCGGTGCCCATCGTGATGCCATCGGAGATGGCGATCGTGGAGAACTGCATCGGGGTGCCGTTCGCCTCACGCACCCCCGCCTCGGCGGCGGCCGCTAGGTCCCGGTGGTTGAAGTTGCAGGGCATGGTGGAGGTCCACGAATGGGCAACGCCGACAATGGGCCGCTCCAGTGCCTCCCGTGTGTAGCCGATGCCGTAAAGGAACGACCTCGCGCCCGCGCGATGAAACCCCTCATACAGTGTGCGGCTGGGCAAGTCCTGCCCGGGCGTCGCGGACATATCGCTCATCGTCAGCCTCCTCAAGCCTCCACCACATGCTCCCGCAGGTTGCGGCACGTCGTTGCAGGGCTCGCACCAGCGCCTGCTAGCGCTTTCTGTACAGATTGATAGCAGTCAGAGTGTACGATAGGCGTATGGATGTCGCTGTCACTGAATTGCGGGCGCACCTGCGCGAGTGGCTCGAACGAGCACGCGGGGGTGGCGAAGTGGTGATCACCGACAGGGGGGTCCCGGTCGCCAGGTTGCTCGGCCTGACCACCACGGCCACGCTCGAGCGGCTGGCAGCCGACGGGGTGATCGGGCGGCCCGCGGCGGCCCAGCGTCCCCGGGCATCGGGGCGTGCCCGGCCGCGCCCGCGACGGCCGCTGGCCGACATCGTCAGCGAGCAGCGGCGCTGAGGGATGTCGCTGGTCTACTTCGACTCCAGCGCCTTTGTGAAGCTGCTGGCCGAGGAAGCAGGCAGCGACCTCGCGGCACAGCTGTGGGACGCCTGCGACGCCGCGGTCGCGAGCCGCCTGGCCTACCCCGAAGTGTGTGCCGCGCTCGCCGCGGCTGCCCGCAATCATGACCTCAGCGACATCGATCTCGACACAGCCGAGCAAGCCTGGGCCGGCTACTGGGCTGCCACCCGTCCGGTCGAGCTCACCCCGGCCGTGGAGCAGCACGCCGGTCAGGTCGCCCGGGTGCACGCACTCAGCGGCGCGGACGCCGTCCACCTGGCCAGCGCACTGGCCATCGGCGACCCCGGTCTTGTGGTCGCTGTCTGGGACCGGCGTCTGCACATCGGAGCACAACAAGCCGGCCTCCGTGTTGCCCCAGCACACCTCGACGGGTGAGGCAGCTTCACCGCCACCCGTCGCGCGGCGATGCAGATTCCGCTGAGAACCCGATCCGCCGGCCTCAGCCTGTCGCGCGCCCCGGAAGGTCACGGCCTGGCGCCTCCGTGCCAAGCCTGATGCGACACCATGGCGCACTACGAGCGGGGGCATATCTTCGGGCAGGTGAAGCCAGCCGTCGCGCTGAACGCGATCACCCCGGGCACCCGGGTGCTGGCGGCCGGGGTGATCGCTTTCGCCACGATGCTGGCCAGCTTTCTCACATACCTGGCCATCCACCCACTGAGCTGGACTGTTCACGCGGTTGACCTGCACGTCTATGTGGTGGGCGGGCTGATCGTCCGGCACGTGCCGCCCTTCTACAACCCGCACCTCACGACGCCGTTGTATGGCTGGACCGACCCCGGGCTCGGCCTCAAGTTCACCTACCCGCCGTTCGCGGCGGTCGTCTTCGCGGCCGTGTCGCTCATCCCAGGGGGAACGCCGGTCATCCCCCGGGGAGCGCTGGCCGGGCTCTCGGTGGCGGCGAACTTCGCGCTGCTGCTGGCGGTGCTGTGGCTCACCTTCGGCGGACTCGGCTGCCACCGGCCGCGAGTTCGGGCCGGCGCGACGCTGCTCACCGCTGCCGCGGTGATATGGACCGAGCCGTTCCTCCGCACGGTCTACCTGGGCCAGGTGAACCTGGCGCTCATGGCGCTGATCATGTGGGACCTGACGCAGCCAGACACTAGGGCGAGGCGCTGGTGGAAGGGCGCCGGGGTCGGCATTGCCGCCGGGATCAAGCTGGTGCCGCTGATCTTCATCCCGTACCTGCTGCTGACCCGCAGGTTCCGGCAGGCCGCCGTCGCAGCAGCGGCGTTCGCCGCCACCGTTGCCGCCGGGTTCGTCTTCCTGCCCGCCGATTCCAGCCAGTGGTGGCTGCGTGGGCTGTTTGTCCAGGGCGGCCGGACCGGTTTCGTCGGCTGGGAGGGAAACCAGTCGCTGCGCGGCATCATCACCCGGCTGGCCGGCAGTGTGGCAGCCGCCCAGCCCCCATGGCTGCTGGCGGCGCTCCTGACCGCGGCGCTCGGGCTGGCGGCCGCGGCGGTGCTGGCCCGGGCCGGCCACGAGGTGGCCGGGATCCTGACATGCGCGCTGACCGGGCTGCTGGTGTCACCGGTGAGCTGGGATCACCACTGGGTCTGGATCGCCCCGGGGGTGGCAGCCGCGGGGTACTACGCTGTGCGCGCCATGCAGGCCGGGCCACCCGCCCCGTGGTGGCGGGCGGCTGCACGCTGGCCCGCGGCCGGGTTCTGGGCGCTGGCGGGAGGGATCATCGCCCTGTACGGGGCCTGGCCGGGCAGCCTGTGGGGCGAACCGGCCGACCTGGGGCACTTCTCGCTCGGGCTGATCTGGGCCCCGCCGAACACCAATCCGGTCCTCTACTACGCGCACGGGGACAGGCCCTGGTTTTACGAATACCACTGGCAGGGCCTGCAAATGCTGACCGGCAACTCCTACGTGCTCGGCGGGTTCGCGCTGCTGGCCGTCATGCTGGTGCTCGCCACCCGCCGGCTGCCTGGCTGGGAAACGAGGGCCACGCTCGCGCAAGGCGCCCGATGAGGTAGTCCTGTGGAGGCGCCGGGCACGCTCTTGACGCAACCGACTGGTTGCCATACTATGGCAACCAGTCGGTTGCTACTTGCTGGAGGGCGTCATGGCTTTTCCTGATCGCATCGAGCGGACTGTGGAGATCGCTCACTCGCCAGAGAAGGTATGGGCCGCGCTCACCACGGCCGACGGCCTGGGTGCCTGGTTCGGCAACGAGGCCACCATCGACCTGCGCCCGGGTGGGCAGGCCCGGATGACGTGGGCCAGCGGGCACACGGCCGACATGCGCGTCGAACGGGTGGAGGAGCCGTCGGTGTTCGGGTTCACCTGGCATATCTTCGGGCTGCCCGACGACGACCCGCGCCGGACCTACGTCGAGTTCACGCTCGAGCCGGCCGGGACGGGCACGCGCCTGAGGGTGGTCGAGAGCGGTTTCGCCCAGTTGCCGGAGGACGCGCACCGCAAGGCGTACGACGGCAACACCGAGGGCTGGGCGAGCGAACTGGATGAACTGGCCGCCTACCTCGATGCCGCCTGACATAGAGGCGATCGCCGAGCAGGTCTTCGCCGCCCTGGCCGACCCGACCCGGCGCGCCATCCTGGCCGCGCTGGCCTCGGGGGGCCCGGCCACGGCCACCAACTTGGCCGATCATCTGCCGATCACCCGGCAGGCGATCGCCAAGCACCTGGCCCTGCTGGCCGCGGCCGGGCTGGTGACGGCCGAGCCGGGGGAGCGGCGCCGGGTGCGCTACCGGCTGCGCTCCGCCCCGATGCAGGTGGCGCAGCAGTTCCTGGCCGCGCTGGCCCGCGACTGGGACAGCACGCTCGGCGCACTGACCGGCCACCTCGACCGGGGTGCTTAAGGACCACCCGGTCGGCCTGCTCGCGGGGCCGCCAAACCACCCGACGAACCCAGAACACCACGGCTGATCATGGAGGCAATGATGAAGGCTGAGCCGCAGAACGCGGCGTTGCCAGCAGCCGGCGACACCGACGTCCCTGCGCTGCCCGCGGTCGTGACACCCGCCATGCCAGCTGCGATGGCTGCCGCGCTGGGGGGGACGCTCGGGCTGGCCGCCGCGTGCTGGGTCATTGCGGTCTGGCAGATGAACGGGATGGACATGGGGACCGCGACCCAGCTCGGCTCGTTCGGCTTCTTTATCGCCGTGTGGGTGGCGATGATGGCGGCGATGATGCTGCCGGGCGTCGCGCCGGCCGTGCTCAGGCGCGCTCATGCCGGCGGAGTGCGCGCCGTCCCGCTGTTCGCCGGCTCATACCTTGCCGTGTGGGCACTGGCAGGCGTGGCGGTGTATGCGGCGTACCGGCCACACGGGACGTTGGCCGCAGGCGTGGTGGTGATCGCGGCAGCCGTCTACGAGGTCACGCCGCTCAAGCGGCACTTCCGCCGGCGCTGCCGCGAGGCCACCGGTTCTGGATTCAAGTTCGGGCTGTGCTGCGCCGGGTCGAGCCTGGGGCTGATGGCGATGCTGGTGGCGCTGGGCGTCATGAGCATCACCTGGATGGCGTTGATCTCCGTGCTCGTCCTCGCCCAGAAGCTCCTGCCCGCCAAGACCGCCATCGACCTGCCGCTCGCGGTAGCCATCGGCGGGCTTGGAGTCCTGATCGTCATCACGCCCTCCCTGGTTCCTGGGCTCGGCCCGCCGATGTGAGCCGTCACCGGTGACAGGGCCAGGCCACGCTGTTGCGACAACAAGAAGAAACAAGAAAGGAAGATCAACAATGACCAGTCACAAGACCGGGACACGTGAAGAATGGCTTGCCGCCCGGCGGGAGCTGGTGCAGGCCGAGAAGGAGCTGACTCGGCGCACCGACGAACTGGCACGGCAGCGCCAGGAGCTGCCCTGGGTCCGCATCGACCAGGATTACCGGTTCGACACCGACGAAGGGCCAGCGTCGCTCGCCGATCTGTTCCGGGGGCGCTCGCAGCTGCTCGTCTACCACTTCATGTTCGGGCCCGACTACACCGCCGGGTGCCCGTCCTGTTCGGCGATCGCCGACGGGTTCAGCGGCTCGGTCGTCCACCTCGCCAATCACGACGTCACGCTGACCGCGGTGTCGCGGGCACCGCTGGCGAAGATCCAGGCGTACAAGCGGCGGATGGGCTGGAGCTTCCCCTTCGCGTCGTCCTACGGCAGCGACTTCAACTACGACTTCCAGGTAGGGCACACCAAGGAGGCCTGGGACGCCGGGGCCGTCGAGTACAACTTCCGCGTGGTGGACCTGCGGCCGCCGGCCAGCGAGGAGGGTTCCTGGAACGCCTGGGCCGAGGCGATCGTCGGCACGGACTGGGAGACCTACCGGCGCGAAGGACCCGGGATGAGCGCGTTCGCGCTTGAGGACGGCGTCGTCTACCACACCTACTCGGCCTACGAGCGCGGGCTCGACGCCGTGTGGGGCATGTACCCGTGGTTCGACCGCGCCCCGCTCGGCCGCAACGAGACCGGCATGTGGTGGCGCCGCCACGACGAGTACGACACGCCCTGACGCGCGCCAGGCGCGCACGCCGCGATCACGCGCGCCTGCCAGCGGTTGCGGCATGCGAGGTGCCGGATGGGAGACTGCGGGCATGGTCTACTCCGCTGATGCTGACCGCTATGACCGCATGACCTACCGCCGCTGCGGGCGCAGCGGGCTCAAGCTGCCAGTGATCTCACTTGGCCTGTGGCAGAACTTCGGCGGCGCCACGCCGCTCGACGTCCAGCGGGCGATCTTGCGCCGGGCGTTCGACCGTGGCGTCACGCACTTCGATCTGGCGAACAACTACGGGCCCCCGTACGGCTCGGCCGAGGAAAACTTCGGCCGGATCCTGGCCGAGGACCTGCGGCCCTACCGCGACGAGCTGGTGATCTCGACCAAGGCCGGATACGACATGTGGCCCGGCCCTTACGGCGAGTGGGGCTCCCGCAAGTACCTGCTGGCCAGCCTGGACCAGTCGTTGCGGCGGATGGGCCTGGAGTATGTGGACATCTTTTACAGCCACCGGTTCGACCCGTCCACGCCACTGGAGGAGACGATGGGCGCGCTGGCGACGGCTGTCGGGTCCGGCAAGGCGCTCTACGCCGGTATCTCCTCCTATTCTCCGGAACGGACCGTCCAGGCGGCCGGGATACTGCGGCAGCTTGGCGTGCCACTGCTGATTCACCAGCCGTCGTACTCGATGATGAACCGGTGGATCGAGCACGGCCTGCTCGACGTGCTCGGCCGCGAGGGACTTGGGTGCATCGCGTTCTCGCCGCTGGCCCAGGGCCTGCTGACCAGCAGGTACCTGGACGGCGTCGCTGCCGGGTCGCGGGCCAGCCACGGCGGCTCGCTCAGCCCGGACCACCTCAGCGCAGCCACGATGAACCACGTGCGGGCGCTGAACGATATCGCCAAGTCCCGCGGCCAGACCCTGGCGCAACTGGCTTTGGCCTGGGTCCTGCGCGATGACCGGATGACATCGGCGCTGATCGGCGCGAGCAGCGTCGCCCAGCTTGAGGAGAACCTTGCCGCGATCGATGGCCGCGAATTTGCCCCGGAAGAACTGAGCGCCATCGACACGCAGGCAGTCGAGGCCGGGATCAACATCTGGGCCGACTCCAGCCAGCACTGACCTGATCAATCCTGGCGGCGGCAGCTGGTGTTGCCGCCGGCTGGGCTGGTGGTGGCCACGTCGTGCTCAGGCCGCCCGACCGGCTTGACGGGGATCAGCCCGGTGAAGAACATGGCGGCGGCGGCGATGAGGGCGACGACCCACAGCGAGGTGCGCAACGCTGACAGGCGGGCGTCGCTGTTGGCTTTCAGCACCGCGTCGGCTTGCGCGGGCGGCACGTTTGCTTTCTGGAGCTGGGCCTTCAGGTCGGTGTCTGAGATGAACGGGACGCCCGCGGTGAAATGCGTGGTGGCCTGAGTCTTCACGCCCGCGGGGATGGCCGAGCTGGCTTGCACGCCGTGGATCAGGCCGGTGGTCAAGTTGGCGATGAGCACGGCACCGACCAGGGCGGTGCCGAGCGAGGCACCCAGGTTGGTGACGGTGTTCTGGAGGCCGCCCACCTCGGCGCTGTCCCGGTCCGGGACCGCGGACACGGTGACCGCCCCTAGCTGGGAGGCCAGCGCGCCGATGCCCAGGCCCATCAGCAACATGGGGATGGCGACGATTTCGGCGCCCGCGGCCGGACTGATCCCGCCGATGAGCACCAGGGTCCCGGCGGTCATGGACGACAGGCCAAGGCGCACGATCAACCGGGGCCGGGCTGCGGGCGCGAGTTTGGGGATGCCCACCGCGGCGACCAGCAGGGCGAATGAAAGCGGGAGCAGGCGGACGCCGGTCTGCAGCGCAGACAGTTCGAGCACCACCGACAAGAACAGCGGGATGGTGAAGAACACCCCGGCCTGGATGAAGAACTGGAAAAAGAACATGGACAGGCCACCGGCCAGCTGGGAGTTGCGCAGCATAGGCGGCCGGATGAGCGGTTCGCTTCCCCGGCGCGCGACGTGCGCTTCCCACAGGAAGAAGCCATAGATGACCAGCAGCCCGCCGATGACCAGCCAGACGACCGGCGAGGTGCCGAGGAACTCCGGCCCTGAGGGCTTGGCTTTCACAAAGCCCCAGGTACCGGATTGCAGGACGCCGAACACCAGCAGGGACAGCCCGGCAACCGACAACAGCGCACCGATCACGTCGAAATGAACACGGCCGGCGGGCGGCGCATCGCTGACCTTGCGCAGCGCCGCGAAGATGCCGAGCACGATCACGGCTTCACCCACGAAGACCCACCGCCACGACGCGAACGTGGTCACGGCCCCGCCGATCAGCGGCCCGACCGCCACCGCGATCGCACCCGCCGCGGCGATCATCCCGTAGGCCGCCGAGCGGCGCCCCGGTGGGAAGTTGCCCGCGACGAGGGCCACGATGGCGGGCATGATCAGCGCGGCGCCGATGCCCTCCAGTACCGACCAGCCCGCCAGCAGCACACCCAGGTTCGGGGCCAGCGCCGTGGTCAGCGAACCGGCACCATAAATAGCAAGCCCGATGGACATGGCCCGCCGCCGCCCGACGATGGCGCCGATCTTGCCTCCGGTGATCATCAGCGAGGCCATCACCAGCGTGTAGAGAGTGATCGCGGTCTGGATACCGGTCACCGTCGTGCCGACATCGGCGGCCACCTGCCGGATCGAGACATTCATGACCGAGCTGTCCAGGGTCATCAAGAACTGACCGGCGGCCAGTACCCCTAGGACGAAACCGCTGCCAGCAACCCTCCCAGACGCACCGGTTCCGCTCGTCATCGGCGTCGCGCTGGTCACCAGTAGAGACTACGGTTCGTGGCACCCTTCGGGGAGGCGTCTCTTGTGCCCGGCTGGCCGTCTCGGCCCAGCCTCAATGCAAGTGAACCAGAACCAAGTCCTTGAAGATGATCATCAGCAGCCCCAGCATGGCCGCGACCGACGTGATGACAAGCAGTTGCCTGCCGTGCAGATCAGCGGCACGGCCAGCCCACCACGCGTAGATCGCCAGCCCAGCCCGCGCCCGCAGCTGGTCCCCGGCACAAGACCGCTGAGAACCTTACGTCCGGGCTCACCCTCCCTCTCCCCAAACCGATGCCCTGCCAGTCGATCCGCCAGGCGGCCACCACGTCCCATAACCGGCTGATCTGCGTGCGCCCACCCGCGCCACCGACTCCGCACCCAGCCGCCCGTACTCGGCGATCTATCGCCCCGCGAGCGCTCAGCACGCTACCGCTAGGCTGACGCTGTGTAGCGGGCGCCGTGGGGGCTGGCGGCCGCTGGGTAGATCGCGGAGTCGCCGGCGCCATGGCATCCGGTAGACGATCTCTGGGTCCAGTGCCGGTTCGGGCCATGCCACACCATGGGGATTTTGATGCCGCAGCCGGGTCGCGGCTGGGGCGGTGCCTGCGTGCCGGGGCCGTATACGCTGTCTGGGCATGAGCCCCGGTGCGTCGTCGCTGGCGGCCGCGGTTCCAGGATTGACACGCAGCGATCCTGCTAGCCCGGGAATCACCCGCGAGCGGAGCCGGGAAGGTTTCCGGTACCGCGACCTGTCAGGCGCAGAGGTCACGCAGCGGGAGGCACTGCAGCGCATCGGCGCGCTGGCGATCCCACCGGCCTGGACGAACGTGTGGATCTCGCCGGACCCGTTGGGGCACATCCAGGCCACCGGCGTGGACAGCCGGGGCCGGACCCAGTACCGCTACCACCAGCAGTGGCGCGAACAACGCGACGCCCAGAAGTTCCTGCACATGCTGCGGTTCGCCAGCGTTCTGCCTGCGTTGCGGGCGGCCACCGTGGCGGACCTGGCGCGAGGTGGTCTGGATCGTGACCGCGTCGCGGCCAGCGCGGTCCGGCTGATTGACCTCGGCCTGTTCCGGATCGGCGGCGAAGAGTATGCCGAGCTGGACCATCACTACGGCGCCACCACGCTTGAGAAGCGGCACGTGAGGGTGATGCGTGATGGCATGATGTTCGACTACATCGCCAAGGAGGGCAAGCGCCGGGCGATCACCGTCACCGACGAAGCAGTCCTGCCCACCGTGCGAGCACTGGCCCACAGCGACAATGGTCTCGACACGCTGTTCAGCTACCAGCGCGGCGGCAGCTGGCGCATCCTCCATTCGCACGACGTGAGCAACTACATCGCCGCCCGGGCCGGCGGCCACTTCATGGCCAAGGAATTCCGCACCTGGAATGCGACCGTGCTGATGGCGCTGGCGCTGGCGAACGCGGCGCCAGCGCGCGCAGCGCGGAGCCGTGAGAGGGTCATCGCTGCCAGCATTCGCGAGGTGGCGGGCTGGCTTGGCGACACCCCGGCAGTGGCCCGCAAGTCCTACATCGATCCGGAGCTGATAAGCCGCTATGAGTCGGCGGGCGAGCTACCCGCAATCCCCGCCGTGCCGGTCGCACTTCCGGCCCCTGCGGAAGCAGAGATCGCCGTCGCCGCGCTGCTAGCCACCCCTAGCTGACAGAACCTCCAAGCAGGTCGCGGCGAGACGGCCGAACAGGCACCGACCGACGGCGGACAACAATAGGTTTTCCCTGCCAGTGCCTCGCACGCTCCTTGACGGACGTATGACTAACCGTGACCGAGCCCAGTACCGACAGGTGCGCCGAGCCGCCGTTCGGCGCGGCCACGGACGGGAGCACGGAGGGCCCGGCGACCATACAGATCAGGGTGATCTGCAGGCCGCCGTCTTTGCCGCACGCGGTGACAACCCGGCTCCTGATCAGTAGATCAATGCGCGTCGTCCGGTCAGTACGCCAGAATCCGTAGCCGCAATTCAGGCCGTTGACGAGGCATCGCACCGGTGCCAGCCTGGGGGAATGGGGTTCTTCGACGACGCGCCCCGCGGTTCCTCGTCGTTGCCGCAGGGCGGCCCGTGGGACTTTCCCAGGCATGAGTTCCCGCGCGCGGCCGCCTCGGCGCTGCTGCTGGCCCGGACCGATGCGGTGGCGGTCATCGTCGCCGCGGTCTGGGCTTTCAGTGAGGGATTCACCTTCTGGGTCAAGGCTCCGTTCAGGCAGGCTGGGGCTGGGCTTGAACGGTGGCCAGATGAACAAGCGCTGCACATAGGCGTGCAGTTCGCCGATGGCAGGAAGGCCGCGACCGCAGGCAGGCTGCCCAGCTCAGCCGGATCGGTGCCAGCCGGACTGATCTTGAAACCGCACAGCTTCGGCGGCGGGCCGCAGGACTGGAATCTGAGCTACTGGGTGTGGCCGCTGCCGCCGGCCGGGCCGGTGACTTTCGTGTGCGAGTGGGCCGCCTACGACATCCCCGAGACGCGCGCCGGCATCGACGGCCAGCTGATCTTGGACGCCGCCAGGCACAGCATCCAGCTATGGCCAGACGGCCGCGGCTGATGCCGCACAAACGGCACGGCCCGGTCGGGCGAGATAGCGGATCTCATGCCCCCGCAGAGAAATTCGCCGTTGCGCACGGTGCTGACCTCGGGCTATCCCGCAGAACGATAGGTGGGGCGGAGCCCACTGCCCTGCTTTCGGTGGGCGGTGCGGGAACCATCATTGGTGCAGAGCAGGTGCTGGCGTGATTTGGGGTGGGGATATGCCCGGGGGCAGGCTGTCGGCGCTGGCGAGGGCCATGCGTGAGGACGCCAAGCGTGATACCGGCACCCGGCCTGCGGGGGCCCGGCGCGACGGGGCCGGGCCCGATGGCGCCGGGTACGCAGGCGCTACTCCCTCGCCCGGCGAACCGGGCCTGGGCGGGCGCGGGACGGTTTCGCGGCGTGGGCTGTTGCGCATCGGCGGGGCCGCGGGCGTCTCGGCGGCGCTTGCCGCGTGCACGGCGCGCAGCTCCCCGGCGGCGGGCAGGGCCGGGTCGGCGGCGGCCGTGGCCGGGGGTGTGCGCGTTGCCGTGGTTGGTGCCGGGCTGGCCGGAACGACCGCGGCGTACCGGCTGGCACACAGCGGGGTCCAGGTGCGGCTGTTCGAGGCGCGTGACCGGATCGGCGGCCGGTGCTGGACGGCCCGCGGGTTCGCCGACGGCCAGACCGCCGAGCATGGAGGCGAGTTCATCGACACCCGGCACGTCCACCTGCGCGGCTTGGCCGCCGAACTGGGCCTGCAGCTCGATGACCTGTGGAAGGGGGACGTGGCCGGCGCGGTCTCGCCGAGCTGGATCGACGGCGGCTACTTCCACTACTCCAAGGTCAATGCCCAGCTGGACCGGATCACCACCGCGGTCAAGGCGGCGGCCCAGCGGATAGGGGTCACGAACGCGCATGGCCGGTCGTCCGACGTGGCCTACTCCTACGGCACGGTGACCGCCGGGGCGAGGCAGATGGACGAGCTGAACATGCGGGAGTGGCTCGACCAGCACGTCCCCGGGGTTTCCGGGGACGTGAAGACCTTCCTCGACCAGGCCATGAGCGGCTGGTACGGCCTGGACATGGCCGGGCTGTCCGCCCTCAACTGGATCGACTACCTCATCATCCCCTACCCGGGCGGCGACGAACGGTGGCACGTGCGGCACGGCAACGACCAGGTGCCGATCCTGGCCGCCAAGGCGCTCCCCGCCGGGGCCACCCAGCTCGAATCCCCCCTCCAGGCCCTGATCAAGCGGGCCGACGGCAGCTACGAGCTCCGATTCGGCGGCAGCGCCCCCTCCAGGCCGGTGATCGCCGATCACGTCATCCTGACGATCCCCTGGACCACCTTGCGGGAGGTCGATCTGGAGGGCGCCGGCTTCAGCAGCTACCGGATGACGGCCATCAGGGAACTGGGCATGGGAACGGATGTGAAACTGATCGTCCAGTACGACCGGCGGCCCGCCACCTTCAAGGTGCATGGCGGGCCGTGGAGCGGCACGGTCAACTACGCGAACCCGAACTACACGACCTGGGACAGCGCGCCGACCGAACCGGGTACCGCGGGCCTGATCACGGTCTATGCGGGCGGCTCCGGCAGCAAGCCGTTCGCGAGCCCCGGCTATCACGCGCCGGCGCCGGCCGATCTCACCGCGATGATCCTGGGCCAGATCAACCAGGTAGTTCCCGGGACCAGGGCCCGGTTCAACGGGAAGGCGTGGCTGGACTACTGGACCGGCGACCCCTGGACCCGCGGCTCCTACGCCGCCTACACCCCCGGCCAGGTGACGAAGTACTGGGGATACGCCGGGATACCCGAAGGCCGGGTTCATTTCGCCGGGGAGCACACCTCGACGTACTCGCAGGGGTTCCTGAACGGGGGAGTGGAATCGGGCCAGCGCGCCGCGATCGAGGTACTGCTCGCGCTTGGCCTCCCGGTCCCGCCCGCG
>DATDGI010000266.1:0-4386 GCA_036522155.1 Streptosporangiaceae bacterium
GGTGTTCCGCCGTGGGCATGGTGCGCTGTATGACGCGTTAGCCGATGGCGCGGTCGATGAGGACCGGCTGCGTGACCTGCTGGCCGGCCAGCTTCCCGCCGATGTTCCGCTGATGTTCGGGATTGACGCCACGACTTACCCGCGGCCGAACGCCGAGTGCTCGCCCGACCGGGGCCTGCATTATGCGCCGTGCCGCTGCGACGGTGACCGCAAGGTCGTGCCGGGCTGGCAGTTCCAGTGGGTGATGGGGCTGGAGTGGGGCAGCTCGTCCTGGACCTTGCCGGTCGACGCGCGGCGCCTGCCGGAGGGAGCCTGCCCGGTGACCGCGACCGCAGGCCAGATCCGTGACCTGGCGGGCCGGCTGAGCAGGCGCCAGGGACCTGCCGGGCGGCCTGCGCCGCTGTTCATCCTGGACCAGGGCTATGCCGCCGCCGCACTCACGCACGCGCTGGGCGGCCTTGAGGTCCAGCTGCTGGTGCGCATCGCCGGCGACCGCGTCTTTTACGACGGGCGGCCTGCCCCCCGCAAGCCCGGCCCCGGCCGCAACGGCGTGCACGGCCAGCGCTTCGAGCTCGCTGCCAGCGCGAACCTGCGCCACCCTGACCAGTTGCTGGTCGTGCCCGGCACCAGCCGTTATGGGCGCGTGGAGGTCCGGGCCTGGCACGGCATGCACCAGAAGGTCCAGCGGACGGGCTACTTCGCCCGGCTGGAAGCAGAACTGCACACCCGCCTTCCGGTCATCGAGGGCACCATCATCGAAGTCCGGGTCGAACGGCTGCCGGACGGCCGCAGCCCGCACCGCACGATGTGGCTGTGGCATTCCGGCCCGCAGGCACCTGACCTGGATGTGTGCTGGCGCGCCTACCTGCGCCGCTTCGACATGGAACACACCTTCAAGCTGATGAAGTCGCAGCTGGGGTGGACCACCGCGCGGGTCCGCCACCCCGAGCAGGCGGTGCGCTGGACCTGGCTGTTAATCGCCGCCTGCGTCCAGCTCCGCCTCGCCCGCGGCATGGCGGCCGACCTGCGCCGCCCCTGGGAACGGCGACCCCGCCCCGGACGGCCGTTGACGCCCTACCGGGTCCGGCGATCATTTCGTCATCTGCGTGACCGGCTGGGCACCCCAGCCCATCTGCCGAAAACCACCCACCCCGGCCCCGGGCGCCCACCCGGCGGCAACAACACCCCAGCCCCGCGCCACCGCCTCGGATCCGAACTTCGCAAAACGGACGCATCCAAGAAGGCGGGTGGCCAGAAGAAAGGTTAAATCTCAAGCCTGGAGGCGCTCTCCGAGAGCGAGGACACCGATCCGGCGTCAGCGCCGTGACCGATGAGGCGGTCGCCACGCTGGCGCCGCAGACCGGGACGCGGGCAGCGTGCGCCGCGGTGGGCGCGCCGCAGGCCAGCTACTATCGGCGGCACCAGGCCAGCCCGGCCCCGCCGCGCCCGGCGGCAGTGCCGCACCGGGACCGGCACCAGCCTCGGGCGCTGGCCCTGGCCGAGCGCCAGGCGATCCTGGACCTGCTGCACAGCGGCCGGTTCGCCGATGCCGCCCCGGCCGAGGCCTGGGCCACCTTGCTGGACGAAGGAACCTACCTCGGCTCGGTATCCACCTTCTACCGGGTGCTGCGCGCGGCCGGAGAGAGCAAGGAACGGCGCCGCCAGGCCACCCACCCCGCCGCGGTCAAGCCCGAGCTGATTGCGACCGCGCCGAACCAGGTCTGGAGCTGGGACATCACCAAGCTGCATGGCCCGGCCAAGTGGACCTACTACTACCTGTATGTGATCCTCGACATCTTCAGCCGGTACGCCGTCGGCTGGATGGTCGCCACCCGCGAGTCCGCCGTGCTCGCCGAGAAGCTGATCGCCGCCACCTGCGCCGGGCAGCACATCGCGGCCGGCCAGCTGGCCATCCACGCTGACAGTGAGTATGTGAGGGCCGGTGTTCCCGGGTGTCCTGACCCTCACGCCGACGGACACGCCAGGATGCTGGTGCCAGGCTGCTCCCGGGCTTCTTGACCCTCACTTCCGATTGACGAGCGATTGTCTTTCCTCGGATGTGCCGGCTGCCCGGGAGCACCTGGCGAGGCGTCTCGCCTCGCCGACGGTGTGACCTAAGGAGGGCCTGCGCCACCAGGCCTCATCATTGTCTTGTCCGCCGGTTCCGGCTGACGCGGCGCCGCCGTCCCAGCGCAGCCCGTCAGACCGGAAGGAACGACATGACAAGCATGCCCCAGCTCACGCCGGCCCCGCTGCCATCGGCCATCACCAGGGTCGTCATCGGCGGAGTCGATACGCACAAGGACCTGCACGTCGCCGCGGTAATCGACACCGGTGAGCACGTGCTGGCGACGCGGAGCTTCTCCACCACCCGAGCCGGGTACCGGGCGCTGATCCGCTGGATGCGCTCCTTCGGAGACATCGCCCGGGTCGGCGTGGAGGGGACCGGCAGCTACGGGGCCGGCCTGGCCCGGCACCTGGCCGGCGCCGGGATCGAGGTGCTGGAGGTCGACCGGCCCGACCGCTCGGACCGGCGCCGCAAGGGCAAGGACGGCGACCTGGACGCGATCAGCGCCGCCCGGGCCGCGCTGCACGGCCGCCGCACCAGCACCCCCAAGAGCAAGGACGGCGCGGTGGAATCCCTGCGGGTGCTGCGGGTCACCCGCGGCAGCGCGATCCGGGCCCGCCGCAACGCACTGCAGTTGCTGCGGATGAGCATCGTGTCCGCGCCGGAGGAGCTGCGCGACCAGGTCCGCAACCTGACCCGGATGCAGCTGATCCGCACCTGCGCCGCCTGGCGCCCCGACACCAGCAACGCCGCCGACCCGGCCAGCGCCCCCGGATCGCGCTGAAGTCCCTGGCCCGGCGGATCCTCGACCTCGGCGACGAGATCGCCATGCTCGATGAGCTCACCCAGCCGATCGTCGCCGCCCTCGCGCCGCAGCTGCTCGCCCGGCCGGGCATCGGCGTCGAGATCGCCGGGCAGCTGCTGGTCACCGCCGGCGACAACCGGCAGCGGATGCGCTCCGAGGCCAGCTGGGCGATGCTCTGCGGCACCGCGCCGCTGCCCGCCTCCTCCGGCATGACCCGCCGGCACAGGCTCAACCGCGGCGGCGACCGGCAGGCCAACTCCGCGCTGCACCTGGCCGCCATCAGCAGGATCCGCATCGACCCCAAAACCAGGGCCTACGTGGCGCGCAAAACCGCCGAGGGCCACTCCAAGCTGGAGATCATCCGCTGCCTCAAACGCTACCTCGCCCGCGAGACCTACTACCTGCTCTGCCCCGGCCAGCCCACCGCGACGGCCCGCCGCGTGACGACAACGTGACGACAACGGGCCGGCCCGCGCGCTGCCCGGTCTGCGCGGCGCCCTTCATCCCCGTCCGCCGGCAGCAGTACTGCTCCCAGGCCTGCCGGCAAAAAGCCTTCCGCCGCCGCCAGCCCATCGCCGTCCCGCCGCCGCCAGCCGGCCCGGGCCACCGGCAAGCCAGCATCTGCCAATGCGGCGACTGCGGCCAGCGCTACCTCGGCGACCAGTGGTGCCACGACTGCAACCGGCCCTGCCGGCGACTCGGCTACGGCGGCCTGTGCCCCTGCTGCGATGAGCCCGTCAGCATCACCGAATTGACCGGACAAGCCGATTGACAAACAGGAGAGCATCCGCGGCTCCTCGATGACCTCCAAGCCGGTCGCGTTCCTGCTCGCCGACCTCGGCGTCACCCAGTCCCACTCCCGGCCGCACGTGAGCAACGACAACCCTTACTCAGAGAGCCAGTTCAAGACACTGAAGTACCGGCCAGGCTTCCCCCGCCGCTTCGCCTCGGTCGAGGCCGCCCGGGCGCACTGCCAGGTCTTCTTCCCCTGGTACAACCAAGAACATCGACATTCGGCGCTGGGCCTGCACACCGCCGCCGACATCCACTACGGCCGCGCCCAGGCCGTCCAGGCCGCCCGGGCGAACGTGCTCACCGCCGCCTATGCCGCCCACCCTGAACAGTTCGTCCGCCAGCCTCCGGCACCGCCACAGCTACCGGCCACCTCGTGGATCAACCGCCCCGACCAGAAGGAGACCGCCGCTCAGTAAAAGCCATCCCACGGTGCCCCATTCAGGTTGACAGGTTCCGGGGCTGTCAGCCGCGAACAGAACGACCATCCGCTCGTGCCGCCGAGGGGGCGCGCTCACAGTCGCCCGGAACGCCGAGTATGAGCGCCTGTGGATTCCCCAGTTCACCGAGGCTCACCGTTGCAGAACGACCAGTTCGGGGTGGGTTCCTGGTGTGCGGTTCCCGGATTGAGCCACCCCACTGACTGTTTACTCACGGAGTGGAGCCGCAATGTTCCTGACCTCGCTCTCGGGCTGCTCAGGGGAGTGAGGTCAACGAAACG
>DATDGI010000267.1:0-13085 GCA_036522155.1 Streptosporangiaceae bacterium
GTTGTTCGGCCGGGGGGCGGGAACGGTGCCAGGCAGGCCAGGGCGGGAGCGGTGGGGGGCGCAGAGCCGGATCATCGCTGTCAGCGCACTCGTGATCGCGCTGATGGCCGGCACCGGCGGGCTGGCGCTGTGGCGCTATCAGATCGCACTCCACCAGGCGTCCGCCGCCGTCAGCCAGCCGCCAGGCCCGAAGGCCATCGCCGCGCGGGCCCTGGCCCAGTCGGCCGCTCACGAAGCAATCGTCGCCGCGGTCATCGCGTTCGCGGTCGTGCCGCCGTCGGTGGCGCTGCTGGTCTTCTTCGTGCTGCGGCTGGTCCGCACGGAACAGCGACGGCAGCGCGAAACGGCGGCCGCGCTGCACCGGGTCGCCGACCGCGACGAACTGCTGGCCCAGCTGCGGGCGACCGGCACCGGGCTGGCCGGCATGGTCGCCCAGCTCCGCTCGGCGGTTGATCACGCGGTAGAGCCGACCAGCAAGCAGGCCGTGGCCGTGGCCCAGACGTCGGCCATGATCGGTGAACTGGCGACCACCGCCCGCGCCATCGCCGACAATTCCCACGCGGTCGGCCAGGCGGCCACCCGGATCGGCGGCACGATGAGCGATATGCACGGCCAGGTGCAGATGATCACCGAGCGGGCGCTGTCGCTCGGGTCCCAGGCGCAGAAGATCGGTGAGGTGCTGGAACTCATCAACGACATTTCCAGCCAGACGAACATGCTCGCGCTGAACGCCGCCATCGAGGCCGCCCGGGCGGGTGAGGCCGGGAAGGGGTTCGCGGTGGTCGCGAGCGAGGTGCGCAAGCTGGCGGAGCGGTCGATCCACTCCACCGACACGATCAGCTCGATCATCGCCTCGGTGCAGGAGGAGACGAACGCCACCATCCTGGCCGCCGAGCAGGGCACGAAACAGGCCGACGAGGTGGCCGCCCTGGTGGAATCGGCGGCCGCCATGGTGGAGGAGTCGATTCTCGCCACGCAGCAGCAGCGGTCAGCCACCGACCAGGTGGAAAACGCGATGACGGAAATCCGCACGGCGGCCGAGCAGATCGCGGAAGGGCAGACCCAGCGCGCGTCGCTGGCCGAGAGCATGGACGCGCTGGTGGACGAGCTGGCCCGGGTGCTGGGAGCCAAGATCCCGGGCGGTGCCATCCCGGAGAGCGTGGCGGCCGCCGTGCGGGAACCCGCCCGCCCGCGCCCGGTCCCGCGTGCCCTGCCGGGCCTGCCGGGCAAGCCGGTCACGCTCGCTCCGCCCGGCCCGGGCCTGTCGCCCTCACTGCGGCCGGCCGACGGCCGCCCGGCCGGGCTGGCCCGGCTGATACCACGGCGGGCCTGGCCCGCCAGCCAGCCCCGGGACTCCGCCAGCCAGTCCCGGGACTCCGCCAGCATGCACCGGTAGCCACCCGCCCGGCCCTTGGGCAGCACCTTGATTGTCTGTTAGTTTGCTGATAACAATTATCAGCGCAGGCGAGGGCGGCGGCCACGTGGACGAGTCGGCGAACGGCCAGGCCCGGGAACCCGGGCCGGGCGTGACCGGGGCGAGCGGCAACGGTACTGGACCGGCCGGAACCGCGAACGGCGGCAGCCCGGCGGGCGCCACCGGAGCCAGCACCGGGAACGGGCCCGGCCCGGAGCGCGCGGCCGTCGGGCGGCTCGACGGCACCCATTACAAGTGGCTCGCTCTGTCCAACACCACGCTGGGCATGCTGGCCGCCACGGTCAACGCCTCCATCGTGATCATCTCGCTGCCGGCGATCTTCCGCGGGATCAATCTCAACCCGCTGACCCCGGGCAATATCAGCTACCTGCTGTGGATGCTGATGGGCTACCTGGTCGTGTCGGCGGTGCTGGTGGTCACGCTGGGCCGCCTGGGCGACATCTACGGCCGGGTCCGGATGTACAACGTCGGGTTCACGGTCTTCGCCCTGGGTGCGCTCGCGCTGCCGTTCGACCCGCTGACCGGCCCATCGGGCGCGCTGTGGCTGATCGGCTTCCGGGTGATCCAGGCGGTCGGCGGGGCGATGCTGATGGCCAACGCCCCGGCGATCCTGACCGACGCCTTCCCGTCCGACCAGCGCGGCATGGCGATGGGCGTCAACCAGGTGGCTGGCATCTCCGGCATGTTCATCGGCCTGGTCCTCGGCGGAGTGCTGGCGGCGGTCGACTGGCGGCTGGTGTTCATCGTCTCGGTCCCGATCGGCATCGGCGGCGCCATCTGGTCCTACCTCAGTCTGCGTGAGATCGGGATCAGGACCCCGGCCCGGATCGACTGGCTGGGCAACGTCACCTTCGCGATCGGGCTGATCGCGCTGCTTGTCGGCATCACCTACGGGCTGATCCCCTACGGCGGGCACTCGATGGGCTGGACCAGCCCGCTGGTGCTGACAGGGATCTTCGGCGGGGTCGCGATGCTGGCCGCCTTCTGCCTGATCGAACTGCGGATCCGCAGCCCCATGTTCGACCTGCGGCTGATGCGGATCAGGGCGTTCGCGGCCGGCATCACCGCCACCCTGCTGGCCTCGATCGCCCGCGGCGGCCTCCAGTTCATGCTGATCATCTGGCTGCAGGGGATCTGGCTGCCACTGCACGGCTACGCGTTCAAGGAGACCCCGCTGTGGGCCGGCATCTTCCTGCTGCCGCTCACGGCCGGTTTCGTGGTCTCCGGCCCCGTCTCCGGCTGGCTGTCGGACAAGCACGGGGCCCGCGCGTTCGCCTCGGGCGGGCTGCTGGTCTCCGCGGCGGCGTTCGCCGGCCTGCTGTTCCTGCCCACCGACTTCCACTATCCCTATTTCGCGGCGCTCATCTTCGTGGCGGGCGCGGGCATGGGCCTGTTCTCGGCGCCGAACGCGGCCGGCATCATGAACAGCGTGCCGGCCAGGCAGCGGGGCGCCGCCTCGGGCATGCTCGCCACGTTCCAGAACTCCGGGTTCGTGCTGTCGATCGGGATCTTCTTCACCCTGATGATCGCGGGCCTGGCCGCGACCTTGCCGACCACGCTCACACACGGGCTGCTCGCGCAGGGCGTACCGCTGCCGGTGGCGCAGAAGATCGGCGGCCTGCCGCCGGTCGGCAGCCTGTTCGCCGCGTTCCTCGGCTACAACCCGGTGCAGCAACTGCTCGCGCCGACCGGGGTGCTGGCCCACCTGAGCGCCAGCCACGCGGCCGTGCTGACCGGCAAGGGGTTCTTCCCCGCGCTGATCGCCGGGCCGTTCCACCACGGGCTGGACATCGTCTTCAGCATGGCCATCGCCGTGCTCATCATCGCCGCCATCGCATCGGCCATGCGCGGCGGCCGCTACGTGCACGAGGAATCGTCGCCCACGCAGCCCGGCACCAGTGAGGCCGAGCTGGAGCGCACCGGGCGCTCCTGACCGTGGTCACCCCACGGGCCGCCGGGCGGCCTGGTCCGCCGCGGGGGCCGGCGGGCGCGAGCGCGGTCGACTGCACCGGTCTGACGTTCCGCTTCGGCGACCACGTGGCGGTGAACGGGGTCAGCCTGCGGATCGGCGCCGGTGAGACGTTCGGCCTGCTCGGGCCGAACGGCGCGGGCAAGACCACCACGCTGCGCATGCTGATCACCCTGCTCAAGCCGGCCGCGGGCCGGGCCGCGGTGTTCGGCACCGACGTCGCCGCCGAGCCGATGCGGGTCCGGCGGCTGATCGGGTACGTGCCGCAACTGCTGTCCGCCGACGCCTCGCTCACCGGCCAGGAGAACGTCGAGCTGTTCGCGCGGCTGTTCGACGTGCCACGCGCCGTGCGCCGGCAGCGGGTGGACGGCGCGCTCGCGGCCATGGGCCTGGCCGACGCCGCCCAGCGGCTGGTGAAAACCTACTCGGGCGGCATGGTCCGCCGGCTCGAACTGGCCCAGGCGCTGGTCAACACCCCCCGGCTGCTGGTGCTTGACGAGCCCACGGTCGGGCTCGACCCGGTCGCCCGGGCGGGCGTATGGGAGTTCATCGCCCGGCTCCGCCAGGGCGGCGCCATGACGGTGCTGATGACCACGCACTACATGGACGAAGCCGATGAGTACTGCGACCGGATCGCGCTCATGCACCGCGGCACCATCCGCGCCACCGGCACCCCGCAGGACCTGAAGGCCGCGCTCGGCGACGGGGTGACGCTGGACGACGTGTTCCGCCACTACACCGGCGACACCCTCGACGACCGCAGCGACCAGGGAGGCATCCGTGACGTCCGCCGCGCCCGGCGCACCGCCCGCCGTCTCGGCTGAGCCAGTCCTGCCGCCGGACTCGGCGGTCTTCGCGGCCCGGCGGCTGGTCTCCCGGGTCGCCACCTTGTGCTGGGTCGAGCTGCGCAAGATCCGGCACGACCGGACCGAGCTGTACACCCGGGCCGTCCAGCCCGCGCTGTGGCTGCTGATCTTCGGCGAGACGTTCACCCGCATCCACGCCATCGCCGCCCCGCACGGGCTGCCGTACCTGGACTACCTGGCGCCCGGGATCCTGGCCCAGTCCACCCTGTTCATCGCGATCTTCTACGGCATCCAGATCATCTGGGAGCGGGACGCCGGTGTGCTCACCAAGCTCATGGTCACGCCTACGCCGCGGGCAGCACTGATCACCGGCAAGGCGTTCGCGGCCGGGGTGCGCTCGATCGTCCAGGCGGCGGTCATCGTGATCCTGTCGGCCCTGCTCGGCGTGAGCCTGACCGTCAACCCGGCCAAGCTCATCGGGGTGGCCTGCATCGTCGTGCTGGGATCGGCGTTCTTCTCCTGCCTGTCGATGAGCATCGCCGGCCTGGCGCTGTCCCGGGACCGGCTGATGGGCATCGGCCAGGCGATCACCATGCCCCTGTTCTTCAGCTCCAACGCGCTCTACCCGACCCGGCTGATGCCCGGCTGGCTGCAGGCGATCAGCAAGGCCAACCCGCTGTCCTACGAGGTGGACGCGCTCCGCGGGCTGCTCATCGGCCTGCCCACCAACCTCTGGCTCGACACCGGCGTGCTGGTGGGCTCGACCGTGGCCGGCATCACCGTCGCCTCCCTCCTCCTCCCCCGCCTGGCCCGCTAGCGGCAGTACGCCCAGCGGGCGCGCGCACCCCCCAGCTCTGACAGATCCGCATTGTCGGGGTGCTGACAGGGCTGTGTCACTTCTTGCCCCGGCCCGCGCACCGCAAGGTTTGGGACGTGACCAGCGTCCCGCACACCCCGTGCGGCCAGCGCAGACGAGAGAGGCAGACATGAACCTCCCGACCATCCGCACGCGCGAGCCACGCCGCCCTGGATCGGGGTGGTGGCGGCTGACCACACCCCCGGTCCTGATCTCGGTCGTGGCCGGCCTCTGTTTGGCGACCGCGGGGACCAGCATGGCTCTGGCGGCCAATGCCACCAGTGGCCCGCAGGTCCTCAACGCCTGCTATTCCACGGCCACCGGGGCGATGCGCTTCATCGACGCCACCGCCGGCCAGAAGTGCCGGCGCGGTGAGAAGCCCCTGTCCTGGAACCAGGCCGGCCCGGCCGGGCCAGCGGGACCGCAGGGCCCGGCGGGCACCAACGGCGCGCCAGGCCCGGCGGGACCCGCGGGCCCCAAGGGTGACCCGGGACCGGCTGGCCCGCCGGGGGTCTCGGGCTACACCCAGCTCGAAGACCAGATCACCATCCAGCCGTTCGACACCCACACGACGGACTTGCCCTGCCCATCCGGCGATGTCCTCGTCGGTGGCGGCGTGACCGATATCGGGAACACCAACACCCAGGCCCCAGGAATCATCAGCGACGGGCCGGTCAGCTCGACGACCTGGGAGGCCAAGGTGATCAACACCGACGGCATCAATGCCATCACCTACGGTGTCTGGGTCATGTGCGCGACCGCCAACCCGTAAAACCTCCGCGCGGTCAGCCGCGCCCGCTCTCCCGGCCGCGGGAGCCGGCCTGGAAGCGGGCGCGGGCCGCATTGCCCACCGGGCAGCCGCCCTCGGCGCCCCGGCACAGCCCCACGTCACACAGGCGGCACATCCATCGCGTCGCGCCCGGCCCCCGGATGAAGCCCACGAGCATCTTGGCCACCAGGTCGCGCAGCACGGCCCGTTCCTCAGCGGACAGCCCGGCCAGCGCACCCACCACCACCCCGGCCCGGGCGTCGGCGACCCGGCCGGCCGCGGCGCGGCCGGCCCCGGTCAGCGACACCGTGGTGGACCGGCCGTCCGGGCCCGCCCCGCGGCGCACGTGACCAGCCGCCTCCATCCGGTCGATCAGCCGGACCGTGCCCGAGGAGGTGAGCCCCAGCACCTGCCGCAGCCGGTCGATCGTCGGCCGGTCCAGGAAGTGCAGCAGCGCCGACAGCGCGGCCGCGGCCGACTCCGGACGGCCGCCCGCCTCCGCCATCTCGTCGGCCATCCGGTCGGCGATCACCAGCGACAGCGCGCCCAGCAGGTTGGCGGTCTGGTCCAGCTCCGCGCCGGGCGGCTCAGCCGAAGTCGTAGTCAAGGGTGTAGCTGCCCGGCGGCTCGGCCGAGGCCACCGAGGAGCCTGACCCGGTCAGCCCGGCCAGCTCCCCGGTGCCGGAACCGGGGATGACCCGCCAGCTTGATCGCGCCTCGGCCCCGTCGTAGCCGCCGTCAGCGACCATCACGCAGGTGCCGGACCGGCCGCCGATCTCACCGGAGAACCGCTGCAGCCCGGTGTACTCGGCGCTCCCGTCCTCCCGGTAGTACATGAACGTGTCCGAGACCAGGTCCCCGGCCAGGTCACCGGTCAGCCGGAACCCCATCTGCGCCTTGGTGAGCTTCTGTTTGCCATCCAGTTCTGCGTGGGTGTCCTCCTGCCAGGACGTGACCGTGAACGTGCCCGCCGCCGATACCGTCATCAGCCCTCCTAGATATATGTGTGACTCACACACTAGTCATCTTTCCTTGATCACCGAATCGTGTTTAGTGAACTATGACCGACAGGATTCGGTGATCATGAGATGCCGCCGAGCGGCGGGGCTAGCGCTCGTCGGTGCGCCGGGCGTCATCACCGAGCGCGGCGCGCAGCAGGGTCTCGGCCGCGTCGGCGGCCGCCCGGGCCGTGATCGCATGGGTGTGCGCCCGGTCCAGTTCGCCCAGCTGGACGCAGTCGAAAGCCACCCGCGCGTCGTGCGCCGCAAGCTCCAGTTGCCGGGCCGCCTCACCCAGATCCACCTGGCGCGGGCCAGCGTCGGGGATGCTCACCATGTCGGCCACCCTTGCCCTTCCTGGCGGGGCTCGCCTGCTGACCACGGCAAGATACCCAGCGAATCCGCTGGTATGCGCGGGCCGCCAGGGCTCTCACTAGGATGAAAATGCCGCTGCCATCAGAGCGAGGAACCACCGCAGATGCCTGAGTTCGCCTACACCGACCTGCTGCCGCTCGGCCAGGACACCACCCCGTACCGCCTGCTGTCCGACGCGGGGGTAAGGCGACGCCAGGCGTTTGGCCGCGAATTCCTTGAGGTGGACCCGGACGTGCTGACGCTGCTGACCCGGGAGGGCCTGCGGGACATCTCCCACCTGCTGCGGCCCGGGCACCTGCGCCAGCTGCGGTCCATCCTGGCCGACCCCGAAGCGAGCCCCAACGACCGGTACGTGGCCAGGGATCTGCTCACCAACGCCTGCATCGCGGCGGGCGGGGTGCTGCCGATGTGCCAGGACACCGGCACCGCGATCATCATGGGCAAGCGCGGCGGGGGCGTGCTCACCGACGGCCGCGACGAGGAGCACCTGGCCCGCGGCGTCTACGACGCCTACACCCAGCTCAACCTGCGCTATTCGCAGCTGGCCCCGCTGACCATGTGGGACGAGCGCAACACCGGCTCGAACCTGCCCGCCCAGATCGAGCTGTACGCGGCGCCCGGCGCGGAGTATAGGTTCCTGCTCATGGCCAAGGGCGGCGGCTCGGCCAACAAGTCGTTCCTGTTCCAGCAGACCAAGGCGGTCCTCAACGAGGCCAGCATGCTGGCGTTCCTGGAGGAGAAGATCCGCTCGCTCGGCACCGCCGCCTGCCCGCCGTACCACCTGGCGGTCGTGGTCGGCGGCACCAGCGCCGAGTATGCGCTCAAGACCGCGAAGTACGCCTCCGCCCGCTACCTGGACTCGCTGCCGGCGGCGGGGTCCGCCACCGGGCACGGGTTCCGCGACCAAGGGCTCGAGCAGCAGGTGCTGGAGATCACCCGCAAGATCGGTATCGGCGCGCAGTTCGGCGGCAAGTACTTCTGCCACGACGTGCGGGTCATCCGGCTGCCCCGGCACGGCGCGTCCTGCCCGGTTGCGATCGCGGTCTCCTGCTCCGCCGACCGGCAGGCGCTGGCCAAGATCACCGCGGACGGGGTCTTCCTGGAGCAGCTGGAAACCGACCCGGCCCAGTACCTGCCCGAGCCGGCCGAGGAGGACCTGGCCGCCGAGGTGGTGCGGATCGACCTGCGCCGCCCGATGGCCGACATCCGGGCCGAGCTCAGCAAGCACCCGGTCGCCACCCGGCTGTCCCTGACCGGGCCGCTGGTCGTCGCCCGTGACATCGCCCACGCCAAGATTGCCGAACGACTGGCGGCGGGCCAGCCCATGCCGCGATACCTGATCGACCACCCGGTGTATTACGCCGGGCCGGCCAAGACCCCCGATGGCTACCCGTCGGGGTCGTTCGGCCCGACCACCGCGGGCCGGATGGATTCCTACGTCGATCAGTTCCAGGCCGCGGGCGGGTCGCTGGGCATGCTGGCCAAGGGCAACCGCTCGCCCGCGGTGACGAGGGCCTGTGCCGAGCACGGCGGCTTCTACCTGGGCTCGATCGGCGGGGCGGCCGCCCGGCTGGCCAAGGAGTGCATCACCAAGGTCGAGGTGATCGAGTACCCCGAACTCGGGATGGAAGCGGTCTGGCAGATCGAGGTGCGCGACTTCCCGGCGTTCATCATCGTCGATGACAAGGGCAACGACTTCTTCGCCGGCCCGGCCGGCGGCCAGGCGTCCCGGCTGGTCACCATCGGCCCGCGCCCGGACTGACAGCCGGCCGTCGCCCGGTGTGGCGATATTCATACGACACTGGGCGGATTCTCACGCTTCTCACATGAATCCTGGCGGCTGGTCAGTGTATGGTCCGGGCCATGCAGGCAGTCACGGGACCGGGACGCGTCGTCGCCGGGCGCTACGAACTGCTCGACCGGATCGGCCAGGGTGCCATGGGTACCGTCTGGCGGGCCCGGGATCTGGTGCTGACCCGCGACGTGGCCATCAAAGAGGTCCGGCTGCCCGGCCTCATGCCGGACGAGGACCGGAAGGTCCTGCGTGAGCGCACCATGCGGGAGGCCCGGGTCTCCGCCAAGCTCAACCACCCCGGGGTCGTCACCGTCTACGACGTGATCGAGACCGGTGGCACGCCCTGGATCGTGATGGAACTGGTCGCCGCGCGCTCGCTGGAGCGGGTGCTGGCGCAGGACGGGGCGCTGCCGCCCCGGCAGGTCGCCAGCATCGGGGTGATGCTGCTCGGCGCGCTGGCCAGCGCCCACGCGGCCGGGATCGTGCACCGCGACGTGAAGCCAGGCAACGTGCTCATCACCAGTGACGGCCGGGCGGTGCTGACCGACTTCGGGATCGCCACCCTGGACGGGGACCCCGGGCTGACCCAGGCGGGCATGGTGATGGGCACGCCGGGGTTCTGCGCGCCGGAGCGGATCCGGGGCGAACCGGCCAGCCCCGCATCGGACCTGTGGTCGCTCGGCGCCACGCTGTACGCGGCGGTGGAAGGGCGGGGGCCGTTCGAGGGCCACGACAGCCCGATGGCCGTGCTGGCCAGCATCGTCCACTCGGACCCGCCCCCGGTGCGGGCCGGTGGCCAGCTGGGCACGGTGATCCACTCGCTGATGAGCAAGGACCCGGCCCAGCGGCCGGACGCGGCCTGTGCCATCCGGCTGCTCGCCGACGTGGCCGCCGGCAACGCCGAGACCGTCGCGGCGGCCAGCCCGCACCCGGGCACCCGGCCCGCCGGGCTGGTCAGCGCGGTGGACAGCACCGACCCGACCGGGTTCCCGGCCAGCGGCGGCCCGGCTGGGACGCCAGGCAACGGCGGCCCGGGAATGCGAGGCAACGGCGGCCCGGGGACGCCAGGCAACGGCGGCGCGTCCGCTCCCGGGCACGGGTTCCTGCCCAGCCCGCCCCTCTACACCCCGGGCGGCACGGCGCAGTTCCCGGCGGGTGCCGACGCCGGCTGGCCCGGCACCGAGCCCGGCGCGGACATCCCCGCCGCGGCGGCACCGGCCGCGGACATGACGACCCAGACGGCCCCGGGCCACCCCGCCGGGATCACCCCGGGCGTCCCGGCCGGGGGCGTGCCCGCCGCCGCGTCGTTCCCGGCAAACGCAGGTGATGCGCCGTTCCACGCGAACGCGGGCGAAGTGCCGTTCCCGGACGGCGTCGGCGACGTGAAATTCCCGGTCAGAGCCGGGGCAGTGGTGCCGCCCTGGGCCGGCCCCGGCTGGGCTGGCTCCCCCGCCTCCGGCGGCGGCTCGCCCGGTGGGCCCGGCGGTGCGGACCCTGCCCGCCCGGCCGCGCCGGCCACAGTCGGCCCGGTGATGGCCGCCCCGGTGATGGCCAGCCCGGTGACGGCCAGCCCTCCGACGGCCAGCCCAGTGATGGCCAGCCCGGTGACGGGCAGCCCGGTGACGGGCAGCCCTTCGATGGGCAGGCCGGTGATGGCCGGCCCGGCGCCGGCTGGCCCCGGCCAGCCGCCACCCTGGGCACCGGGCCCGCCAGGATCACCGGGCCCGCCCGGCACCGCGCCGAGGGCGCAGCCGCGCTCCACCGGCAGCTGGGTCCTGGCCCTCAGCCTGGCCGGGGCCGCCATAGTCATGATCGGGCTGGTGGCCGGGGTGCTGTTCGCCCGCGCCTCGGGCGGCGGCAAGCCGTCGTCCGGAGGCACGGGCGGCTCCTCCCCGGCGGCGAGTTCCCTGCCCGCCGGTTATCACTGGTACACCCAGTCAGCGGCGGCCGGGACGGCGGCCGGTTTCGCGATGGCGGTGCCGGACGGCTGGCAGGGCGGCCGCCAGGGGCGCGCCACCTATCTGCGTGACCCGGCGACCGGCGGCACGATCACGGCCTCGTTCGCCCCGTTCACCGTCTCCGGCCCGGTCCAGGAAGCCCGGGTGCTGGAACTGCAAGCGGTGAGCCGCGGCACCTACCCCGGCTACCGGCGGATCGCCCTCGCCCCCTGGCTGCTGCGCGGGCAGCTGGCGGGCGCCTGGCGATTCTCCTACCAGCAGCCGGGCACCGGCCTGGTCGAGGGGCTCGAGGTGGTGTCCCGCCTGCCCACCGCGGGCGGCCAGCAGCCGTACGAGATGCTGGTGACCGCCCCGGTGGCCCAGTGGCCGGCCAGCAAGGCCGCGTTCGCCGAGGCGTTGCGCACCCTGCGGGCCGGCTCCTAGCGGCGAGGCAGCCGGTCAGTACGACCCGGTGCCCTGCTCGTGCGCCCAGGCGCCGCACGGACTGCCGTACATCGCCCGGATGTAGCCCAGTCCCCAGCGGATCTGGGTGGCCGGGTCCGATTGCCAGTCCGGCCCGGCGCTGGCCATCTTGGAGCCCGGCAGCGCCTGCGGGATGCCATACGCGCCCGATGCCGGGTTGCTGGCCTGCGGATTCCAGCCGCTTTCGGCGTTCCACAGGCTCAGCAAGCACCCGGACTGGCTGGACGGCCAGCCGAACGAGCCCAGCATGGCCAGTGCGATCTGCTGGGGCGGCCCGGACGGTGTGACCAGCGTGCCCGCCGTTCCGCCGACCGGTTGCTGAGCCTGCTGGGACTGGGACTGCTGGGCCGCCTGTGCGGCGGCCAGCCGGGCGGCCGCGGCCCGGCGGCGGGCTGCCCGCCGCGCCGCGGCCCGGCGTTCTGCCCGGGCCAGCCAGCGCAGCTCCAGGGCCGACAGCGAGGCCCGGGCCTGACCGAACTCGCGGGCCGGATCGGCCAGAGCCGGGCCCGCGCCGGCCCGCGCCAGCTGGGCCGACTGAGCCGCGGTCTGGTGCGCGGCCAGCCGGGCGTTCGCCACCTGACGGCCCGGCCCGCTATTAGCAGCAACGGCCACGCCCGAGGCCAATGCCACGGTCGCGGCCGCGCCAGCTACTGCAATGGTGATTTTGGACGGTTTGCGATACAGATTCTGCAGCGCAGACACAAGAGACCTTTGCTCGCGCGCGAATAGTGCGCTAGGTGTCACCCCGGGAAATAACTCCGGCCCGATATCGCGGAGCCAGGCGGCGGGCGGATGTGCCGCAGGGTCAGGGCGGCGCGTTGCGTCGAGGCAACCATCGCACCCGCTGGGGTGCTGTCGGTCATCTACCTTGCCCAAGCCTGGGTTGCCTGAGGCCGGGAAATGGCCAGAAAGGCACTATGACCTTTATCACAGGCTGGGTCCCGGCAAAGCCGCGCAGATGGCCGATTTAAGCCAATCACCGCCCGCCCGCAAGCAGGCGGCAGGTAACCGGAACGCACCGGCCATTCCCCAGTGGTTATTACAATCAGGGCACAAGAAACATCACAATCAGGGCACAGGAAACCAGGGCCGGTCTTTCACGTGGGCCCAAGCGGGAATCAGTAATAGCCGTTCGCTTGCCAGAATCCCCACGCGTTACACGGGGTTCCGTACTTCGACTGGATATAGCCGAGTCCCCACCTGATCTGGGTCGCCGGGTTGGTCTGCCAGTCGGCCCCGGCGCTGGCCATCTTGGAACCGGGCAGCGCCTGCGGGATGCCATACGCGCCGCTGGCGTTCTCCGCCAGGTAGTTCCAGCCGCTCTCCCGGCTCCAGATGTTGTCCAGGCAGCCAAACTGCGTCTTCGGGTCGAACCCGAACGACGACATCATGTTGTAGGCGGTGGACTGGGCGGTACCCGGATTGGGCGGTGGGAAGCTGACGCCACCTCCACCGCTACCGGTCCCGGGCGTTGGCACCGCGGCCACCTTGGGCTTGCTGACCTGGTGCATGGTGTGCGCCGCCGCGTCCATGACGATCATCTGCTGGCGCTGCTGCTCCAGCACCGTCATGGCGTGGCTGCTCGGCAGGACCGCGGCGATGACCGCCCCGGCACCCGGCTGATTGGCGCGCAGCACCAGGGCCCCAGCGACAACGACTCCC
>DATDGI010000268.1:0-79397 GCA_036522155.1 Streptosporangiaceae bacterium
CACCAAACCGCCACCAGGGCTCACGGTGGGAGGCCAGTTCGTCACGCACGCGCTGGCGGCTCGTGTCGTCGTTGAGCAGCGCGAAGCTTCGCTCCGCCTCGCTGAGCAGCAGGCGTCCCTCGTGCCGTTGGTCCTGCCGGAACATCACCGCGGCCAGGATGCGCTTGGTCTCCGCCTGCCAGTAGGGGTCGTCGCAGTTCTGGAAGGTCTCCAGCGCCTCGCTGAGCGAGGCATTGGCCTTGACCAGGTCACCGGCCTGGGCATACGCCCGGCCCTGCAGCAGGCGGCAGTGGGCGGCCGCGTACCGGTGGGCCATGCCGCCGAATAGCCCGATCGCCTCGTCCGCGAACCCGATCCCGGCCGGAATCTCCCCCAGATCGACCGCGATCCGGCCCCGGAGCAGGCTGATCCAGGCGCGGTACAGTTCCCATTCAGCCGACGCCCCACCGGCCACCCCGGCCAGGAACCCGGCCGCCTCCACCAGCCGGCCGGCCCCAACCAGGGCGTGCCCCCGCGCCCACGCGGCCGACAGGTAAAGCCACTGCGGCCCGTCCTGGCTTCGCTGGACGGCGCGGTCGGCTACCGCCAGGCTCTCGCTGGATTCGCCGGCCAGCGCCAGGGTCACTGCCTGCTCGGCCAGTGACAGCACTTCCTCGTTCTGGTCACCGGTGTCGCGGGCCGCGGTCACGGCTTCCGCCAGCAGCCGCAGGCCCGGCGTGAGCTGCCGGTTCCTGAGCATCACCCGGCCCAGGCAGCGCAGCGCCCGGGGTGGGGCCGGGACACCGGGCACGGCCCGGGCCGCCTCGGCGAGTTCCTGCGCGTCATTGGTGTTGCCGAGTTCCGCCTGCAGGTCGGCAATGGTCGCGAGCGCCAGCGCGACCTGCGGCGGCCGGTCGTTCTCGCGGGCGCTCACCAGCGCGTCGCGGGCCTCGTCCAGGGCCTTCGCCAGCAAGCCCTCGTTGCTCCACTCGGGAATGGTGTCGTGCAGCAGCGTGCCAAGGCCATCCGCCCGCCGCCGCCGTTCGGTGCGCTCCGTCGCCAGCCTCGACAGCGCCTCCGTCTGCTCCGCGACCAGCATTTCCGTTTGCATGCGGGCACGCGCGTAGCCGAGCACGTGGTCGTGCAGGGAGAACTCGACCACCCCAGCCCGGCCGCCGTCGGTCCGCCGGATCAGCTGCTCCTGCGCCAAGTTGTCGGCCAGGTGGATGGCCTGCTGCTCACCCGCGTCGAGCAGAGCGGCAAGCTCCCACGGGGCGACCACCGGCTTGCCCAGCAGCCCCAGGCACATGAACGCCTTGCGCTCTTGCTCGGTGAGCAGTGCGTAGCTGAGATCCAGGCGGCCCATCCGGACCGCCTCGGGCGTGGTCGCGGGCAGCGGCCGCTGGTCCTGCATCCGGGTCAGGGCGTCTTCGAGCGGGAAGTAAGGCCGGCTCGCCAGCGCAGCCGCGGCCAGCCGGACCGCGAGGGGATGGCCGGAGCCAGCGATCCGGTCGGCCGCCACGCCTGCGCTCCTGACCCGGTCCCTGACGTCGCTGCTGCCCACCGCGGACTCCAGCAGCCGGACAGCCTCCTTCGTGGACAGCGGCTTCAGCGCCACCTGGACCGCCTCGGGAAGCTGCTCGGCGAAGCCCTCGGCCCGGCTGGTCACGACAACCGCGCAGTAGGGGCCGCTGGGCACCAGTTTGCGGAGGCAGCCCGCATGGCAGGCGTCGTCGATGATGAACAGCACACGCTTACCGGCGGTGAGCTCAGCGAACCGGCGTTCCAGGGCGTCGTGGCCCCCGGGCACCTCTTCCCGTAGCAGCTGCAGCGCCCGCACGAACCGGCCGAGAACGACGTCCGCGGGCGAGTCCTCTCCTTCGGAGTGGCCAAGCCGGGCGAAGACCTGGCCATCGGGAAAGAGGTCCCTGCTCAGGTGGGCGAACTGGGCCGCCAGCGCGGTCTTGCCGATCCCCGCCGGGCCGGTGATCAGGACAAGAGCGGGCTTGTCGCGTGGTGCCACGGCGCAGGCGTCGTGAATCTGCTGGAGCTCGGTTCTCCTGCCCTCGAAATCGCGGGGCGGGGGCGGCGGGCTGAGCGGGATGATGTAAGTACCGTTCCCTGGCTGCGCCCCGCGCCGCCGGTAACGGCCGAAAACAATGGGCAGGGAGCCGCAGATGAACCCGGCCGCGACCGCGGCGGCGGCCGCTGGTGGTGCCCCCGTTATGAGCAGGATTATCACCATCAGCGCAGCCAGAACGGCGGCCAGTGTCAGATACCCGGGCCGCTTGAGCGCAAGCATTCGGCCCGGTTCGCCCGCTGATCCACGCCAGGCCATACGGCCACCCCCCACCCCAATACGACGGCCCGTGGCCAAATTGTCACAGCATGCGGCGTGCGCGACAAGCACTTCCCGCTATCGGCGGCTAAGGGCGGGTTTCCGGCAGGTGGAATGCCGGATCGACAATTCGCTGAACGGCGGGAACGGCGGCAGCGGCCGCCTCCGGGTCCGGCCCCGATCGGGCATGGCCGGACGCCGCCGCGGCGAAGGCCCGGAACAGGCGGGGATCGTCACCGGCCTCGGGGTGCCACTGCACCGCGAGGGTGAAGGGATGCCGGCCGGGGCCCGGGGCCAGTTCGACCGCCTCGATCACGCCATCGGCCGACCAGGCGGTGGCGATCAGGCCGTCGCCGAGCTGGTCGATGGCCTGGTGATGGGCGGTCGGCACGGTCAGCTCGGCGGCGGAGGCGCCGTTGCCCGGCGCCAGGATCGAGGCGAGCAGGGACCCGGCGGCCAGCCGGACGGCATGCCTCCCGAAGGTGCCCGGGGCGGACGTATGCCCCCCGGTGGGGAGATGCTGGCGCAGGGTCCCGCCCCGGGCGACGTTCAGCAACTGCATGCCCCGGCAGATGCCGAGCACGGGCAGCCCGGCCGCCAGCGCGTCGGCGAGCAGTTCCAGTTCCGCCTGATCGCGTTCGGGGGAGACGCGGCTGGTCCGCGGGTCCGGCCGCGCGCCGTAGCTGGCCGGGTCGAGGTCGCCACCGCCGGTGAGGATGAGCCCATCGAGGCGGGCCAGCGCGGCCCCGATCCCGGGCACGGGCGGCAGCAGCACCGGGATCCCGCCGGCCTCGGTGATCTGGTCCAGGTAGGTGGTGGGCAGCAGCGCGGCCGGTGCTTGCCAGACCGCCCAGCGGGCCGGCTCGGCGTAGCTGGACAGCCCGATCACCGGCGCGCTCATAGTGGGGTCACGTAGGCGCCGGAGATGCCGCCGTCGACGAGGAAGGTGGACGCGGTGATGAACGAGGCGTCGTCGCTGGCCAGGAAGGCGACCGCGGCCGCGATCTCCTCCGCTTCCGCGAACCGGCCCATCGGCACGTGCACGAGCCGGCGCTGGGCCCGCTCCGGGTCGGCGGCGAACAGTTCCCGCAGCAGCGGCGTGTTGACCGGGCCTGGGCACAGCGCGTTCACCCGGATGCGGTCCCGGGCGAACTGGACGCCGAGTTCCCGGCTCATGGCCAGCACCCCGCCCTTGGAGGCGCTGTAGGAGATCTGTGAGGTGGCCGAGCCGAGCACCGCCACGAACGACGCGGTGTTGATGATGGAGCCGCCGCCACCGGCCTGCATGTGCGGGATGACGTTCTTGCAGCACAGGTAGACGGAGGTGAGGTTGACCTCCTGCACCCGCCGCCAGGCGTCCAGGCCGGTGTCCAGGATGGACCCGTCGTCGGACGGCGAGATGCCCGCGTTGTTGAAGGCGATGTCGATCCGGCCGAACGCGCCCAGGGTGGCCTCGTACATGGCCACGACATCGTCCGCGCTGGTCACGTCGGCCTGGATGAACAGGCCCTCGATCTCGTCGGCGGCCGCCTTGCCAGTCTCCCCGTCCAGGTCGACGACGGCAACCTTGGCCCCCTCGGCGGCCAGCCGGCGCGCGCTCGCCAGCCCGATACCGCTCCCGGCCCCCGTCACCACAGCGACCCGGCCCAGCAGGCGTTGCATATCCGGCCTCACTCCTCGGTTGCGATGAAGACGTTCTTGGTCTCGGTAAAAGCGTCCAGGGCATCCGGGCCAAGTTCCCGCCCCAGGCCCGACTGCTTGAAGCCGCCGAACGGCGTCCAGTAGCGGACCGAGGAATGGGAATTGACCGACAGGTTGCCGGTCTCGACCGCCCGCGCCACCCGCAGCGCCCGCCCCAGGTTAGTGGTCCAGATAGAGCCGGACAGCCCGTACGGGGTGTCGTTGGCCATCGCCACCGCGTCGGCCTCGTCGGTGAACGGGACCACCACGACCACCGGCCCGAACACCTCCTCGGTGTAGGCCGGGTCGTCCCGCCGCACCGGGGCCAGCACCGTCGGCGGGAACCAGTAGCCCGGGCCGTCGGGTGCGCTGCCGCGGAACGCGACCGGGGCTCCGGGCGGCACGTAGGAGGCGACCCGCTCCCGGTGCTCGGCCGAGATCAGCGGCCCCATCTCGGTGCTGGGGCTGGCCGGGTCGCCCACCGTCACCCGCTTGACGGCGGGTTCCAGCAGCTCCATGAACCGGTCGAAGACACCGCGCTCGACCAGGATGCGGGAGCGGGCGCAGCAGTCCTGGCCGGCATTGTCGAACACCGCCTGCGGCGCGGTGGCGGCCGCCCGCTCCAGGTCGGCGTCGGCGAACACGATGTTCGCGCTCTTGCCGCCCAGTTCCAGGGTCAGCCGCTTCACCTGGCGGGCGCAGCCGGCCATGATCTGCTGGCCGACCTCGGTGGAGCCGGTGAACACGATCTTGCGCACGGAGGGATGGTCGACCAGCCGCTGGCCCACCACCGAGCCCTTGCCCGGCACCACCTGGAACACCCCCTCGGGCAGGCCGGCCTCCCGGGCGAGCTCACCGATCCGGATCGCGGTCAGCGGCGTCCGCTCGGCCGGCTTGGCGATCACCGGGTTGCCGGCCGCCAGCGCCGGGGCCAGCCCCCAGCCGAGGATCGGCATCGGGAAGTTCCATGGCACGATCAGGCCCACCACGCCGACCGGCTCCTTGAACGTCACATCGATGCCGCCGGGGACCGGGATCTGCCGTCCGCACAGCCGCTCCGGTGCGGCCGAGTAGTACCGCAGCACATCGCGGACGTTGCCTGCCTCCCACGCGGCCTGCCCGGCCGGGTGCCCGGATCCCGCGACCTCAAGGCTGGCCAGCTCATCGATGTGGGCGTCGACCACGTCGGCGAACGCGCGCAGCAGCGCCGCGCGCTCGCCGGGCGAGACCGCCTGCCAGGCGGCCCGCGCCACGACCGCACGCTCGATCGCCGCATCGGTTTCGCTTGCCGAGGACGACGGCACGGTGGCCACCGGTTCCTCGGTGGCCGGGTTGAGCACGGTGAAAGTGGACATCGCTCCGGGTTCTCCTGGTGGTCAGAGCCGCTCGAAGCCCCGTTGAAGCTCCCAGTCGGTGACGGCGGCATCGAACGCGGCCAGTTCCACCCTGGCACCGTTGGCATAGTGCTCGACCACATCGCTGCCAAACGCCTTGCGGGCCAGCTGGCTCGCCTGCCACTCGGCGAGCCCATCCCGCAGCGTGGCCGGTACCCGGGGGCCGGAGTCGAGGTAGGCGTTCCCCTCGAAGGCCGGTTCCAGCGGCAGTTCCTGCTCGATGCCGGCCAGCCCGGCCGCGATCATCGCCGCGATCGCCAGGTAAGGGTTCACGTCCCCGCCCGGGGTCCGGTTCTCCACCCGCAGGGATGGCGGAGAATGCCCGACCAGCCGCATCGCACAGGTCCGGTTGTCCACCCCCCAGCGAACCGCGGTCGGCGCGAAACTGCCGGCCACGTACCGCTTGTAGGAGTTGATGTTCGGCGCGTGGAACAGGCTCAGCTCCCGCAGCCCGGCGAGCTGCCCGGCCAAGAAATGCTCGCCCAGCTTGGACAGGCCGTGCGGCCCGTCGCCCGCCAGCACCCCATGCCCGGCCCGGTCCCGCAGCGAGAGGTGGATGTGGCAGGAGTTCCCCTCGCGGGCGTTGGCCTTGGCCATGAAGGTAAGGCTCATGCCCGCGGCGGCGGCGATCTCCTTGGCGCCGGTCTTGTAGATCGAGTGGTTGTCGCAGGTGGCCTGCGCTTCGGCGTACCGGAACGCGATCTCGTGCTGGCCCAGGTTGCACTCGCCCTTGGCCGACTCGACGTACAGGCCCGCGTCGGCCATGCCCAGCCGGATGTCGCGCAGCAGCGGCTCCACCCGGCTGGTGCCCAGGATGGAGTAGTCGACGTTGTACAGGTTCGCCGGGGTGAGGTCGCGGTAGCCGCTGGCCTGCGCCTGCTCGTAGGAGTCGCGGAACACGATGAACTCCAGCTCGGTGCCGGCCATCGCGGTCCAGCCGCGCTCGGCCAGCCGCCGGGCCTGCGCGGCCAGGATCTGCCGTGGCGAGGCGACCACCTCACTGCCGTCCGGCCAGGCCAGGTCGGCGAGCACCAGCGCTGACCCGGGGTGCCAGGGCAGATGCCGCAGCGTCCGGAAGTCGGGCACAAGGACGAAGTCCCCGTACCCGCGCTCCCAGGACGACATCGCATAGCCGTCGACGGTGTTCATGTCGACGTCCACCGCGAGCAGGTAGTTGCACCCCTCGGCGTGATGGTGGACCACCTCGTCGAGGAAGAACTCGGCCGACAGGCGCTTGCCCTGCAGCCGGCCCTGCATGTCGGTGAAGGCCAGCACGACCGTGTCGATCATGCCTTCGCCGATTTCCACGCGCAGCCGCTCGAGCGTCATCATCCCGCGCCGGCTCGCGCTGCCCGAATCGGGCACTGGTCGCCTTCCCTTCCTCGAAGCCTGTGGCCCGCCCGGGACCGGGCGGGCCACTCCGGCTCAGCTTGCCAGTTCCCGCTCGATCTCGGCGAGCTCTTCCGGACTGCCCTGGACCTTCGGCCCGTGGAACCACTTCCGGGCGGAGACCAGCCAGTAGATCCCGGCGAAGCCGATGACGACGAGCACCGCCACGAACGTGTAGTTGAAGTTGCTGCGGGTGATCGGGCTGGCCGTCGGCAGCATGAACAGGAAGAAGATGAAGACCACCCAGACGACCGCGATCCAGCCCACCACGTAGCTCCACCCGCCCAGGTGCCACGGCCCGCGCTGGAAGCTGGCGCCCTGCCGCAGCCGCAGGAAGGTGGGCGCCACGTAGGCGACGTACAGGCCGATGGTCGCGATCGAGGTGACCGCGGCGTACGCGGCGCTGTTCCACAGGTACGGCAGCCCGAGGATCAGCGCGCCCACGGCGGCGAGCCAGATCGCGTTGGTGGGCGTCCTGGTCCGCTTGTTCACCCGGTGCCAGATGTTCGAGCCGGGCAGCGCGCCGTCGCGGGAGAACGCGTAGATCATCCGCGAGTTCGCGGTGACCGAGGACATGCCGCAGAACAGCTGGGCCCCGATCACGACGAGCAGCAGCAGCTTGGCGGTGGTCGCGCCCAGGGCGTCGATGAAGATCTGCACCGGCGGCTCGCCGGTGGGCGAGGCCACCTCGGCGGTGTAGTGCTGGATGGCGAAGGTGAGCCCGATCAGCAGCACCCAGCCGGCGAACAGCGACACCACGATCGACATGACGATGCCCCGCGGGCCGCTGCGCGCCGCGCTGTGCGTCTCCTCGGTCATGTGCGCCGAGGCGTCGTACCCGGTGAAGGTGTACTGGGCCAGCAGCAGGCCCAGGGCGAGCACGTAGATGGTGCTGTGCCAGCCGGTGAGGTTGGTGATGTGGGTGAACACGAAGTGCGCCGACTGGTGCTGCGAGGGCACGAACGCCAGCAGGCCGACGATGAGCAGCACGCCGATGATGTGCCACCAGACGCTGATGTCGTTGAGCAGTGCGACCAGCCGGATGCCGAACTGGTTCAGCAGGCCGTGCACCAGCAGCACGCACGCGTAGATCAGGATGGTGACCGGGTGGGCGGTGGACGTGCCGAACACCAGGTTCAGCCACGCGTTGATGAAGAACGCCGCGCCGAAGTCGATGCCCGCCGTGATCGCGACCTGGCCGAGGAAGTTGAACCAGCCGGTGAACCAGGACCACACCGCGCCCCGGCCCCCGCGGGCCAGCTTGGCCGCCCAGTAGTACAGGCCGCCCGCGGTCGGGAAGCTGGAGCAGACCTCGGCCATCGACAGCCCGACCATCAAGGTCATGATGCCGACGAACGGCCAGCCCCAGACGATCGCGACCGGGCCGCCGGTGATCATCCCGTAGCCGTACAGCGTCATGCAGCCGGACAGGATCGAGATGATCGTGAAGGAGACGGCGAAGTTACTGAAACCTGACATCCGGCGCCGAAGCTCCTGGGCGTAGCCCATTTCGTGAAGGCGTCGCTCGTCGTCGGCCTCAGTCCCTGGCACCGGGACCGCTTGTTCGTTGACAGACACGGATGCTCCTTGCGTCAAGCTGTGCGACGTAGGTCCGGTGGTGACGCCGGGGGAGCGCTCAGGCGCTCGGCCAGGCAGCCGTGGCCTAATGGTTTATTATCAGACCATTGAGGGTTAGAGTGCGGGTCATGTCAAGACCTGAGCCGGAATTACCGGTGAACCGGAAATTCCCGCTCCCCGCAGCGCGGTCGCGGGCCGGGCGGCCAGGCTTGGCAACGGGGACAGAGCTCGGTGCGCTGCTGGGCCCGGTGCGGGCGGGAAACGCCTTCGAGGAGACGGTCGAGCGGCTGCTGACCGTGATCAAGATGGGGGTCGTCGCCCCGGGTGAGCGATTTCCCGCCGAGCGGGAACTGGCCGGGCTGCTGGGCATCAGCCGGATCACGCTGCGCGAGGCGATCCGGGCCCTGCAGCAGGCGGGCTACGTGGAGTCGCGCCGTGGCCGGTTCGGCGGCACGTTTGTCAGCTCCCCGATGCCGGCCCCCGATCCGGCGGCCGTGCGCCGGATCGCCCAGGAGGACCCGGGCCGGCTGGCGGACGCGTTCACCTTCCGGCTGGCGGTGGAGACCGGGGCGGCCCAGCTGCTGGCGCTGTCACCTGGTGACCGTGGCCGGGACGTCCTGCTCGCCCGGCTGGCCGCGGTCAACAAGGCCGGGCTGGCCGACTACCGGCGGCTCGACACCCTGTTCCACCTGGCCATCGCCGAACTCACCGGGTCCAGCCTGCTGGCCGCGGCCTGCGCCGACGCCCGGATGCGGCTGAACGACCTGCTCAACGCGATCCCGGTGCTCAGGCACAACATCGCGCACACCGCCGACCAGCACACCGCCATCGTGGACGCCATTCTCGCGGGGGACGCCGAGCGGGCCCGGATCGCGGTGACCGAGCACCTCGACGGCACCGCCGCCCTGCTGCGCGGTTTCCTGTCCGGGCCGCGGCCGGGCTGACGCGAGCGGGCGTCAGCCTGCCACCGGCCGCGCGAGCAGTGAGCTGGTCATGTCACCAGCGGAGTCGACCATCAGGCAGGTGATGGTGCGGGTACCGGCCGCCCAGGAGGCCGGGTCCGGGTACAGATCGCGGGCCGTTATGGTGACGGTCACCAGCGCGGTGTCGACCTTGCCCGCCAACGCGGCCTGGCAGCTGCGGCGTGCCTGCTGCGGCAGGGACGCGCCCGGGTAGTGCCGCCCGGTGACCGTGACGGCCGCGATGACCTGCCCGCCGTGCCGCTGTGCACACGGCACCGGCGTCACGTAGCTGGCACTCGCGGGCGCGGCGCCCCCGGCCAGAGCGCGGAAGCACGTCCCGCCCCGCAGCGACCGGACATCCACCGTGAGAGCCGGGGGAGCGTGCCCGGCCGCGTGCGGCGGTGGGGTGGCGGTGCTCGCGATGCCGATGGCGATCGCGATGGCCACGGCCCACAGGCCCGACAAAGCGATCCCGGCCAGGGCCAGGCCGCGCCCGGGCTGTGGATCCTCGCGGATCCGGGCCAGCGCGATCAGGCCGAGGATCACGCTCACGATCCCGGTCACCAGCGTGAACCCCAGCAGACCGAGGATCAGCGCGGCGCGGGCCAGCCCGGTGGCGGGCCCGGCCGGGGCCCCCCACCGGTAGGAGTCGCGGTATGACCCGCGCCGGGAGAGAAGATCCGACCAGGACAGCTGGCTGTAGGGCAGTTGCCCGCCCAGCAGCGGATCGGTCGGGGGATCATCGTCGGGGCCCGGGTAAGGCGACGGGGTGGTGGGGGCGGCCAGCCCTTCGTCGGCAATCCAGAGGCTCCACCCGTCGGGCACCGGCGGCCAGGCCGGATCGGGCTGCCAGCCCGGCGGCGGGGCGAAGCCGTCGGGAATCTGCGGCCAGTCGGGCGGGGGGTTGAACCGTAGGCCCACGCGCCGCTCCCCTCAGCGTTTGCCCGTAGCGACGGCTCGCCCAGCCCCCGCCAGGGTGAACATATCGCGAAATACCGGTGCGAAAAGGTAAGATCGCACCTCGGCCAGACGCCCAGGCAGCCGGCTGCGGCCCGGTGATCTCGATTTATCGACATTGCTGGCCAGCCCGGCCCGGTAGCGGCCATCCCCGCTACGGCCTGGCCATCACTGGTGTGACCGAGGCCATGACCGACCACGTTGCGAGCGGGTATGGATTTACGGCACACTGATGTTGTGAAAAGCGTGGGCACCATGGACGGGATCACGGCGGTGGCCGGGCAGATCGGGGCTGAGCGCAGCACCCGGGCCCGGATCGCCCGGCTGATCCTGGAGAATGGGCCGGTCAGCGCGGCTGCACTGAGCACTCGGCTGGGCCTCACCCCGGCCGCCATCCGCCGTCACCTGGACGGCCTGCTGGCGGGCGGCATGATCGAGGTCCGCAGCGCGCGCCGCCCGGCCAGCCGCGGGCGCGGGCGCCCGGCCAAGCTTTTCGTGATCACCGACGCCGGGCGCAGTGCGTTCGAGCATGCCTACGACGACCTGGCCACCAGTGCCCTGCGGTTCCTGGCCGAGGTCTCCGGGCCCGCGGCGGTGGCCGAGTTCGCCCGCCGCCAGGTGTCCGAGCTGGAGCGCAGGTACCGCCCGGCGATGGCCGCGGCCGGCCCGGCCGGGAAGGTGCAGGCACTCGCCGCGGCCCTGTCCGCCGACGGGTACGCCGCCTCCGCTACCACCAGCCCGGCCGGGGGGAGCACAGTGGCTGGGGGCGAGCAGCTCTGCCAGCACCACTGCCCGGTGGCCCACGTGGCGGCCGAGTTCCCGCAGCTGTGCGAGGCCGAGACCGAGGCCTTCGGGCGGCTGCTCGGGACCCCGGTGCAGCGGCTGGCTACCATCGCCCACGGCGACGGCATCTGCACCACCCACGTGACCGCACCGTCTCTTGTCCACACCCGGGCCACCCCGGCCCGGGGCACCGCCCACCCAACCACTACCACTGAGACCGAGGCCGGAGGATTCTCCGCATGACGACGACCGAGCACCCCGGGATCGAGGGGCTGGATCGATACAAGTTCGGCTGGGCCGACTCGGACGCGGCCGGCGCATCGGCCCGCCGCGGCCTGTCCGAAGAGGTCGTCCGCGACATCTCGGCGAAGAAGAACGAGCCGGAATGGATGCTGGACCTGCGCCTCAAGGGCCTGAAGCTGTTCGGCCGCAAGCCGCTGCCCGACTGGGGCTCCGACCTGTCCGGCATCGACTTCGACCACATCAAGTACTTCGTCCGCTCTACCGAGAAGCAGGCCGCCAGCTGGGACGAGCTCCCCGCCGACATCAAGAACACCTACGACAGGCTCGGCATCCCCGAAGCCGAGAAGCAGCGCCTGATCGCCGGCGTGGCCGCGCAATACGAAAGCGAGGTCGTCTACCACAAGATCCGGGAGGATCTGGAGGAGAAGGGCGTCCTCTTCCTGGACACTGACACGGCGCTGCGCGAGCAGCCGGATCTGTTCCAGGAGTACTTCGCCACGGTGATCCCGGTGGGCGACAACAAGTTTGCCGCGCTGAACACCGCGGTCTGGTCCGGCGGCAGCTTCATCTACGTGCCGAAGGGCGTGCACGTGGACATCCCGCTGCAGGCGTACTTCCGGATCAACACCGAGAACATGGGCCAGTTCGAGCGGACGCTGATCATCGTGGACGAGGGCGCCAGCGTCCACTACGTGGAGGGCTGCCTGCCGGCCGGCGAACTCGTCGGGATGGCGGACGGCAGCTGGCGGCCGATCGAGCAGGTCATGGTCGGCGACCATGTGCTCGGCCACGACGGCAGGCCGCACCGGGTGACCGCGTTCCAGATGCGTGACCTGCGCGGCAGCCTGCACACCCTGACCCCGATGTCGCCGGCTAACGCCTTCTCGGTCACTGACGAGCACCCGGTGCTGATCGTGCCGCGGGCTGAGGTGCTGGTGAAGCGCAAGCCGCGCAATGGCTGGCAGCCAGAAGTGGACAGCAAGAAACTCCTGTCCGCCGAGCCCCGCTGGGTGCCGGCCAAAGAAGTTGCCGAAGGCGATTTCCTGGTCTACCCCAAGCCCCGGCCACGGCCGGCCAGGACCGCGATGCCGCTAGCGTTCGCGCGGCTGGCCGGCTACTTCCTGGCTGAGGGGTCGGCCACGCTGACCAACGGCTGTGAGTCCCTCGCGTTCTCGTTCCACATTGACGAGGCCGACGAGGTGGACGCGGTCCGGCGGGCCTGCAAGGACCTCTACGACGCCGAGGGCTCGGTGCTGTACAACGAGGCCAAGCACGAGGCGCGGGTGCTCGTCTACACCAAGGCCGGCTACCACGCGATGAAGCAGCACATCGGCGACCGGTCCTACCGCAAGACCCTCTCGGCTGACCTGCTGGGCCAGGACGAGACCTTCCTGCGGGAACTGCTGGACGCCTACGTCCGCGGCGACGGGAACGAAAGCCGGCGGGGCGGCGCGACCTGGAAGCGGGTCCACACCACCTCCCGCCCGCTCGCCTTCCAGTTGCAGGCGCTGCTGGCCCGGCTGGGCACCTACGCCACGGTGGAACTGCGCCGCGAGGGCGGCCCGGCCGAGATCATGGGCAGGCAGGTCACCCGCCACGGCCTGTACCAGGTGCAATGGACCGAGGGCGGCCACGGCCCGCGCCAGGCTCGCGACGCTGGGGGCTACTTCCTGGTCCCGGTGAAGAAGCACCAGGTCCGCGAGGCCGACGAGCCGGTCTTCAACCTCGATGTCGAGGAACCCGACAGCTACCTCGCGTACGGGTTCGCGGTGCACAACTGCACCGCGCCGATCTACTCATCCGACTCGCTGCACTCCGCGGTGGTCGAGATCATCGTGAAGGCCGGCGCGCACTGCCGTTACACCACCATCCAGAACTGGTCGACCAACGTGTACAACCTGGTCACCAAGCGAGCGGTGGTGCAGGCCGACGCGAGCATGGAATGGATCGACGGCAACATCGGGTCCAAGGTCACGATGAAGTACCCGTCGGTGTACCTGATGGGTGAGCACGCCCGCGGCGAGACCCTGTCGGTCGCGTTCGCCGGTAGCGGCCAGCACCAGGACGCCGGCGCCAAGATGGTGCACTGCGCGCCGAACACCTCCTCCCAGATCATCTCCAAGTCGGTGGCCCGGGCCGGCGGGCGGACCTCCTACCGCGGCCTGGTCCAGGTGCAGGAGGGCGCCACCCACAGCAAGTCCACCGTCAAGTGCGACGCGCTGCTGGTGGACACGAGCAGCCGGTCCGACACCTACCCCTACGTCGACGTGCGCGAGGACGACGTGGAGATGGGCCACGAGGCCAGCGTCTCGAAGATCTCCGAGGACCAGCTGTTCTACCTGATGAGCCGGGGCATGACCGAGGACGAGGCGATGGCCACCATCGTCCGCGGCTTCGTCGAGCCGATCGCGCGCGAACTGCCGATGGAGTACGCGCTGGAACTGAACCGGCTGATCGAGCTTCAGATGGAAGGAGCGGTCGGCTGATGACCGGGCTCCGGGGGGCCGTGGAATCCGCGGCCCCCGTCTCCAGATTGCACCTGCACCAGTCCTACGAGGTGTCGGACTTCGTGGTGCCTTCCGGGCGCGAGGAGGAGTGGCGGTTCACGCCGTTGCGCCGGCTGCGGGGGCTGCACTCGGATGCTCTGGCGGCGGCCGGGAAGGTGGCGGTTGAGGTCAGCGCCGCACCGGGAGTCTCCGCTGTGCGTGCGCAACGCGGTGACTCCCGGCTCGGCGCCGCCTTTGTGCCCGCCGATCGGGTCAGTGCCCGGGCGTTTGCGTCGTTCGACGAGGCAATCGTGGTGACGGTGCCTAAGGGCGCCGAGGTTGCTGAGCCGACCGTGGTGTCCGTGCGCGGGGAGAGCGCGGAGGGGGCGGGGTTCGGGCACACGGTGATCAGCGTGGGGGAGAACGCGCGGGCCGTGGTGGTGCTGGACCACAGCGGCAGCGCGACTTATGCCGACAACGTCGAGATCGTGGTGGGGGATGGGGCCACGCTGACCGTGGTGAGTGTGCAGGGGTGGGCCGATGACGCGGTGCACCTGTCGCACCATCAGGCGACGGTTGGCCGCGATGCGCGGCTGCAGCATGTGGCGGTGACGCTGGGGGGGAGCGTCGTGCGGCTGGCGCCCTCGGTGCGCTATGCCGGGACGGGCGGGGACGCGGAGATGCTGGGGCTGTACTTCGCGGACGACGGCCAGCATCTGGAGCACCGGCTCTTCGTGGATCATGAGGCAGCGAACTGCCGGAGCCGGGTGGACTACCGGGGCGCGCTGCAGGGGCAGGGCGCGCACACGGTGTGGATCGGCGACGTGCTGATCCGGGCCACCGCGACCGGCACCGATACCTACGAGCGCAACCGCAATTTGCTGCTGAACGAGGGTGCCCGGGCGGACTCGGTGCCCAACCTCGAGATCCTGACCGGTGAGGTGGTAGGGGCCGGGCACGCCAGCGCCAGCGGGCGGCTGGAAGACCACCACCTGTTCTACCTGATGTCCCGTGGCATCCCGATGGCCGAAGCCAGGCGGCTGGTGATCCGCGGCTTCTTCGGCGAGCTGATCGGCAAGATCCAGGCGCCGGGCCTGCGGGACCGGATCGCCGCGTCGATCGAGGGCGAACTGGGCGGGCCGCAGGCATGAGCGAGTTCGTCCGCGTCTGCGCGCTGTCCGACCTGCCCGCCGAGGGGGCGATCGGGGTCGACATCGGCGACACGCCGGTCGCCGTGATCCGGGCCGGCGATGAGGTCTACGCCCTGCTAGACGTCTGCTCGCACGAGGAAGTGCCGCTGTCCGAGGGCGAGATCTACGACCACACGGTGGAGTGCTGGCTGCACGGATCCTGCTTCGACCTGCGCACCGGCAAGCCCACCGGCCCACCGGCCACCAGGCCGGTGCCCACCTACCAAGTGAAGATCGAGGGCGACGACGTGTACGTCGCGCTCCGTGCCGATGACCACGGGACCGCCGGCCAGGCCCAGCCGGCCGGCTGAAACCGATTCAGGAGATATCGAACATGGCAACCCTGGAGATCCGCGACCTGCACGTCAGCGTGGCCGAGGCCCAGCCAGCCGGGCCTGACGGCCCCGGCGGCGAGCGGCGCGAGATCCTGCGCGGCGTCGACCTGACCGTGACCGCCGGCCAGACCCACGCGATCATGGGGCCGAACGGGTCGGGCAAGTCCACCCTCGCCTACGCGATCGCCGGGCACCCCAAGTACCTGGTCACCCAGGGCGCGATCACCCTCGACGGTGAGGACGTGCTGAAGATGAGCGTGGACGCCCGCGCCCGGGCCGGCCTGTTCCTGGCCATGCAGTACCCGGTCGAGGTGCCGGGAGTGTCGGTGTCCAACTTCCTGCGGACCGCGGTGACCGCCGTCCGCGGCGAGGCGCCGAAGCTGCGCCCGTTCATCAAGGAGATGAACGAGGCGATGGCGGCGCTGTCTATCGACCCGGCGTTCGCCCAGCGCAACCTGAACGAGGGCTTCTCCGGCGGGGAGAAGAAGCGGCACGAGATCCTCCAGATGGAGCTGCTCGGGCCGAAGATCGCGGTGCTGGACGAGACCGACTCCGGGCTCGACATCGACGCGCTCAAGGTGGTGTCCGAGGGCATCAACCGGTTCCGCGCCGAGCCCGGCCACGGCGTCCTGCTCATCACCCACTACACCCGGATCCTGCACTACATCACGCCGGACTTCGTGCACGTGTTCGTGGGCGGGCGAATCGTCGACGAGGGTGGCCCGGAGCTCGCCGAGACCCTGGAGGCCGACGGCTACGAGCGGTGGGTGAAGGCGGGAGCGGTGTCATGACCCTGGACGTCGCCCGCATCCGCAAGGACTTCCCGATCCTGGACCGGACGGTCCGGGGCGGGCAGCCGCTGATCTACCTGGACAGCGCCAACACCTCGCAGAAGCCGCGCCAGGTCATCGACACCATGACCGAGTTCTACGAGCGGCACAACGCCAACATCCACCGCGCCACCCATGAGCTCGGCGAGGAAGCCACCGAGGCCTACGAGGGGGCCCGGATCAAGGTCGCCGGGTTCATCGGCGCCGCCGACGAGACCGAGGTGGTGTTCACCAAGAACATCTCCGAGGGGATCAACCTCGTCGCCTACTCGCTCGGCAACGCGACCAGCGGCCGACTCCGGCTCGGGCCCGGTGACGAGATCGTCATCACCGAGATGGAGCACCACTCCAACATCGTGCCCTGGCAGCTGCTGTGCCAGCGGACCGGCGCCACGCTGCGCTGGTTCGGGGTGACCCAGGACGGCAGGCTCGACCTGTCCCGGATCGACGATCTGATCACCGAACGCACCCGGCTGGTCGCGCTGGTCCACCAGTCCAACGTGCTCGGCACCATCAACCCGGTGCGGATGATCGCCGACCGGGCGCACGCCGCGGGCGCGCTGGTCCTGGTGGACGCCGCCCAGTCGGTGCCGCACATGCCGGTGCAGGTGGCGGACCTCGGCGCCGACTTCGTCGGCTTCACCGCGCACAAGATGTGCGGGCCGACCGGCATCGGGGTGCTCTGGGGCCGCCGCGAACTGCTGGACGAGATGCCGCCGTTCCTCGGCGGCGGGGAGATGATCGAGACCGTCTGGATGGAGCGGTCTACCTACGCGCCGCCGCCGCACAAGTTCGAGGCCGGCACCATGCCCATCGCCGAGGCGGCCGGCCTGGCGGCCGCCATCGACTATCTCGGTGAGGTCGGGCTGGCCGCCATCCACGCCCACGAGCAGCGGCTGCTCGGGCAGGCGCTGAGCCGGCTGGCGGAGATCGACGGGGTCCGGATCCTCGGCCCGGCCGAGCCGGCCGGCCGCGGCTCCGCCGTGTCCTTCGTGGTCGATGGCGTGCACCCGCACGATGTCAGCCAGGTACTTGACGAGCACGGCGTCGCGGTCCGGGCCGGGCACCATTGCGCCTGGCCGCTGCACCGGGCGCTCGGCGTCCAGGCCAGCACCCGGGCCTCGTTCTACCTGTACAACACCGCCGACGAGGTGGACGCGCTGGCCGCGGGAATACGCGAGGCCCAGCGCTTCTTCCACACCAGGTGAGGGAGGGGAGATGCAACTGGAGTCGCTGTACCAGGAGATCATCCTCGACCACTACCGGCATCCGCACGGCAAGGGCCTGCGTGACCCCTACGACGCCGAGGTCCGGCACGTGAACCCGACCTGTGGCGACGAGGTGACCCTGCGGGTCACGCTCAAGGAGATGGGCGCGGAACCGGCCGTGGCCGACATCTCCTACGACGCGCTGGGCTGTTCCATCAGCCAGGCCAGCGTGTCGGTGATGACCGACCTGATCACCGGCAAGCCGGTGAGCGAGGCGATGGCGACCTGTGACGAGTTCGTCGCCCTGATGAAGTCGCGGGGCGAGGCCGAGCCGGACGAGGACGTGCTCGGGGATGGGATCGCCTTTGCCGGGGTAGCGAAGTACCCGGCCCGGATCAAGTGCGCCCTGCTGGGCTGGATGGCCTGGAAGGACGCGACGGCACAGGCCATGGCCCGGACCAGGGCCAGCTGAGGCAGGAGTAGACAGATGAGCCAGGACGCGGCGGACACGGCGAAGGCCGGCACCGGTACCGAAACCGAGGACGTGCTGGAAGCACTCCGGGACGTCGTCGACCCCGAGCTGGGCGTGAACGTGGTGGACCTTGGGCTGGTCTATGGCCTCACCCTCGAAGACGACGGCTCCGCCACCATCGACATGACCCTCACCAGCGCCGCCTGCCCGCTCACGGATGTGATCGAGGACCAGACCGGCGCCGCGCTGGACGGGCTGGTCCCGGACTTCCGGATCAACTGGGTCTGGCTGCCGCCGTGGGGGCCTGACAAGATCACGGAGGACGGCCGCGAGCAGTTGCGCGCCCTCGGCTTCAACGTCTGACCGACCCCCCCACCGCCCGAAACCGGGCCGCCAGCTCACGGCCAGCGCGACCGCGGCCGGTACCGCGAGCGCCCAGCCGCAGAACCCGAGCATGACGATGACGGCCAGCGCGGCCGGACGGGCGGCGAGCCGCGCCGGGCCGCGCAGCACCCGCGCGGCCGCAACCATGGCACCCAGGTAGACCGCGAGGAACAGCGCCGTCGGCACGGCCACGAGGGCGGCTGTGCTGACGATCCGGAGCCCGGACAAGATGATCAGCAGCAGGCCGGTGGCGGTGATCGCGGCCAGCAGCCTGAGCAACGGCCCGGAACCGTGGTGGCCTGGCGCCGCGGGCGCCAGCTGGCCGGCCATGGCGGCCGCGCCGTTGATGTAGGCATTGGTGGCGCCCAGGGTCAGCACGATGGCGGCCACCGCGGCGACGTCTGGGCCGGCTGCGCCGATGGCGTGGCTCAGCAGGCCGGCCAGCGGCACGTCGGTGGCTGACCGCGGCCCCAGAACGCTGATCGTGGCGACCGCCAGGCTCAGGTACAGCGCGGTGGTGACCGCTAGGGCGATGGCCACTACCCGCGGCAGCTGCCGGGACGGGTCCGCGAGGCGCGTGGTGAGCGGGGCGACAGCCTCCCAGCCGACGAACGAGAACATCAACGTCGCCGCCGCGCTGCCGACCGGGAGCCAGCCGTGCGGGGCGAAGGGGGCCCAGTTGCCGGCCCGCGCCGTTCCGGCCGAACCGGCGGCCGCCACGATCACCACGCCAGCCAGCAGGCTGACCAGGACAAGCTGGGCCGCGGCGCTGGCCCGCAGCCCGCCAGCGACGAGGCCGATCACGGTCAGCAGCAGCCCGGCCGCGACGGTCGCGCGAGCGAGCTGGCCGCCACCGGTCAGGTCGGTGACATAGCTGGCGCCGATGAGGCAGACGATCGGGGCGCCGCACACGACCCCGGCCAGGAACATCCAGCCGGTGGCCCGCCCGGCACGCTGTCCCAGGCCGGCGGTCACATAGCCGATCACCCCGCCAGCCGAGGGGTGGTTTCTGCCCAGGGCCGAGAAAACGGCGGCGAACAGGCCGGACAGGACCAGCAAAGCGAGCCAGGCAACGACCGAGGCCGGCCCGGCCTCGGCCGCGGCCAGGCCGGGCAGCAGGAGCAGGCCGGGGCCGAGGAGCGCCCCGATGTACAGGGCGGCGCCCCGCGAGGTCGTCAGATGCTGCGGTCCGCCCGGCTGGATCTCAGATGAGGAGGCCATAGGTCCACCATGGCCGAATTGGCCCCGCACGCGATGGCAAATATGACGCCAGCAGGCCGAGCTAGCGCAACACTATTGCGTGATCAGGGCGATAGGCTAATTTTCATGCCTGAGCATGTTCCGGACAGGGTAGATCGTGCCATCGTGGCGAGGCTGCAGCAGGACGGCCGGATCGCCAACGTCGATCTGGCGGACGCCATCTCACTGTCGCCGTCGGCCTGCCTGCGCCGCGTGAAGGCGCTGGAGGCGAGCGGCATCATCGCCGGCTACCGCGCGGAAGTCAGCAGGCTACGGGCCGGGCTCGGCCTGACCGTCTTCATCGGCCTGAAGGTCGAGGGGCACTCGCAGGAGACCTCGTCCCGGGTCGAGCAGGCCCTGCTGGCCATCCCCGCGATCGTCGCCTGCTACCTGGTCTCTGGGACCAGCGACTTCCTGGTGGAGGCGGCCGTGCCCGACCTCGCCAGCTACGAGCAACTGCTGCTCGGGCAGATCCTGACCATCCCCTCGGTCGTCGAGGCCCAGAGCACGTTCGCGATCCGGACGGTCCTCAGCCGCGGGCCGCTGCCGCTGGGCCACTGGCGGCGCAGCTAGGCCGGGTCGAGGTCGGGCGCCAGCTCCGGCCGGTAACGGCCGGCCAGGGCGGCGGCGTTCATCGCCACCCGCCAGGCCAGCGCCCGCTGCCCCGCCCGCCAGCGGCCGGGCTCGCCGCGCCAGGCCGCCAGCGCCGGCCCGACCAGCGCCCGGCCGAACGAGAACGTCAGCGGCCACAGGTGCGGGACGTGCTGCATGGCCGCCAGGTGCTCGGTGGCCCGCTCCGGCCGCTGCCCGCCGGACAGGAAGGCCACCCCGGCCAGCGAGATCGGCACACCGTTGAGGGTGCCCAGGGTCGCCTCGGCCACCTCGGCCGGGCCGGGCTGCTCGCCGGATTCGGTGCCCGGCAGCGCCATGTTCGGCTTGAGCACCACGCTCTCGAAGTCCACGCCGTACTCGTGCAGCTCACTCATGACCTCCAGCAGCACCATGGAGGTGACCGTCTCACAGTGGCCCAGCGTGTGCGGGCCGTCCATCAGCACCTCGGGCTCCACGATCGGGACCAGCCCGGCGTCCTGGCAGGCGGCCGCGTACCGGGCCAGGGCCTGGGCGTTCGCCCGGACCGCGACCCCCGACGGTGTGCCGGGGCCGATCCGCAGCACCGCCCGCCACTTGGCGAACTGGGCGCCGAGTTCGGCGTACTGGCGCAGCCGGGGCGGCAGCCCGTCGAGGCCCTCGGTCACCGTCTCACCCTGGCGGCCAGCCAGCGGCCTGGCCCCGGTGTCCACCTTGATCCCGGGCATCAGGCCCAGTTCCCGCAGCGCCACCGGGAACGCCTGACCGGCCCGGAGGTGCTGCCGGAACGTCTCGTCGGACAAGATGACGCCGCTGATCCCGTTGGCCAGGCCGGGGGTGGTGATCAGCATCTCCCGGTAGGCGCGCCGGTTCTCCTGGGTGGGGGCGACCCCGGCCGCGGTCAGCCGGGCCGACATGGTGGCGATGCTCTCGTCCGCGGCCAGCATCCCCTTGCCCGGCGCGACCAGGGCAGATGCGGTCATTGCCAGCAGTCTCATGCCGCTGCCTCCCGGGCCTGGCCGGCCATCCCGGCCGGATACGGCGACGTTAGGCGGCGGTGCCCCGCGGCACATCCCCCGCGGGTGGAGGCGCACGGGGGGAGAGCAGCCCCCGCCCGCCCGGCGGCGGTATCCCCCCGCGGTTCCCCGGCCCGGGGGATGCCACCACCGCGGGGCACGGCCTACGGTGGCGCCTCACCCAGACGAGGCGGTGGCGGTGCCCGACAAACTGATGCGTCTGCGGCGCAACGACGCGGCGGCGGACACCCGGCGGCCGGTGATGCTCGCCATCGCCGGTGACAGCGCGGCGGGCAAGACGACCCTGACCAGGGGAATCGCCGGGGCGCTCGGCCCGGACCGGGCCACCGCCCTGTGCGTCGACGACTATCACCGGTACGACCGCGAGGAGCGCCGCGGCGTGCCGTTCACCGTGCTCAACCCGGAGTGCAACTACGTCGAGGTGATGGAGCAGCACCTGCAGCTGCTGGCGCTGGGCCGGCCCATACTCAAGCCGGTGTACGACCACGCCACCGGCCGGCTGGTGCGCCCGGTGCTGGTGGAGCCGCGCGAGTTCGTCATCGTGGAGGGCCTGCTGCCGCTGCACACCAAGCTGGCCCGGGCCTGCTTCGACATCGCCGTCTACCTCGATCCGCCGGAGGAGATCCGGCGGGAGTGGAAGCTGCGGCGGGACACCGCCGAGCGCGGGTACACCCGGGAACAGGTGCTCGCCGAACTGGAACGGCGCGAGCCGGAGTCGGCCGCTTTCATCCGGCCGCAGCGGCAGTGGGCCGACATCTCCCTCCGGTTCGCGCCGGTGGCCGGGCACATCGAGCCGCGGAGCACCCCGCTGTCGGCGGAGATCCTGCTGCGGCCGACCATCCAGCACCCGGAACTGGCGCACGTGCTCACCGACGATGACCGGCGGACCGTCCATCTGCGGCTGATCCGCGACAGCGACGGCCGCCCGGTGGACGCGCTGCACATCCACGGTTACGCGCCGCGCGAGGACAGCCAGATCGTGGAGAAGGCGATCTGGGAGCAGCTGTCGTTCGACCACGGCACCACCCTGCCCGGCACCCTGGGCGAGTACGCGCCGGGCCAGCAGCGCAGCGAGGCGCTGGCGATCGCGCAGTTGCTGCTGCTGTGGCACCTGCTGGAAGCGCGCGGGTAGAGCGGCACGGACGGCCATGGGTACCGTTCCTGACATGAGCCGCTCCACCGGGCCCCTGCGCGTGGTCATCATCGATGACCACCAGATGGTGCTGGACGGCCTGCGCGCCATGCTCCGGCCCTACGCCGAGCGGGTGGAGATCGTCGGCGAGTGCAGCGAGCCGGCCGACGCGCTGCCGGTCGTGGCCAAGCTGGCCCCGGACGCGGTACTGCTCGACGTCCGGCTGCGCGGCGCCAGCGGGCTGGACCTGTGCGGGCAGATCCTGGCCACCCACCCCGGCTGCAAGGTGGTGTTCCTCACCGTCTACGACGACGAGCAGTACCTCTACCAGGCCCTGCGGGTCGGCGCGGCCGGCTTCCTGCTCAAGCGGATCCGCGGCAGCGAACTGGTTGACTACCTGGGCCGGATCGCCGACGGCGAGATCCTGATCGACCCGACGCTGGCCGGCCGGGTGGCGCTGTCGGCCGCGCGGCTGCACAGCGGTGAGTTCTGGCCCGGCGCCCACCTCGGCCTGACCCAGCGGGAAAGCGAGGTGCTCTCGCTGCTCGTCGCCGGGCTGTCCAACCGGGCCATCGCGGCCCGGCTGGTGGTCAGCGAGGAGACCGTGAAGACCCACTCGCGTGGCATCTACCGCAAGCTCGCGGTGTCCGACCGGGCCGCGGCGGTCGCGGTCGCGCTGCGGGAGGGGGTGTTCCATTGACCGGCGCGCGGCTCGGCGGGGTGGACGCCGAGCGGGAAGCCCAGCTTCTCTCCCGGGTGATCGACACCATCTCCGGCGGGCTCGACCTCGGTCCCATGCTGCAGGGCGTGACCGAGCTGGTGACCGAGACCACCGGCACCGACGTGTGCTTCGTGCACCTGCTCGACGAGCGCGGCCGGACGCTCCGGCTGCACGGCGCCACCCCGCCGTTTGACGCCCTGGTCGGCCAGATCGAGCTGGGGCTGGGCGAGGGGGTGTCCGGCTGGGTCGCCTCGCACGCCCAGCCCGCGGTGATCGTCGACAACAAGTCCGCCGACCCCCGCTACCGGTATATCCCGGCGCTGCGCGGCGAGGAGTTCACCTCCATGGCGTCGGTCCCGATCGTCGCCCCGCTCGGGCACATGGTCGGGGTCCTGAACGTGCACACCCGGCTGCGCCGCGAGTTCACCGCCGCCGACACCGAACTGCTGCGGTCGGTGGCTGGCCTGGTCGCCGGGGCGATCGAGAACGCCCGGCTGCACCGGCGGCTGGCCGAGCGGGAGGAGGCGCTGGAGCGGTTCGCGGAGCGGACCGTCGAATGGCAGGAACATGAGCGGCGCCGGCTGGCCGGGGAGATCCACGACGGGATCAGCCAGCGGATCGTGAGCCTGTTCTTCCACCTGTCGGCCGCCGCCGACGCCATCCCCGGTTCCCCCGGGGTCGCCGCCGAGCAGGTCGCGCGGGCCCAGGAACTGGCCACCGCCGCGCTGGACGAGACCCGGTCGGCGATCGCCGGGCTGCGCCCGCCCATCCTGGACGACCTCGGCCTGGCCGCCAGCCTGGAGAGCCTGGCGCACTCGTTCCCGCAGCTCGAGGTGCAGGTGTCGGCCACCCACACCCGGATGGCCGAGCACGTGGAGACCGCCGTCTACCGGACCGCGCAGGAGGCGCTGCAGAACGTGGCCAAGCACGCGAACGCCCACCGGGTCCGGGTCCGGCTGTTCCTGCAGCGGGACAAGATGGTGCTGGAAGTGGCCGACGACGGAACCGGCTTCGACCCGGCGGCGGCCGGTGCCGGCGGGGCCAGGGCGGCCGCCGGCCGGACCGGCGATGACTGGCAGGGCACCGGGCCGTCCGGGTTCGGGCTGGTGGGCATGCGGGAACGGGCGGAGCTGCTCGGCGGCAAGCTGGACCTGTCATCCGCCCCCGGGCGCGGCACCACGGTCCGGCTGACCGTCCCGCTCAGCCCGGCTGGTCAGCCGGCCTCCGGCGTGGCCTGACCGGCGCCGCGGAACACCCGGCTGGCGCGCACGTCCTCGGCACTGATCTCTATCAGGTCGCCGCGCGCGATCATCCCGCCGCCGGTGACCAGCCGCCGCGCCTGGCGCAGCCGCATCCGGTCGATCGCGTTGCGGATGCTGCGGGCGTTGGCGAACCGCGGCTGCCTCATCCGCAGGGCCACATACTCCGCGAACGCCTCCCGCGCCGCGGGTGAGAGCCGGTACTGCTCGCGCTCCAGCATCAGGTCCGCGATCTGGAGCAGCTCGGCGAGGCTGAAGTCGGGGAAATCGATGTGGTGGGCGATCCGGGACGCCATGCCCGGATTGGAGCGGAAGAACGTGTCCATCCGGTCGGCGTAGCCCGCCAGGATCACCACCAGATCCTCCCGGTGCGCCTCCATGAACTGGAGCAGGATCTCGATCGACTCCTGCCCGTAGTCCCGCTCGTTCTCCGGCCGGTACAGGTAATACGCCTCGTCGATGAGCAGCACCCCGCCCATCGCCCGCTTGAGCACCTCCTTGGTCTTCGGGGCGGTGTGGCCCACGTACTGGCCGACCAGGTCGTCCCGGGTGACGCTGACCAGCTGCCCCTTGCGCAGGTAGCCCAGTTCGCGGAGCAGCTCGCCCATGTGGGTGGCGACCGTGGTCTTGCCCGTGCCCGGGCTGCCGGTGAAGCACATGTGCAGGCTCGGCCGGGACGCCGTGAGCCCGAACTGGCCGCGCAGCCGGTCCACCAGCAGCAGCGCCGCGATCTCCCGTACCCGGTCCTTCACCGGGGCCAGCCCGATGAACTCGGCGTCGAGCCGGCCGAGCAGCGCCGAGATCCGCTGGACCTGCTCCTGCGCGGCCAGGTCGACGGTGGCGTCCGGCGCCAGCGGCGGGGGCGTGGATGGGCCGGCGCCGGCCTGGCTCATGAGTGGCTGCTCGCGCCGTTAGGCAGATCGCCGGGGTTGAGGCCGTAACGCTGGCCGGGCGGCTGGTCGGCCGCGTACGGGTGGAGCGAGTAACGGATCCGGCGGTCGCTGGCCTCCTGCCGGTCGAGCCGGAACCCGGGCTCGCTGGCGGGCCGGTGCACGATGAAGCTCAGCGCGGTGGTCTGGCGGCCGAGCCGGGCGTCGTAGGCGGTGACCCGGATGTAGTGGTCCGGGCAGGCGGCCCGGCACTGGGTCACCTCGTACAGCGCGGCGGCCGGGTCGGCGATGCCGAACATCGGCAGCCCCCACATCTCCCAGAACACGTTGCGCGGGTGCGGGTCGTCGGTGAATTCGACCGCGATCGCCCAGCCCTGCTCGATCGCGTAACCGGCCTGAGCGGCGATCTCGGCGTCGGTGAGGTCGGGCAGGTAGGAGAACGTGCCCTGGGTGATCCGCATCGCTGCTCCTAGACGCTCGGTGTGGCGACGACGTCGGGCGTGTCGGTGGAGGTGTAGTTGAAAGTGATCTCGCCCCAGGTGTCCAGCGCGACCTGCAGCGGCTGGCAGTGCCGGGCGGCGTCGCGCAGGATGTCCTCGCCCTCGTGGGCGAAGTCGCGGCCCTCGTTGCGGGCCTTGATCATGGCTTCGGCCGCGACCCGGTTGGCGGTGGCGCCGGCCGCGATCCCCAGCGGGTGGCCGATGGTGCCGCCGCCGAACTGGAGCACCACGTCCTCGCCCAGGTAGTCAAGCAGCTGGTGCATCTGGCCCGCGTGAATGCCGCCGGAGGCAACCGGCATGGTGCCGGGCATCGACCCCCAGTCCTGGTCGAAGTAGATGCCCTGGCCGAGGTTGACCGGGATATGCGCTTCGCGCAGCGTGTCGTAGTAGCCACGCACCATGGACGGGTCGCCCTCCAGCTTGCCGACCACGGTGCCGGCGTGGACGTGGTCCACCCCGATCAGCCGGCACCACTTGGCGATCACCCGGAAGCTCACCCCGTGCGTCTTCTGCCGGGTGTAGGTGCCATGCCCGGCGCGGTGCAGGTGCAGGATCACGCCGTTGTCGCGCGCCCACCGGGCCATCGAGTGCATCGCGGTGTAGCCGACGGTCAGGTCGATCATGATGATCACGCTGCCGAGGTCGCGGGCGAAGCCGGCCCGCTGGTACATGTCCTCCATGGAGGCGGCGGTGACGTTGAGGTAGTGGCCCTTGATCTCCCCGGTCCGCTGCTGCGCCCGGTTGACCGCCTCCATGGTGAACAGGAACCGGTCCCGCCAGCGCATGAACGGCTGGGAGTTGATGTTCTCGTCGTCCTTGGTGAAGTCCAGCCCGCCGCGCAGCGCCTCGTAGACGACCCGGCCGTAGTTGCGCGCGGACAGGCCGAGCTTGGGCTTGGTGGTCGCGCCGAGCAGCGGGCGGCCGTACTTGTTCAGGTACTCGCGCTCCATGACGATGCCGTGCGGCGGGCCCAGGAAGGTCTTGACGTAGGGCAGCGGGATCCGCATGTCCTCCAGCCGCAGCGCCCTGAGCGCCTTGAAGCCGAACACGTTGCCGATGATCGAGGAGGTCAGGTTGGGGATCGAGCCCTCCTCGAACAGGTCGATGTCGTAGGCGATGTAGGCGATGTACTCGCTATCGCGGCCCGGCACCGGGTCCACCCGGTAGCACTTGGCCTGGTAGTGGTCGTAGGCGGTGAGCCGGTCGGTCCAGACCACGGTCCAGGTGGCGGTGGAGGACTCACCGGCCACCGCGGCGCCGGCTTCCTCCGGCGGGACGCCGTCCTGCGGCGTGATCCGGAAGGCGGCCAGCACGTCGGTGTCCCTGGGCTCATAGTCGGGGGCCCAGTAGCCCATCTGCGCGTACGGGATGACGCCCGCATTCCATCGTTCCTGCTCAGCGGCCATGAATCCTCCGTCGCGTGGCGGGCCTCGCTGGCTTCACCATGCCAGCCGACTTCCGCCCCGTCTATTGAGAGTTCACCGTTGACTGCCAATAGATCAGTTAACGATCAGCTGCCCGGCGGCCGGGCCGGTAGAAGCCGGCCCCGGCCAGCGCGTGCGCGACGAGCCGTGCCGCGGGCGGGGGCAGCGGGCCCGGGTGCCCGGCCAGGTACCAGTCACGGTGCAGGGGAGTGCCGGGGACGCTGATCTCGGCCAGCCGGCCGTCGGCGAGCTCGGCCGCGACCGCGTCCCGCGACAGCAGCGTGATGCCCAGCCCGACCTGCGCGGATTCCCGGATGGCCACGTTGGAGCCCACCATCAGCGTGCGCGGCGCGATGTCCAGGTCGGCGAGCAGCGCGCCGGTGCTGGCCCGGGTGCCCGACCCCGGTTCCCGCAGCAGCCAGATCTGCTGAGCCAGCCAGGGCACCAGCCCGGCCGCGGCCGGGGCCGCGCGGGCGAGTTCCGGAGCGGCCACCACCACCAGTTCGTGGGGCCGGACCCCGTGCACCTGCACGTCCCAGCCGGGCTCCGGGCGGCCGCCCAGCACCAGATCCACCTGGTGCCGGTCGAGCAGCGCCCGCACCCGGTCCCGGTTCCCAGCCTCCAGCCGCACCCCCGTCTGCGGGTAGGCCCGCCGGAAGCCGCTCAGCATGGCGGGCACGATCTGCTCGGCCGCGGTGGTCACGGCGGCGATCCGCAGCTCACCGCGCTCGGGGTCGGCCGCCGCCGCGGCGGCCCGGCCGCCCTCGTCGAGCAGGCCGAGTATGCGCCGCGCGTAGCCGGTGTAGGCGGCGCCGGCGCTGGTCAGCCGCAGCCCGCGGCCGTCCGGTTCGACCAGGGCGACCCCGAGCGACTTCTGCAGCGCGGCCAGCGAGGCCGAGACCGCCGCCTGGGTGACCACGAGCTCGGCGGCCGCGGCCCGGACCGACCCGTTCTCGGCCACGGCCAGGAACGTGCGCAGCTGGTTGAGCGTCACCGCCCCACCTCAACTCATAAGCGAGCCCATAGGAGTTATCACTGTTAGTCAATCTATGCACATACTGTCGTGCCGGGCCGGGGCCGGCTCATCGGGGGGAGACTGGGGGAGTGGGCGATGATGGCGGGCGGTGGGTGGAGGTGCCACCCGAGCGGCTGGTGCGCTGGGTCGGCAACTTCGCCGGCCGGCACGGGCCGGCCACGGTGGAACCCGGGCCGGAGGCCGTGGTGCTGCGTGCCCAGGACGGGACGGTGGCCGAATGCCACCCGCCGTTCCCGCCGCTGCCCGCCGGCGCGGACCCTGGGCAGGCCGATCCGGCCCGGCTGGCGGAGCTGATGGCCGCGCACGCGGCCGCCGCCCGGACGGTCGGGGTGCTGCTGGTCCGGCTCGGTGGCTACGCGGCCGGTGTGTTCGTCGGCGACCCGCCCGAACTGGTGGCGTCCAAGACGGGCTCCCGGCTGGTGCACGGCCGGGCCGCGGCCGGTGGCTGGTCACAGCACCGGTTCGCCCGCCGCCGGGAGAACCAGGCCACGGCCGCGCTCAAGGCCGCCGCCGACGCCGCGCTGGCGGTACTCGGGCCCTACACCGGCCGGCTCGACGCGGTCGTCCTGGGCGGCGACCGGCGGGCCATGGCCGGCCTGCGGGCCGACCCCAGGCTGGCCCCGCTGCTGGCCGGCGCGCAGGACCGCTTCCTGACGGTGCCCGACCCGCGGCTGGCGGTGCTGAAGGACACGCCACGGGCGTTCCGCGCCATCCGCATCCGGCTGACCGGCCCGGCCCAGCCATGAAAGATCGCGCGCGAGCGGTGCCCCCGGGCGGCGGGTAAACTAGCGGGATGCTGCCGCTCCTGCCGTGACCCGCATGCCCCGGCTGTGGGGCTGCGCACGGAATCCGGCGTCATCTTCTCAAGGAGTGGGTCCACGTGATCGCGGCCACCGGCCTGGAACTGCGGGCTGGCGCGCAACTGCTGCTGGCCGGCGCCACCTTCCAGATCAGCCCGGGGGACAAGGTCGGCCTGGTCGGCCGGAACGGCGCGGGCAAGACCACGCTGGCCCGGGTGCTGGCCGGTGACGGGCTGCCCGCGGCCGGGACGGTGCAGCGCAAGGGCTCCATCGGGTACCTGCCGCAGGACTCCCGGGCCGGCGACCTGACCGGGCTGGCGATGGACCGGGTGCTGTCCGCCCGCGGGCTGGACGAGGTGCGGTCCGGGATGCGGTCCGCCGAGCAGGCCATGGCCGACCCGAGCCCGTCCCGCCGCGACGCCGCGGTCAGGCGCTACGCGATGCTGGAGGAACGGCTGGTCGTGCTGGGCGGCTACGCCGCCGAGGCGGAGGCGGCCGCGATCGCCTCCAGCCTGGGGCTGCCCGACCGGGTGCTCGGCCAGCCGCTGCACACGCTGTCCGGCGGCCAGCGCCGCCGGGTGGAACTGGCCCGGATCCTGTTCTCCGGCGCGCAGACCCTGCTGCTCGACGAGCCCACCAACCACCTCGACGCGGACTCCATCAGCTGGCTGCGCGATCATCTGCGCGGGTTCCGCGGCGGGCTGGTGGTGATCAGCCACGACGCCCCGCTGCTGGAAGCGGTGGTCGGCAAGGTGTTCCACCTGGACGCCGACCGCGCCGTGCTCGACATCTACAACGTCGGCTGGCGGGTGTACCTGGAGCAGCGGGAGACCGACGCCCGGCGCCGCAAGCGGGAGGCGCAGAACGCCCAGCGCCAGGCGGTGGCCCTGCAGGCCCAGGCGGACAAGATGCGGGCCAAGGCGACCAAGGCCAGGGCCGCGCAGGGGCTGGAGCGGCGGGCGCAGCGGCTGCTGGCCGGTGTGGCCGCCGAGCGGCCGTCCGGGCGGGTGGCCCGGCTGCGGTTCCCGGTGCCCGCGCCGTGCGGCAAGGTGCCGCTCGCCGCGGCCGACCTGTCCAAGTCCTACGGGTCGCTGGAGGTCTTCGCCGGGGTGGACATCGCGGTCGACCGGGGGGCGCGGATCGTCGTGCTCGGCCTCAACGGGGCGGGCAAGACCACCCTGCTCCGGCTGCTGGCCGGGCTGGAGCAGCCCGACACCGGCCAGGTGACACCGGGCCACGGGCTCCGGCTCGGGTACTACGCGCAGGAACACGAGACGCTGGCCGCCGGGCGGACCGTGCTGGAGAACATGCGGTCGGCCGCGCCCGATCTGCCCGAGCGGGAACTGCGCGGGATCCTCGGCTCCTTCCTGTTCTCCGGTGACGCGGTCGAAAAGCCCGCCAGCGTGCTGTCCGGCGGGGAGAAGACCCGGCTGGCGCTGGCCCTGCTGGTGGTCTCCGGGGCCAACGTGCTGCTGCTGGACGAGCCGACCAACAACCTCGACCCGGCCAGCCGGGCCGAGATCCTGGCCGCGCTGCGCCGCTACCAGGGGGCGATCGTGCTGGTCACCCACGACGAGGGCGCGGTCGAGGCGCTCGCCCCCGAGCGGGTCATCCTGCTGCCCGATGGCGTGGAGGATTCCTGGAGCGAGGAACTGGCCGACCTGGTGGCCCTGGCCTGACCGCGCGGCGCGTCAAAATGCAGTGATCATTTACCCGGATGTGGGTAGCCGATCGGGAGGTAATGAGTGATCATGGACGGGGAGACGCGGTAACACTGCGATGACTTCAGTTCACGGGAGGTACGCGTGGCCGAGACCCTCAAGAAAGGCACCCGGGTCACTGGTGCCGACCGCGCCAAGCTGGCGTCTGACCTGAAGAAGAGGTACGACGCAGGCGAGAGCATCCGCTCGCTGGCTGCCGCGACCGGCCGTTCCTACGGTTTCGTGCACCGCATCCTGACCGAGAACGGGGTGGCGCTGCGCGGCCGTGGCGGCGCGACCCGTGGCAAGGCCCGCGCGAGCCGCTGACCTGATGCCGCTGCCCGGCCCGGCCGAGCTGGCGCAGGCGGGGCTGCGGCTGGAACTGGATGTGCCGGTCGCGGGGGCGGCCACCGTCACCCTGTCCAGGCCGGAGCGGCGCAACGCGATGACCCCCGGCATGTGGCGGGGGCTGGCCGCGGTCGGGCGGTCCCTCCCGACGGCCGTCCGGGTGGTGGTGATCCGCGGCGACGGGCCGGTGTTCTGCGCCGGGATCGACCTGCGGCTGCTGGCCGGCGAAGCGGTGCCGGGTGAGGAGCCCATCCCCAGCCCGGCCGATCCGGGTTTCGAGGCGTGGATCGCGTCCTGCCAGGAAGGGTTCGGCTGGCTGCACGACGCGTCGATCGTGTCGGTGGCCGCGGTCCAGGGGCACGCCATCGGCGCCGGATTCCAGCTGGCGCTCGCGTGTGACCTGCGGGTGCTGGCCGAGGACGCGCAGCTATCCATGCGCGAGCCCACGCTCGGCCTGGTCCCGGACCTGATGGGGACAAAGCCACTTGTCGACCTGGCCGGCCTGCCACGGGCGCTGGAGCTGTGCCTGACCGGCCGCTCGGTGCCCGCCGCGGAAGCGCGCGCGCTCCGGCTGGCCGAGCTGGTCGTGCCCGGGAACGAGCTGGAGGCGGCGGTCAGCGACCTGGCCTCGGCCATCCTCGCCATTGACCCGGCGACCGCCCGGGCGGTCAAGCAGCTGCTGGGCCAGGCGGCCGCCAGCTCCCTGGCCGGGCAGGCGGCGGCCGAGCGGCACACCCAGGCGGCGCTTCAGCGGGGCAGGCTCGCGTAACAGGCCACGCCGCCGTCCCAGGAGACGGTCAGCCGGCCCTGCGCCACGAGCAGTTCCAGGTGCACCCGGGTCTCGGCGACCGCGAGCATCTGGTTGAACGGATCGAGCTCGTCCAGGTGCCGCTGGCGACGCGTCCACCGCAGCACCTGGGCCGCCTGGTAGGCGGTGGCCGCCCCGGCCGCGACCGCGTCCGCGCACTGGGCGAGGCGGACCTCGTGGTGGCGCAGCAGCTCGTCCACCCGGGCGTGGGTGCTCGCGGTGACCGGCCCATGGGCCGGCAGCAGCCGCAGATCCGGCATCGCCCGGACCAGCCGCAGCGACTCCAGATAGTCGCCCAGGGGCTGGCGGGCCATGACCGGCTCGAAGCCGATCGAGGGCGTGATGTGCGGCAGCACGTGGTCGCCGGCGAAGAGCAGCCCGGTGGCGGTGTCGGTGAAGACGACGTGGCCCTGGGTGTGGCCGGGGGTCGGCACCACCCGCAGGGTCCGGCCGTCCAGTTCGATCCGCTGCTGCGGCGCCAGCCACTCATCCGGCGCCTCCCAGCCGGGCGCCCGGGCCGAAGGGACCGCCCGGGCCGCCCGCAGCCGCTCGAGCACCGCTTCCGCTCCGCTCGCCCGCAGCTGCCTGATCTGCGGTTCGAGCGGCCGGGTGCCGCCCGCCAGCAGCACCCGGATGGCCTCGGCCTCACCCGCGCCCAGGCTCACCTTGCTGCCGAACTCCCGCCGCAGTGCCACCGCCTGCGTGTAGTGGTCCCGGTGGACGTGGGTGACCAGGAAGTGCCGGATGTCGCCGAGCTCGCAGCCGAGCCCGGCCAGCGCCGCCGACAGGGCCGCCCGCGACTCGGCCAGGGCCCAGCCGCCGTCGATGAGGACCAGGCTGTCACCGGCCGCCAGCACGTAGACGTTCACCGCTCGCAGGCCGTCGGTGGGCAGCGGGAGTGGCACCCGGTGCACCCCGGGGGCAACGGGGTAAGCGCCGGGCTCGGCCCAGTCCGCGGTGGTCGCCCCGGCTTGTCTGCTCACGGCTGTCCTTACGTCATCAGGCACGGCCTGTCCATGATCGCATCGGCGCCGATGCCGCCCGCCCGCGCGTTCACCCTGAGCTAACGCGGGAAGAGTGGCGCCCCGGCCGGTGTTGCCCGGTCATGTACAACGCGTGGCACACGATGCACTCGTACAGCCGCGACCGGTCCATCACCCATCAGCGGCTGAAGCCGGGCACCGTCCGCCGGATCGCCTCCTACGCCCGCCCGTACCGGTGGACGCTGGCGCTCTACCTGACCGCCACCTCGGTGTCGGCGGTGACCACGATCGCCGTGCCGCTGCTGCTCAAGACACTGATCGACCGCGGCATCCTGCCACGTCACACGGCCGTGGTGCTGGCGGTGGCCGGCCTGGTGGCCGGCCTGGCGGTGTTCGGCGCCCTGCTGTCGATCGGGCAGCGCTGGCTGTCGGCCCGGATCGGTGAGGGCCTCATCTACGACCTGCGCACCGAGGTGTTCGAGCACGTGCAGCGGCAGCCGATCGCCTTCTTCACCCGCGCCCAGACCGGCTCGCTGGTCAGCAGGCTGAACAGCGACGTCATCGGCGCCCAGCAGGCCATCACCTCGACCCTGTCCGGGGTGGTGTCCAACGTGCTGAGCCTGATCCTGGTACTGGGGGCGATGCTGTACCTGTCCTGGCTGGTGACCGTCGTCGCGCTGGTGCTGATCCCCATGTTCATCATCCCGGCCCGGCTGGTCGGCCGCCGCCTGCAGCGGCTGACCCGGGAGTCGATGCAGCTCGACGCCGCGATGGGCAGCACCATGACCGAGCGCTTCAACGTGGCCGGCGCCATGCTGGTCAAGCTGTTCGGCCGGCCCAGGGACGAGGCGCACGAGTTCGCCGGGCGGGCGGCCCGGGTCAGGGACATCGGCGTGGTCACCGCCATGTACGGCAGCACCCTGTTCATCGCCCTCTCCCTGCTCGCCTCCCTGGCCACCGCGGTCGTCTACGGCCTGGGCGGCGCGCTGGTCATCCGCGACACCTTCCAGCTGGGCACGCTGGTCGCCCTGACCGTACTGCTGGCCCGGCTGTACGGGCCGATCACCGCGCTGTCCAACGTCCAGGTGGACGTGATGACCGCGCTGGTCAGCTTCGACCGGGTGTTCGAGGTGCTGGATCTCAAGCCGCTCATCGACGAGCGCCCGGGCGCGGTGCCACTGCCCGCGGCGGCCAGCGGCAACGGCCACCGGGTCACGGCGCCGGAGGTGACCTTCGATCACGTCTCGTTCCGCTACCCGTCGGCCAGCGAGGTGTCGCTCGCCTCGCTGGAGTCGATCGCGCTGCAGGTACCCGAGCGGCCCGGCACCGGCCAGGACGTGCTGCGTGACATCAGCTTCACCGCCCCGGCCGGGAAGCTCACCGCGCTGGTCGGGCCGTCCGGCGCGGGCAAGACCACCATCACCCACCTGGTCGCCCGGCTGTACGACCCCAACGCAGGAGCGGTCCGGATCGGCGGCCACGACCTGCGGGACATCACGCTGGACTCGCTGCACGACGCGGTCGGCGTGGTCACCCAGGACGCGCATATGTTCCACGACACGATCCGGGCCAACCTGGCCTACGCCCGGCCCAGAGCCACCGAGGCCGACCTGATCGAGGCGTGCCGGGCGGCCCAGATCTGGGAGCTGGTGGGCAGCCTGCCGGACGGCCTGGACACGGTGGTCGGCGACCGCGGGTACCGGCTGTCGGGCGGGGAGAAGCAGCGGCTGGCCATCGCCCGGCTGCTGCTCAAGGCGCCGTCGGTGGTGGTGCTGGACGAGGCCACCGCGCACCTGGATTCCGAGTCCGAGGTGGCGGTGAAGAACGCCCTGCGGACCGCGCTGGCCGGCCGGACCTCGCTGGTGATCGCGCACCGGCTGTCCACCATCCGGGAGGCCGACCAGATCCTGGTCATCGATCACGGCCAGGTGACCGAGACGGGGCGTCATGCCGACCTGCTGGCCGCGGGCGGCCTGTACGCCGAGCTGTACCAGACCCAGTTCGCCAGCCAGGAGCAGCCATCCGCGCCGGTGTCCACCGCCACCGCCACCGGGAACGGTGCCGGTCAGGCGCCGTAACCGACCCGGCGCAGCTCGTCCCCGGCGACCCGTTCCACCTCCGCCGCCTGGGCCGGGCTGAGCAGCCTGCGCCAGGCGCCCGCCTCGGCCGCGGGGTCCGGCCCGGGCTGCAGTTCCAGCGAGCTGATGTCGGCGCCGATGAACTCCGACACCGCCCGGGCCGCGGTCACCGGCTGCCGGATCATCTCCTCGTAGCGCAGCGTGATGAGCTGCTCCGGGGTCATGGTGTTGCGCAGCCGCGCCATCAGCCGGACCGTCCCGCGCCAGCGCATCGCGCACTTGCCGGCCACGGCCAGGCCCGGCCACTCGGCCCGGTCCGCCTGGGACTCCACGCCGAGCACGGGATGGCTGAACTCGGCGTCCAGGTTCACCGCGCCGGAGGAGAACCAGGCCAGCGCCCCCGGGTCGGTGAGCATGCCGGCCACCGCGTCCCGGCCATCCCTGATGATCTGCACCAGCCGGGCGTCGGGGAAGGCGTCCACCAGTGATTCGGCGCAGTACAGCAGGTCGGGGCTGGCGTCGCCGTAGCGGGTGAGGCCCCGCTCGGGCACGCAGGGGGCGGTTCCCTCCGCCCCGCCGGCTTCCCGGCAGGCCGGCGTGCAGCCCAGGCAGCAGTGCGGGGTGACCTGCCAGCCCTGGGCGAACGCGTCCCGCAGCACGGTTGCCGCGGCTTCGGCCCGGCCCCGGGCCAGCGCCGGGTTGCGGGCGAAACCGTGCACGACCGTCAGCACCCAGCGCTGGCCGAGGGTGACATGGAAGCCGCTGGTCCGCTTGAGCGCGCGGGCCAGGACGGCCGTCCCCGAACAGGGTGCGCCGAGCACGAACACCGGCTGCCTGACCTTGCGGCCGTTCACCACCAGGATGTGCGGCCGGACCGCGGCCGCGCGCGGGTAGGCCGCCATGACATCAGCGGGCGGCGGGCTCAGCACGCCGGTGCCGTCGGGCGCGGGGGACTCGGTCACCGCTGGCCGCGCCCCGCGGCCCGGGCGTGGCGGCCCAGCGGGCGCCGGCAGTGATCCGGCGCGTGGGCATCGAGGTTGAGCGCGGCCTGGATCAGCGGCACGTGGCTGAACGCCTGCGGCGTGTTCCCCACCAGCCGGTGGTAACGCGGGTCGTATTCCTCGCTGAGCAGCCCCACGTCGTTGCGCAGGGCCAGCAGCCGCTCGAACAGCTTGCTGGCCTCGTCCCGTTTGCCGATCAGGTCCAGGGCGTTGACCAGCCAGAAACTGCAGGCCAGGAACGCGCCCTCGCTGCCGGGCAGGCCATCGACCCCGGACTGCTCACCACCGGCCGACTGCGGCAGGCCGTACCGGCGCAGCAGCCCGCCGGCCGTCAAATCACGCTGGATCACCTCGACCGTGGAGACCGCCCGCGGGTCGTCCGGCGGCAGGAAGCCGACCTCGAGCATGAGCAGCACCGCGGAGTCCAGTTCGCGCGAGCCGTAATACTGCGTGAAGGCCCCGACGGCCGGGTCATACCCCTGCGCACAGACCTGCTGGTGGATCTGGTCACGGATCTCCCGCCACTGGTCCACCGGCCCGGCCAGGCCCTGCTCCACGGCGTGCACACCCCGGTCGAACGCCACCCAGGCCATGATCTTGGAGTGGACGAAATGCCGCCGCGGGCCACGGACCTCCCAGATGCCCTCGTCCGGCTGTTCCCAGTTCTTGGCCAGGAAGGCCAGCAGCATCCGCTGCAGCGACCAGGCGTGCCGATCGTAGCCGATCCCGGCCCGCCGGCCCAGCGTCAGCGCGTCGATCACCTCCCCGTACACGTCAAGCTGGCGCTGGTTGACCGCGGCGTTGCCGATCCGTACCGGCGCCGATCCCTCATAGCCGGGCAGCCAGTCGGCCTCCCATTCGGCCAGCCGCCGCTCACCGGCCACCCCGTACATGATCTGGACATCGCGCGGCTGCCCGGCGATGGCCCGTTCCAGCCAGGCCCGCCAGGCGACCGCCTCCTCGGTGTAACCGGTGCGCAGCAGCGCCTCCAGCGTGATGGTGGCGTCCCGCAGCCAGCAGTAGCGGTAGTCCCAGTTGCGGCTGCCGCCGATGTCCTCGGGCAGGGAGGTGGTGGGCGCCGCCACGATGCCCCCGGTCGGCTGGTAGGTGAGCGCCTTGAGGGTGATCAGGGAGCGGATCACCGCTTCCCGGTGCGGCCCGTGGTAGGTGCACCGGGCCGACCAGTCCTGCCAGAACCGGCTGGTCTCGGCCAGGGACTCCTGCGCGTCGATCGCGTCGTGGTTCTTCTCATGCGACGGCACCCAGGACAGCACGAACGGCACCCGCTCGCCCGCGGTCACCGTGAACGTGGCCGTGTGGGCCAGGTTGCGGCCCGCCAGCCCGACCGGGGTGTCCACCCACACGCTGTCCGGGCCCGCGATCGCCGTGATCCGCGTGTCCACCCGCCGGACCCACGGCACGATCTGGCCGTAGCCGAACCGGAGCCGAAGCACGCACTCCATGGCCACCGCGCCCTGCACGCCCTCCACCAGCCGGACCAGGACCGGCCGCCCGCTGCCCCGTGGCGGCATGAAGTCGATGACCCGGGCGGTACCGTCACCGGTGCGCCAGGTCGTCTCCAGGATCAGCGTCTCGCCCCGGTAGCTGCGGCTCACCTCGGCCTGCCCGGCCGGGGCGATCCGCCACATGCCATGCGAGTCATCGCCCAGCAGGCCGGCGAAACACGCGGGTGAGTCGAACCGGGGCAGGCACAGCCAGTCCACCGAGCCGTCCCGCCCGACCAGGGCGGCCGACTGCATGTCACCGATGAGCGCGTAGTCCTCGATCAGTCCGGCCACCGGCGCCTCCAGGTCAAGCCCATCCTGCCGGTAAACCGTACCTGGCCAGGCCACCCCCGCGGTGCGGGCCCGGTGTTCCGGTGCTCCCGGGCCGCGGCGCGGCCAGCCCCGGCCGGTCCCTAAGCTGGCACTCGTGCCAGCACCTGAGGCCGCGCCCGGCCACCGGGCGACCCACAGCCGCCGCGCCGCGATGGCGGCGGCGCTGGCCGCGCTGGCCCTCCTCACCGTGACCGGCTGTGCCTCCTTCGACAAGGCGTTCGGCCAGCAGGAGGCGGTGGTCCAGTTCAAGGCGCAGACCCCCAACTCCGTCCGGCTCAAGGTCCGCGCCGCCTGCTCGCATCTGCCGAACGCGGTGCCAGAGCCGCTGCCGACCGACCACCTGGCCTCGGATGTCCTGAACGACGTCCGCTACCAGGTGAACAACGCCAGCGACGGCGACCTGGCCAAGCTGGATCAGTGCCTGCAGCGGTTCCCGTCGGTCACCGGGATCGAGTTCAACACCCCGGGCGGCAGCTGATCCTGGGCGAACCGACCCTGATCCGCCACGCCGGTTCGTATATTCGGGTTCCGTGACTCGCCTCCGGACCACCGCACGGATTTCCGTGCGCAACGGCGGATGCCTGGCCGGCGCCGTGCTCGCCGCGGCGGCGGTGGCGGGCTGCGGCCTGGTGGGCGGGTCACCGGCCAACTCGGCCGCCTCCCCGGCCGCCCGGCCGGCCCCGGTGGTCAGCACCCCGCCCGCCCCCATCCCGTCCCCGTCCGGGCCGCCCTGCCCGGCCCGGCCGGCCGGGTTCTCCTGCCAGATGCGGCTGCGGATCGCCGCGGTCGAGCATTACCTGAGGCAGCGGCCCGGCGTGATCGGGGTCGTGCTGCGGGACCGGGACACCGGCGCGGTGTGGCGGAACAGGTACGCCGGCAGCCAGATCTACATGGCCTCCACCAGCAAGCTGGCCATGGCGGTGACGCTGCTGGTGCAGAACCAGGCCGGCGTCATCCACCTGTCACCCACGGACCGCGCGGTGATGTACCAGATGCTGCACGTCAGCTCGGACAACGCCGCCGACGACCTGTGGTTCAAGTACGGGGCCTCGTTCTACACCAGCTTTTTCCCGAGGATCGGCCTGGCCAGCGCCCAGTACCTGCCGCAGGCGGGGGTGAGCGGGCCGTACTGGGGTGAGATGACCTGCACGGCCGAAGACGAGAGCCACGTGATCAACTACGTGCTGGACACACTGCCCGCGCCGCTCAGGAACTACCTGGTGGACCAGTTGCGGCACGTCGCCCAGGTGCAGCACTTCGGCGTCTGGGGCGCGGGCCGGGCCAACCAGCCGGGCAACAAGGACGGCTGGTCGGTGGAGAAGCCGGGCTGGATCATCGACTCGGTCGGCTTCGCGGGGCGAGGCGAGGAGTACACCCTGGCCATGATGAACTCGCTGAACGGCCAGGGTGAGTACGCCGACGGCACGCAGACCGTGACGCAGGTGGCGGCGCTGCTGTTCCGCGGTCATCACGTCCCGGCGCCGAAGGTGAGCGCCACGCCCTGATCCGTCTCCGTAGCGCCGGGTGACGGGCCGGTGCGACCGCACGCTGCGGCTAGGGGCTGGCCACGCTGACCGAGAACGACCTGGTGCCCAGGCCGGCACCGCCCTGCCAGATCTCGAAGCCGGCCTCGACGTCGATCAGGTACCAGGAACCGCGGATATAGCCCCGGCTCACCGCGTCGGCCACCAGGGGCTGCAGGTCCAGGTTGCGGACCGAGGTGGCGGCGCCGGTCATCGCGTAGGAGATGGTCCTCCCGCCGATCACCCGGCCCCACACGTCGTAGCTGCGGCCGCCGATGCTGACGCTGCCGGCTATCAGGGAGCCCGCCGGGTGCACTCGCCCGGAGTGGTTCAGCCAGATCATCAGCTCACCGCCGTTGGGCTGGCCCGTAGCGGTGGGTGTCTTGCTGAACCAGATGTCGTAGGCGACGTTGTAGACGTTGCTGCCCCGGGGCTGGGAGGTGCGCCAGCTGGTGGTCACGGTGCCAGCGCGGATGCTGGAAACCCGGATTGGCAACCCGCTGCCGGAGGTGCAGGCACCCCAGTGGCAGCCCTTGTAGAGGGAAGGGTAGCCGCCGGGTACGCCGCGGGTGGCGTCGGCGATCGAGGACGTCGCCACCATGAAGTCGGTGCTTCCGTCCGTGGTGATGCACTGGCGGGCAGCCGATCCATACTCGTTGTTCTGGAGCGTGTAGGCGCCGCCGCTGACGGCAAGAGTCTGTGAATCGCACAGCGTCGCGGGGGACGCCGTGGCACAGGCTGGCAGGGCTCCCAGCATTAATGCGCCCGCGAGCGCGAGGGCATATCCCCGGCGGGTCATGCCCGAATTTCCCACATCTGGCCCAGGTGGCCAAGGGGGCAAAGTCCCTCTGGGCCATAACGCCGATGGACGCGGCGGCGCTGCTGTTCCGCGGTCATCACGTCCCGGCGCCACGCGTCAGCGCCACTCCGTAGCACCAGCCCGGTTGCACGGCTCACGGCAGTGTGGCACAGTAGCTCAAATGCCTATTAAGCTGATCGGAAAGGTGGCCTGAATGCGCAAGGGCCTTCTCGCGGCCGGGGTGGCCGCTCTCACGGTGCTGGCGGCCGGCTGCGGCTCGTCGTCGTCATCGCAGGGCGCCACTGCCAGCCCGGTCGTGCTGCGGCTGGGTTTCCTGGCCAACATCACCCACGAGCCTGCCCTGGTGGCCCTGGAGAAGGGGTTCTTCGCCAAGGACCTGGGCAAGAACGTCACGCTGAAGACCACCGTTTTCAGCTCGGGCACGGAGGAGACCACCGCGCTGCTGGCGGGCCAGCTGGACGCCGCCTACGTCGGCCCCAACCCGGCCATCAACGCCTGGCAGAAGTCCAACGGCACCGCCATCAAGATCATTGCCGGCGCGGCCTCCGGCGGTGCGTCCCTGGTGGTCAAGTCGGGCATCACCAGCGCCGCCCAGCTCAAGGGCAAGTCGCTGGCCACCCCGTCGCTGGGCAACACCCAGGACGTCGCCCTCCGCTACTGGCTGAAGCAGCACGGCCTGACCACCACCCCGACCGGGGGCGGTGACGTGGCGATCAAGCCCATCAAGCCGAACTCGGCCGCCGTGCTGGAGTTCAAGTCCGGCCAGATCGACGGCGCCTGGGAGCCGGAGCCGTACGCCACCGAGATGGTGCTCGACGGCGGGACCCGGCTGGTGAACGAGGCGAGCCTGTGGCCGGGTGGCAGCTTCGTCACCACCGACCTCGTCGTCACCCAGTCCTTCCTGAAGGCGCATGCCAGCGCCGTCAATGGCCTGCTCAAGGGCCAGATTCAGGCCAACAGCTACATCAACGCCAGCCCTCAGGCCGCCGCCGCGGCGGCCAACACCGAGCTGACCACGCTGCTGGGCAAAGGGCTGTCGAGCAGCGTGCTGGCCGCCTCGCTGAAGTACATCACCTTCACCAACGACCCCAGCGCGGCCTCGCTCGGCACCGACGCCCAGCACGCGGAGTCGGTCGGCCTGCTCAAACCGGTCAACCTGGCCGGCATCTACGACCTGGGACCGCTCAACGCGCTGCTGAAGGCGGACGGGCAGCCACAGGTGAGTTCATGAGTGTCGCCCATCGCGACGGTGCTGCGCCCCCGGAACTTGTCCCGGGGGCGCAAGCCCGTGTTCAGCCAGGCAGCAACGGCACCGGCCGGCCCGCAGCGATCGGGGTCAGCGAGGTGTCCAAGGTCTTCGGCCGGGGACGCAGCGCGCTGCTGGCCCTGGACCGGCTCTCCCTCGAGGTGGCACCCGGGGAGTTCGTCTGCCTGATCGGCGCCTCCGGCTGCGGCAAGAGCACCCTGCTTTCGCTGGTCGCTGGCCTGGATTCGCCGACCTCGGGCCACGTCTCCACCGGCGGTCAGCGGGTAGCGCTGATGTTCCAGGAGCCGGCCCTGTTCCCCTGGCTGACCGCGGCCAGGAACGTCGAACTGGCCCTGCGCGCCAGCCGGATCTCGCGGGCCCAGCGCCAGCAGCGGGCCGCCGACCTGCTTGACGCCGTGCACCTGGGCGCCTTCGCCAGCAAGCGCCCGCACGAGCTATCCGGCGGCATGCGCCAGCGTGTCGCCCTGGCCCGGGCGCTGGCCCAGGACGCCGAAGTCCTGCTGATGGACGAGCCGTTCGGCGCCCTCGACGCGATGACCAGGGATCTGCTGCACGACGAGCTGGACCGGATCTGCGCCGAACGCGGGCTGACCGTCCTGTTCGTCACGCACAACGTCCGGGAAGCGGTCCGGCTCGGTGACCGGGTGATCGTGCTCAGCAGCCGGCCCGGCCGGGTCATCGACGAGTTCCCGGTGCCGATCGCCCGCCCACGCCGGATCGACTCGGCGGAAGTGGCCACGCTGGCCGCCACCATCACCGACCGGCTGCGAGGGGAGATGATCCGGCATGGCCGCTGACACGGCGCTCCATGGCCTCGACACTCTGGAGACCCGGGATGTCAGGGTCACGCCCGCCGACCGCGCCCGCCGGCTCTGGCAGGCGGCCTGGCCCAAGCTGCTCGCGGTCGCCCTGGTCATCGGCCTGTGGCAGGCCGTCTACCTGACCGGCTGGAAGCACTACGCGCTGCCCGGGCCCGGTGCCGTGTTCCCCGACCTGTGGTCGCTGCTGCACCACGCCCTGCTCTGGCAGGCGATCGCCACCACCCTGCGCCGCGCCGTCATCGGGTTCGCCCTGGCGCTGGTGATCGGCGTGGCCGCCGGAGCCCTGGTGTCCCGGATCAAGCCGCTGCGCGCGGCCACCGGCTCGATCATCACCGCGCTGCAGACGATGCCTTCGATCGCCTGGTTCCCGTTCGCGATCATCCTGTTCGGCGCCGACACGGCCGCCATCCTGTTCGTGATCGTGCTCGGCGCCGCGCCGTCGATCGCGAACGGCCTCATCGCGGGCGTGGACTACACGCCGCCGCTGCTGCTGCGGGCGGGGCGAACGATGGGGCTGGGCCGGATCGCGCTGTACCGGCACCTGATCCTGCCCGCCTCGCTGCCCTCGTTCGTGGCCGGCCTCAAGCAGGGCTGGGCCTTCGCCTGGCGCAGCCTCATGGCGGGGGAGCTGCTGGTGATCATCCTCGGCCAGCCCTCGATCGGCGTCCTGCTGTCCGCCGACCAGGACCAGACGGATATGGCTGGCGCCATCTCGATCATGATCGTGATCCTGGTGCTCGGCATCGTGGTCGACATGATCTTCACCCGGGTGGACATCGTCATCCGGCGGCGGCGCGGGATGCTGGATCTGGAGACCGCGTAACGGGTCAGCGGGGCTGGGGCTCAGCCGCGTCCATGGGGGTGGCGGGGGCGGGGGGCGCCGGGGTGGGCTTCGGCGGCCGTACGATCGAAGTGTGTCCGGTACAGGTGGAGTCGTGCTGGCGGGCGGGCGGTCGTCACGGATGGGCACGCCCAAGGCCGCCTTGGAGTGGCACGGGTCGACCTTGCTGCGCCGGACGGTGGGGGTTATCGCGCGGGTCGTGGATGGGCCCGTGGTGGTGGTGCGGGCGCCGGGGCAGGAATTGCCGGAACTGCCGGTGGGGGTGGAGGTAGTCGAGGATCCGGTTGAGGGCAAGGGGCCGATCCAGGGGATCGCGGTGGGACTGGCGGCGCTGGCCGGGCGCGCCGAGGTGGCGTTTGTCAGCTCGACGGATATGCCGTTCCTGCATCCGGCGTTCGTGCGGCGGGTGCTGGCGGCCGTGCGGGACGGGGTGGATGTGGGGCTGCCGGTGGCGCGGGGGTATCCGCAGCCGCTGGCCGCGTCGTACCGGGTCACGCTGGCGCCGGTCGCCGAGCGGCTGGTCAAGGAGGAGCGGCTGCGGCCCGCGTTCCTGTTTGAGGAGTGCACCGTTACCCGGCTAGACGAGGGGGCGCTGCGGGCTGATCCGGTGGTGGCGGCGTTCGATCCGGAACTCGATTCGGTGCTGAACGTCAACGAGCCGGCCGACTATGAGCAGGCGCGAGGGCGGGCGGCACCGGAGGTGACGGTGCAGCGGTTCGGGCCGCTGGCGGTCGGGCGGCGCGGGCCGGAGCCGGTCCGGGCGGCCACGGTCGCGGAGGCGGCGGGCGCCGCCGGGGTGGCGCTGGACGGGCATGTGGTGGCGGCGCTGAACGGGGACCAGATCACCCGGGACGGCGAGGTCCCGCTGGCCACCGGCGACGTGGTGTTCTTCCTGTCCGCCGACGCGGGCGGCTGACCGGCGATGGCGGCCGGCGGGTACTTCGGGCAGGCGCTGGTGGCGGACGCCAGCACCGGCACCGCGCGCACCCTGCCGCTGCCCGACGACCTGCTGCGCGCCTACATCGGCGGCGCCGGGCTCGGTACCTGGCTGCTGCAGCACCTGAGCCCGGCCGGCGCCGATCCGCTGGGGCCGGAGTCGCCGCTGGCATTCGTGTTCTCGCCGCTGGTCGGCACCCCGCTGACCACCAGCGCCAAGTTCGCCGTGGTGGCCAAGTCACCGCTCACCGGGATGCTCAACGACGCGCTCTCCTCCAGCCATTTCGCCATCTCGGGGAAGCTGACCGGGCACGATGCCATCGTCGTGACGGGCGCCTGCGACCGGCTTTCCGTTCTGCTCGTCGACGGCGACGGGGCGCGCTTCAGCAGCGCCGCCGACCTGGTCGGCCTGCCGGCGGCGCAGGCGGAGACCCGGCTCCGGGAGCGGCTGGGGAAGGGCTGGCGGGTCGCCGCGATCGGGCCGGCCGGTGAGCGCGGCGTCCGCTACGCGACCATCTCCCACGACGGGCGGCATGCCGGGCGGGGCGGGCTCGGTGCCGTGATGGGCGCCAAGCAGCTCAAGGCCATCGCGGTCCGGGCCGCCACCAAGGTCGCGCCCGCGCACCCCGAACTGGTGCTGGCCGCCGCCCGCGACCTGCGGGCCCGGTCGTTCGGGCCAGCCACCGCCAAGTACCGGGAGCTGGGCACGCTGGCCAACCTGCTGGCCTTCAACGCCTTGTCCACGCTGCCCACGCGGAACTTCCAGGCCGCGACCTTCACCGACGCCCCACGGCTGGCGGCGGAGGACCTAGCGGAGATGCGGCGGGTGACGCGGAACAGCTGCGCGTCCTGCACGATCGGCTGCGAGCACATCTACTCCGCCCGCGGCGGCAAGCAGATGCGGGTCGAGTACGAGAACGTGTTCGCGCTCGGCCCCATGTGCGGGGTGTCGGATCCGGACGCGGTGCTGACCGCCAGCGCCCTGTGTGACGAACTGGGGATCGACACCATCTCCGCGGGCGGCACGATCGCCTGGGCGATGGAATGCGCCGAACGGGGCCTCATCGACGCGCCATGGCTGCGGTTCGGCGACGCCAGTGCGCTGCTGCGGGCGCTGGCCGAGATCGGCGAGCGCAGCGGCCTGGGCGAACTGCTGGCCGACGGCTCCCGGCGGGCCGCGGAGCGGGTCGGTGGCGGCTCGGCGGCGTTCGCCCCGCAGGTCAAGGGCCTGGAACTGCCCGGCTATGAGCCGCGGACGCTGCAGGCGATGGCGCTCGGCCTGGCGGTGAACGCCCGCGGCGCGGACCACAACCGGTCCGGTGCCTACGAGGCCGACCTGTCCGGCGACCTGGACCGGCTCGCGGGCGGCGACGCGCACGTGGCCGCGGCGATCGAGACCGAGGACCGGGCCGCGGTGATGGACTCGCTCATCCTGTGCAAGTTCCTGCGCGGGGTGTTCACCGACCCGTTCGGCGAGTGGGCCGCGCTGCTGTCCGCGGTCGCGGGATGGGACGTGGACGCCGCCGAACTGCGGCAGACCGCCCGCCGGATCGTGCTGGCCAAGCGGGTGTACAACATCCGGGAAGGCTGGCAGCCGGAGGACGACTGGCTGCCGGACCGGCTGCTGACCGAGCCGGTCACGGTCGGATCCGGCCGGGTGGCCACGCTGACCCCGCAACGGCTGCGCGGCATGATCGACGCCTATTACCTGGCGCGCGGGCTTGATGGCCGGGGCCACCCGCGCCCGGCGGATCTGGCTGGTCTCCGGCAGGAAACTATGTCGTAACACGACGGATACCGCGGACCCTCGCTTGAAGTGATGTCGTGGCGCGGCAGATACTCAGGTCATGGCTATCCCCGTGCAAGCCCGTCCCAGGACGGTCACTCTCACCATCGACGGGCGTGAGGTCACCGTCGCCGAGGGCACCAGCATCTGGGCCGCGGCCAAGGCGGCGGGGATCGACATCCCGGTCCTGTGCCACGACGAGCGTTACGACCCGGTGGGCGTCTGCCGGATGTGCGTGGTCGACGTCGGCGCGCCCGCGTTCGCCGCCGCCTGCGTCCGTGCCTGTGAGGACGGCATGCAGGTGAAGACCGCCACCACCGAGGTGGAGCGCAGCCGGGCCATGCTGACCGGGCTGCTGCTGGCCGACCAGCCCGCCCGCGAGCGCGACCCCAAGCAGACCACCACCGGCGACAACGAGCTGCTCGCCCTGGCCGACCGGTACGGCGTGACCCAGGACGGCGGCCTGCCGCTGGCCAGGGGCCGCGGCACCGATGTGTCCAACCCGGTCATCGCCGTTGACCACGACTCGTGCATCCTGTGCGACCGGTGCGTGCGGGCCTGCGACGACATCCAGGGCAACGACGTCATCGGCCGCAGCGGCAAGGGATACGCCACCCGGATCGCCTTCGACCTGAACGACCCGATGGGGAATTCCTCGTGCGTCACCTGCGGGGAGTGCGTGGCCGCCTGCCCGACTGGGGCGCTGACCAACAAGCCGATCCGGAACATCCCGATCCGGCCGCGGGCCGAGCTTGACCAGGTGGACACGGTCTGCCCGTACTGCGGCGTGGGCTGCGCGCTGACCTACAACGTGGACCGGGAACGGGGCGCGATCGCGTTCGCCGAAGGCCGGGACCAGCCCGGCTCCAAGAGCCGCCTGTGCGTCAAGGGCCGGTACGGCTGGGACTACGCCGCCTCCCCGCAGCGCCTCACCGTGCCGCTGATCCGGCGGAAGGACTCCTACCCCAAGGGCCCGCTGTCCACCGAGGTCCGCGGTGACATGGCGGGGGACCGCGGCCCGGCCGGCGGCAACGGCCAGGGCGGCGACGGGCGCAGCGACAAGCGCCGCCGCAAGCCGGGCGGGCTGGTCGACTACGCCGAAGTGCTGCCGCACTTCCGGGAAGCGACCTGGGAGGAGGCGCTGGATCTGGTCGCCCGCCGGCTGACCGAGATCCACGCGGCCGGCGGCCCGGCCGCGATCGCCGGCTTCGGCTCGGCCAAGTGCTCCAACGAGGAGGCCTACCTCTTCCAGAAGCTGATCAGGACCGGCTTCCACACCAACAACGTGGACCACTGCACCCGCCTCTGCCACGCCTCCAGCGTGTTCGCGCTGTTCGAGGGCATCGGCTCCGGCGCCGTCTCCACCACCTACGGCGACGTGGTCAACGCCGACGTGGCCATCGTGACCGGGACCAACACGACCGCCAACCATCCGGTCGCGTCGTCGTTCTTCAAGCAGGCCCGCCGCCAGGGCACGACGATCATCTACGTCGATCCGCGGGCCGACAAGATGGCCGAGCACGCCGACATCTACTGCCAGCTCAAGCCCGGCACCGACGTGGCGTTCTACAACGCGATCATGCACGAGGTGATCAGGCTGGGGCTGACCGACAGCGACTTCATCGCCAACCGGACCAGCAACTACGACGCGCTCGCCCGGACCGTCGCCGACTACCCGCCGGAACGGGGCGAGCAGATCACCGGCGTGCCCGCCGACGTGATCCGCCGGGTGGCCAGGATCTGGGGCGAAGCCAAGGCCGGGATCATCTTCTGGGGCATGGGCATCTCCCAGCACACCACCGGCACCGACAACGCCCGCTGCCTGATCGCTCTGTGCTCGATCACCGGCAACGTGGGCCGGCCCGGCAGCGGGCTGCACCCGCTGCGCGGCCAGAACAACGTCCAGGGCGCCTCGGACATGGGCCTGATCCCGATGTTCTACCCGGACTACAAGCGGGCGGACGACCCGGCCGTGCACGCCAGGTTCGAGGAGTTGTGGGACACCGACCTGGACCCCAAGCGCGGGCTCACGGTCACCGAGATCATCGGCTCGGCGCTCAAGGGCGGCGTGCGCGGGATGTACATGATGGGGGAGAACCCGTTCCTGTCCGACCCCAACATCAACAAGGTCCGGAAGGCGCTGTCGGCGCTGGAGTTCCTGGTGGTGCAGGACATCTTCCTGACCGAGACCGCCGAGTTCGCCGACGTGATCCTGCCCGCCTCGTCCTACCTGGAAAAGGAAGGCACCTACACCAACACCGACCGGCGGGTGCAACTGGCCCGCAAGGTGCTCGATCTCCCGGGCCAGGCGCGGGTGGACTGGGAGGTGGTGCAGGACATCGCCAACCGGATCGGGCTCGGCTGGACCTACACCAGCGCCCGCGACGTGTTCGAGGAGATCGTCGCGGTGATGCCCAACTACACCAACCTCAGCTACGACAACCTGGGGCTGACCGGCAAGCTGTACCCGAACCCCGATCCCGAGCACAGCGACGGGACGGTGGTGCTGTTCGGCGAGAAGTTCAACACCCCCGACGGGCTGGCCCACCTGGTGCCGGCCGAATGGCTGCCGGCCAAGGAACTGCCCGACGAGCAGTACCCGTTCGTGCTGAACACCGGCCGGCTGCTGCAGCACTGGCACACCGGCACGATGACCCGCCGGTCGTTCGCGCTGGACGCGATCAGCCCGCGCGCGGAGGTGTACCTGAACCCGGGTGACGCGGCCGCGCTCGGCCTGGCCGACGGGGACCGGGCCCGGGTGACCTCCCGGCGCGGCACGATCGTGCTGGACACCCGGGTGTCGCACCGGGAGGCCCCGGGGAATGCGTTCATCCCGTTCCACTTCCGGGAGGCGGCGGCGAACCTGCTGACGATCGACGAGATCGACCCGATGGGCAAGATTCCCGAGTTCAAGTTCTGCGCCGTCCGTATAGAGCCCGCCGGGGAGCAGGACTGATGGCCAAGGCCCAGGCCCGGATCCCGGGCGTCGAGGCCCGCGCGGGCAAATTCCCCGGCCCCAGCCTGATCCCGGCCCTGCAGGCGATCCAGGAGCGGGTCGGCTGGCTGCCCCGCGAGGAACTGGTCGCGCTGTCCCGGGATGTCCGGCGGCCGCTGTACGAGATCGAGGGGCTGATCTCGTTCTACCCGCACTTCCTGACCGAGCCGCCGGTCCCTGTCCAGCTGCACGCCTGCCGTGACCTGGCCTGCTGGCTGCGGGGAGCGGGCGAGCAGACCGCTGCGCTCCGGCAGCGGTACGGGCAGGACCCAGACGTGCAGGTGACCGAGGTGTCCTGCGTGGGCCGGTGCGATGTGGCACCCGCGGTCAGCGTCAACGAGTACCCGGCCGCCGTGGCGGATGCCGATGCGCTGGTCACCGCGGCCCGGGACGGGCAGCTGCCGCCTGCCGCGGTGCGCAGCTACGGCGGTCAGCCGTGGCCGAACGACCCCTACCCAGCGGGCGCGGAGCGGTACCAGGTGCTGCGGGCCGTGCTGGCCGGCGACCGTGACGCGGGCGAGATCACCACCGCCCTGCAAGATTCCGGGCTGCGCGGAATGGGCGGCGCTGGGTTCCCGGCCGGCCGGAAATGGGAGCTGGTCGCGGCCCAGGAGGCCACCCCCAAGTACGTCATCTGCAACGCCGACGAATCCGAGCCGGGCACCTTCAAGGACCGGCAGATCCTGGCCGAGCAGGCCCACCTGGTGCTGGAGGGCATGCTGCTCGGCATGCTCGCGGTCGGGGCGGAGGAGGGCTGGGTCTTCATCCGGCACGAGTACGGCCCCGAGGAGCACGTCATCCGGCAGGAGATCGAGTCGCTGCGGGCGGCCGGGCTGGTCGGCGGGAACGCCGGCGGCAGCGGCCGCCGGCTGTCGGTGGAGGTGTTCACCTCACCCGGCGGCTACATCCTGGGCGAGGAGTCGGCGCTGATCGAATGCATGGAAGGGCACCGCGGCGAGCCGCGCAACAAGCCGCCCTTCCCCGGCGTGTATGGCCTGCACGGCCAGCCGACGCTGATGAACTCGGTGGAGACGTTCGCACACGTGCCGGTCATCGCCCAGCGTGGTGCCCCGTGGTGGAAGGACCAGGGGACCGGCGAGCACGCCGGCCTGAAGTTCTTCGCCGTCTCCGGGCACATCGAGCGGCCGGGCGTCTACTGCGTGCCGATGGGCACCACCGCCCGGCAGCTGCTGGACCTGGCCGGCGGAGTGGCCGGCGGCCGGCCGCTGGCCGCGATCCAGCCCGGCGGCGCGTCGTCGAACTTCCTCGGCCCGGACCAGCTCGACGTCCCGCTCGACTTCGCCGACCTGGCCAAGGCCGGATCCATGCTCGGCTCCGGCGCGATGGTGGTGCTGGCCGAAGGCACCGACCTGCTCGCCGCCGCCACCAACGTGCTGCGGTTCTTCCGCGAGGAATCGTGCGGCAAGTGCGTGCCGTGCCGCGTCGGCTCGGCCAAGGCCCACCAGATCCTGTCCGGCCTGCTGGCGGAGGGCGGCGGCCCGGCCGATGTAGACGGCCAGGTCACCGAGCTCGCGCAGGTCATGCGCCGGACTTCCATCTGCGGACTGGGGCAGGTGGCACTGGGGCCGGTGATGAGCGTGGTGAAGCTGGCGCGTGATCCCGGCGGACCGTGACGTGAGCACCCGCACCGGGCGGGAGTTCTTCACCACCCGGACCGTCGGCGAGGCGCTGGCCGGGTTCCGCCCCGCCCGCCGCACCCCGCCCGAGCCGGTCCCGCTCGGTGCTGCCCTGCACCGGGTGCCGGCCGAGCCGGTGACCGCGCCGCACGCGCTGCCCGGATTCGCCCGCTCCACGGTGGACGGGTACGCGGTCCGGGCCGCCGACACCTACGGCGTCTCCGAGGCGCTGCCCGGGTACCTGACCGTGGCGGGCGCGGTCCGGATGGGCACCGAGCCGGAGGCCGCGGTCGGCCCGGGCACGGCGGCCGCCATGCCGACCGGCGGGGTGCTGCCGGCCGGCGCGGACGCCGTGGTCATGGTCGAGTACACCCAGGAGGCGATGCCCGGCACCATCGAGGTGGTCCGGCCGGTCGCGCCCGGCGACGGCGTGGTCCGCGCCGACGAGGACGCCGCCGCCGGCGCCGAACTGGTGCCCGCGGGGCGGCCGTTGCGCGCCCAGGACCTCGGCATGCTGGCGGCCGCCGGGATCACCAGCGTGGCCGTGCATTCCCGGCCGCGCGTCACCATCTTCTCCACCGGCGACGAGGTGGTGCCCCCGGGCACCGCGGCGCTGCGGCCCGGCCAGGTGCGGGACGCGACCGCGGTCGCGCTGGCCGCGCTGGTGACCGGCGCGGGCGGCGAGCCGGTACCGGGCGGCATCGTGCCCGATGATGCCGCCGCGCTGGAGGCCGCGCTGCGGGCGGCGCTGGCCGCCAGCGACCTGATCGTCGTCTCGGCCGGCTCGTCGGTGGGGGCGCGGGACGAGACCGCCGGGGTGGTGGCCCGGCTCAGGCCACCCGGGATCTGGTGCCACGGCCTGGCGGTCCATCCCGGCAAGCCCACGCTGCTGGCCGAGGCCGGCGATGTGCCGGTGATCGGCCTGCCCGGCAACCCCCGGTCCGCGCTGGTGATCTTCCGGCTGCTCGGGATCCCGCTGGTGCACCTGGTGGGCGGCTGCACCCAGCCGCCGCCGGAGCCGGCGCTGCGGGCGCGGCTCACCCGCGGCCTGCCCTCGGTCACCGGCCGGCTCGACGTGGTCCAGGTCCAGGTGCGGGATGGCCAGGCCACCCCGGTGTTCGGGCTCTCGGCGCTGCTGTCGGTGCTCACCGCCGCCGACGGCTACCTGATCGTCCCGGAGGAGGCGACCGGGCTCGACGCCGGCACCGAGGTCGAGGTCACCTTGTATCGTTAGCGGCGGCATGGCAGACAGCCCGTTCATCCGCGACGTACCCGCCGCGCAGGCTCTGGCGGCCTGGCGCAGCGCCTGTGCCGCGGCGGGCTGCCCGGCCCGGCTGCCCGCCGAACGGGTGCGGGTGGAGGACGCCGCCGGGCTGGTCACCGCCGGGCCGGTGTGGGCTACCCGGTCGTCCCCGCCGTTCGACGCGGCCGGCATGGACGGGATCGCGGTCCGTGCCGCCGACACCCTCGGCGCCAGCGAGACCACCCCCGTCTACCTGGCACCAGACGCCTACGACGTGGTCGACACCGGGGATCCGATGCCGCCCGGCCGGGACGCGGTGGTGATGCGTGAGCACATGCATTACCGGGGCGACGAGGCCGAGCTGCGCACCGCCGTTACGCCGTATCAGCATGTCAGGTCGATCGGCGAGGACGTCAGCACGGCCGAACTGCTGCTGCCTGAAGGCCACCGGCTGCGGGCCATCGACATCGCCGCCGCGGCCGTGGCCGGCGCCACCCACCTGCTGGTCCGCCGCCGGCCGGTGGTGGCCGTCCTGCCGACCGGGGACGAGGTCCGGCCCATCGGCACCGAGACCGGCGCCGGGGAGATCATCGACACCAACTCGCTCATGCTGGCCACCCAGGCGCGCGAGGCCGGGTGCGAGGCGCACTGCCTGCCGATCGAGCCGGACGACCCGGCCCGGATCTCGCGCGCGGTCAGCGCCGCCGTGACCGGCTGCGACCTGCTGATCATCGTCGCCGGGTCGAGCGCGGGCCGGGATGACTACACCGCCCGGGTGGTGGCCGAGCTCGGCACGCTGGCCGTGCACGGGGTCGCCGTCCGGCCCGGACACCCGGTGGTGCTGGGCGCGGTCGGCGGCACGCCCGTGCTCGGCGCGCCCGGTTACCCGGTGTCCGCCGCGCTGACCTTCGACATCTTCGCCGAGCCGCTGCTGGCGGACCTGGCGGGCGCCGCTCCCCGCCGCCGGCCACGCGTCACCGCGCGGCTGGCCCGGAAGCTGGCCTCCCCGTTCGGCATGGACGACTGGGTCCGGGTGCGGCTGGGCGTGGTGAACGGCACCACGGTCGCCACCCCGCTGCCCCGCGGTGCCGGCGTGCTGACCTCCCTCGTCCGCGCGGACGGGCTGCTGGTTATCCCGGCCGGGCTGGAGGGCCATCACCCGGGCGAGCGGGTGGAGGTCGAACTGCTGCGCGGCGTGGACGAGATTGCCCGCACGATCGTCGCCATCGGCTCCCATGACCTGGTGCTTGATCTGGCCGCGTCCACGTTGCGCGCGGATGACCCGATGGTCACCCTGGCGTCCTCGAACGTCGGGTCGCTGGGCGGGCTGGTGGCGCTGCGGGACGGGCTGTGCCACCTGGCCGGATCGCATCTGCTGGATCCGGCCACCGGCGAGTACACGCTGCCGTATGTGGACCGGATCCTGGGCGGTGCCGACGTCCGGGTGGTCCGGCTGGTGCACCGGGACCAGGGCCTGATCGTCGCCGCGGGGAACCCGCTCGGCCTGACCGGGATCAAGGATCTGGCCGGTGCGGGCGTCCGGTACATCAACCGGCAGCGCGGCGCGGGCACCCGCATGCTGCTCGACCACGAACTGGCCCGGCATCAGATCAGCCCGGACGCGGTGGACGGCTACGCGCGCGAGGAGCACACCCACCTGGCGGTCGCGGCCGCGATCGCGGCCGGGCGGGGCGACGCCGGCCTCGGCATCCTGGCCGCGGCCCGGGCGTTCGGCCTGGACTTCGTGCCGGTCACCCGGGAGCCCTACGACCTGGTGGTGACCGCGGAAGCGATGGACAGCCCACTGCTGGCGCCGTTGTGGGCGCTGCTGGCCTCCGGCCCGTTTCAGGCCGCGGTCACCGACCTTGGCGGCTACAGCACCGAAGAGATGGGCCGGCGGATCAGGTGACGGCGGCCGGCCGGTTCCCGGTGGCGGGAGCGCGGGGCGCCAGCATGATCAGGCCGGTCAGCAGCGCCAGGCCGGCCAGCAGGTAGAGGTTCCCGGCCAGCAATGCGGCCCCGTGCCAGTGGTACTCGGGATGCGGGCCGGTGACGCCCGGGGTGTAGGGGGCGGTCCAGATCAGGCCCCAGGGCTGGCGGGCCGGGGGCGGCCAGCCGTCCGGCCAGGCACCGGCGATCGCGGCCAGCGCGACCGCCGCCGCCCCGCAGGCCCAGCCGGCCCAGCGGGCCAGGCCTCGGCCACTCAGCGCACCATCGGCCAGCACCGCCAGCGCAAGCGCGAGCCACACCCAGTGGTGGTCCCAGCTGACCGGGGATATCAGCAGCCCGGTCAGGGCACAGGTCAGCAAGCCGTGCACCGGCCGCCCGCCGTGATGCCAGCGGGCCGCGGCCGCCAGCCCGTTCACGGCCACCAGCCCGGACACCGCCAGCCACCAGGGGGTGGCCGCGGCGATGCTGCCGGTGCCGCGTATGAGGTACCCCAGCAGCGACTGGTTCGCGACCGATCCGGCGAACCCGACCCGGCCCACATGCAGCCAGAGCCCGCCGAACCACCATTGCGCGGAGGCGGCCGGCAGCGCCAGGAAGCCGACTCCGGCCAGAGCCACGAAGGTGGCCAGTGCCACCGCGGCCTGCCGGGGGCGCCGGGTGAGCAGCAGGTAGGGGATGAAGATCAGCGGCACCAGCTTGACCGCGGCGGCCAGGCCGATCCCGGCGCCCTGCCAGCGGCGGTGGCCGGGCTGGCACAGGTCCCACACCACCAGCACCATCAGCAGCAGGTCGACCTGGCCCCAGTGCAGCACCCGCTGCACTGGCTCGGTCCAGAAGGCGACGGCGGTCACCGCCATGGCGATCCCGAGCCGGCGCTTGCCGGTCCAGCCCAGCCCGCCGAACGCCAGCCACACCGCCAGCCCGAGGGCGAGCCCGCTGGCGGCGGTCACCGCCCAGGCGAGCACATCCCACGGCACCGCTCCCAGGCCCTCGAACAGGACCGCGGCGAACGGGGGATAGGTGAACGGCGTCCCGGGCTGGTACTGCCAGCGGTACAGCGTGGCTGGCGCGTGCCTGGCCACCTGCCCGGCCGCCACGTACAGCCGCAGGTCGAGCCAGTTCAGGATGCCCGCCTGCGGGTGGCTGAGCAGGTTGGCGGCGTAGGCGGCCATCGCCACGGTGAGCGCGACAGCGCCGGCCGCCAGTATCCGGCCGCCGCCCGCTGGCCGGCCCGGTGGCGCGGCTGGCTCGGCGACCCGCTCGGTGACGGCGGGCGGGGTGGGCGGCACGTGCGTCCTTCCGGTCCCAGGGATGACCCGCCGATCCTGCCAGCCCGGACCCAAGGGCCCGGTTAGGGGAAGGACAAATCCCGGCTATCCGGCTAACGGCGCTTGACCGCCTGCAGGGTGTAGCTGTGCGGGAGCCGCCAGGGCCGGTCGGCCAGCCGCCACTCGCCGCCGCCGATCCGCTCCATCTGCCCGGGCATGCCCTCCCACGGGATGCTGTCGTGCTCGGCCAGCCCGGTCACGTCCATCCCGGCGGTCATCAGCGCGGTGACGATCTCGCCCAGGCCGTGGTTCCACTCATGTGTCAGGTTGTGCGTGAAGACGGCGTCGGTCTCGACGTAGGTGCCGGCCTCGTCGAAGATCATCGGCTCCTCGCGCTCGAAGTAGGTGTACTCGACCGCGAGCAGGCCGTCGGCCCGGGCGTCGTCCAGCGCCCATAGCATCGGGTGGCCCTCCCGGATGAACAGCCGTCCACCGGGCCGCAGCAGGCCGGCCACGACGCCGGCCCACCGGCGGATGTCCGGCAGCCAGCACAGCGCGCCGATGCCGGTGTAGACCAGGTCGAACGACTCCGCGCCGAGCACCGCGACCGCCTCGTAGACGTCAGCCTCCTCGAAGCGGACGTCGGCACCGGCCACCCCGGCGATCCGGCGGGCCTGCGCGATCGCGGCGGGGGAGAAGTCCAGCCCGGTCATGTCCGCGCCCAGCCGGGCCAGCGAGATCGTGTCGGTGCCGATGTGGCACTGGAGATGGGCGCCGCGCAGCCCGCTGACGTCACCCAGCCGCGGCAGGTCGAACCGGACCACCTCGCTGAGGAAGGCCGGATCGGCCGCGAAGGAACTGACCGCGTAGTCCGGGGAGGCCGCGTGCGGCCCGGCCCGTTCGTCCCAGCTGGCGCGGTTGACCGCACGGTAGTCCGCCACCGGGCCATGATCCCACGTGCTGGCGCGCCGGCACCGGCCACGCCGGGCTACGCTCAGTCCATGCCCAGGTACATCCCGAGCCCTCCGGTCAACGGCTTCCACGTCGGCCCGGTCTTCATCCACTTCTACGGGCTGATGTACGTGATCGGGATCACGCTGGCGATACTGATCACGCAGCGGCGCTGGAAGGCGGCCGGCGGCGACCCGTCACTGGTCGGGGATGTGGCGCTGTGGGCGGTCCCGGCCGGGATCATCGGCGGGCGGATCTACTTCGACCTGACCACGCCCAAGTACATCCCGCACCACTGGTACGGCGTCTTCGCCGTCTGGGACGGTGGCCTGGGCATCTGGGGCGGCATCGCGCTGGGCGCCGTGGCCGGGATATGGCGGGTGCGCCGGCGCGGCCAGAACGTGGGCGTGTTCATGGACGCCGTCGCCCCGGCGCTGCTGGTGGCCCAGGCCATCGGCCGGATCGGCAACTACTTCAACAAGGAGCTGTTCGGCGGCCCGACCACGCTGCCGTGGGCGCTGTCGGTCCCGGCCGGCTACCGGCCGACCGGGTATACGGCCGACGCCACCTTCCACCCAACGTTCCTGTACGAGCTGATCTTCGACCTGGCGCTGGCTGCCTTCCTGGTCTGGCTGGGCCACCACCGCAACATCAAGCCGCCCGGGCTGTTCGCGCTGTACGTCGCCGGGTACTCGGCGTTCCGGATCTTCGAGGAGTCACTGCGGGTGGACCCGTCCGAGCACTTCCTCGGGCTGCGGCTCAACATGTACGTGGCGACCATCCTGACCGTCGTCGGGTTCATCTGGTTCTGGCGCACCCAACGGCGGCAACTGCCAGCGGCCGCCGGGCCACCCGGCGCCGCGGCCGGCCAGGACGCACCCGGCCTGCCGCCACCGGCGACCGCGGGTGACGACGCGGCCGCCCCGGTGACCGACAGCACCCGGCCCGGCGGCTAACGGCTGCCGTGTCGAATGACCTGCCCGACCTGCGGGCATCGCACGCGGATCGCGACCGCGTCGTGGATGCGCTGCGGGTCGCCGGCGGTGACGGCCGACTCAGCGCCGAGGAACTCGACACCCGGCTGGAGAGCGCGCTTTCAGCCCGGACGCTCGGCGAGTTGGCCCAGCTCACCGCCGACCTGCCGACCGCGCCCGCAGCCAAGGGCAAAGACGTACTCGTGGTCGAGCAACACGGCGGCAGGTACGTACGGGAGGGGCGCTGGTCGGTACCTGTGCGCATCGAGCTTCGCACGCAAGAGTGCCGGGTCACCCTCGACTTCACCCACGCGGTGATCACCTCGAATGTCCTGCGAATCGAGACGGACATGGTGCACGGCAAGCTGCTCATTGTCAGCTCGCCGGGCATCGTGATCGACACCGACGGGCTCAACCTCACCTACTCCAAGCTCAAGCTCCACTCCAGAAACGCCGCTGCCGATCCCCGTCTCCTCATCGAGCTCGTCGGAAAGCTGCTACACGCGAAAGTCATCGAGCAGCGGCCGTGACGTCGCCCCCGGTGCCTCCCACTGCGGCGGTCAGGCGGGCTGCCACAGCTCGACCCGGTTGCCCTCAGGATCGGTGACCCAGCCGAACCGGCCGACACCCTCCATGTCCTGCGTCTCTTTGGCCACGTCCGCTCCCTTGGCGCGCAATTGCGCGAGCATCGCATCCAGGTCGCCGACCCGGAAGTTGAGCATGGTTTGCTGGGCGCGGGACCCGAAGTAGTCGGTCTCGGACTCGAACGTCGCGAACACCGTCGGCCCGGCTCCCTGACGCCACAGGCCGTGCTCGTCGGCGTCCAGGCCTAGGCAATCGCGATACCACGCGCTCAGGGCCGCCGGGTCGGCGGCCCGCATGAAGTATCCACCGATTCCAAGCACACGTTTCATGCCGCCATCTTGCCAGGACGGCGACCGGGCGGGCTGGCACCACACCATCGCCCGCTTCAACGGAACTCGTAAAGGCATCGGGTAGTCAACATATCTTGCGCAAGGAACCTTGCTCAAGATATGTTGACTATCGTGACAAAGGAGAGTGCGGCTGACCACCCCACCGCCCCCGATCCGAGGGCGCTGCGCGCCCTGGCCCATCCGCTGCGCTGGCAGCTGATCGACCTGATCGGCAGCGAGACGACCGCGACCGCGACCCGCTGCGCCGAGGTGCTGGGCGAGAGTGTGGCCAGCTGCTCCTACCATCTCGGGATCCTCGGCAAGTACGGCTATATCGAGCTGGTTCCCGGCCAGGCGGGCAAGGAGAAGCCGTGGCGGCTGGCCAGCCAGCAGCAGAACCTGGACCCGGGCGGCCTGGATACCGAGGGCGCGCTGGCGGCAAAGGCCGCGGCCGAAGCGTTCCTCGATCATGAGCTCGCGCGGTTGAAGCAGCTGCTTCACCGCCTCGGCCTGGAGCCGGAGCCGTGGCGTGCGGCGTCACTCCTGATCGGCAGCACGACCTGGATGACGGCCGACGAACTGCGCGATATCAGCGACCAGCTGAAGCAGCTGCTGCTCACGCACAGGGAGCGCGCCGCGGACCCTGTATCCCGGCCGCCGGGAGCGCGCGAGGTCCGGCTCTTTGCGGTGACGTCCGTGGCGCCGCCGGTCACGCCATCGAAGGACAGTACTCCGCCAGCCTGAGGGCTGCTGCTACTGGAGGACCCATGCCTGATTTCAGCGACTATGTGCGTACCCTGGCGGGCGCCGAGGCGAAGACCGGCTCGGCCAGCTGGCCCGCCGCAGCTGTCCTGTGGGCCCAGGTGGTGGAGCTCAATCCGGTAGTAGGCCACCACTGGGTGCGTCTCGCGGAGGCGCGTTTCGAGCTGGGTGACTACGGCGGCGCGCTGGCCGCCTACGGAACGGCGCAAGAAGCCGGCGTCTGGCTGCACCGGGACGAGATCGAGGCCGTATTCCCCGCGGAGATCGCCTACCGGATGGCCACCTGTCATGTCCGGCGCGGCGATCGCGAGGGCGCGGTGCGGGAGCTGCGCCGGGCGCTCCGCCTCGGTTTGCGGGATCTCGGCCGCCCGAAGAGCGACGAGCACTGGGAGCCACTGCTCGGCGACGAGGCCGTGCGCGAGATGCTCGGCATCATCGACACGACAGGTATGACGCGTGACGAGGGCTGGCGCGCCGACCTGGCGTTCCTCGCCCGGGAGATCAAGCGACGGGCGTATGCGCCTGCGGCCACTCGGCGACGGGCACGCGTTCGTCCTGCCGGCCGAGGGCAACGAGGACGCGCAGCTGGGCCTGCCGGTCAAGTTCTACCGGTTCAGCGAGGGGCTGTTCGTGACCGCGGCCGCCGGGGCCTACCGCCAGGTGATCGGAGCACAGGTGCTGAGCGGGACGGGCACCCGGTCGACGAGGTGCTCGCCGCGGTCGAGCCGCTCATCAGCCGTGACAATGACCAGCAGGTCAGGTGGCTAGGACCGGACCTGCTCCGCTGGACGTCGCTGATCCACGCTCTCGGCCTGATCAGCGATCCGCGCCAGGCCACGCTGACCGTGCGGTTTCCTGACCAGACGACCGGGACGGTGACGGTGGAGTCGGCCGCGGACCTTCGCTCGCGCGTGACGGACCCGCGCCCGGCGGGGTGGATCTCGCTGCCCGGCACGGTCGGCGCCCCGATGCCGCTCTACCTGCGCAACAGCGACACCCCGTACTGGTTCGAGTACCTGCCCGCGGAAGCCGTTGTCTACTTCCAGTTCAACGGGGTCGGCGATCAGCCGCTCGAGCCGATCGCCGCGTTCTGCGAGCGCCTGTTCACTTTCATTGACAACCATCAGGTCAGCAAGCTGGTCATCGACCTGCGCTGGAACGGCGGCGGTAACACCTACCTCGTCCAGCCACTGCTGCACCGCCTGATCGGCTGCTCGAAGATCAACCAGCGAGGCTGCCTGTATGTGATCATCGGACGCGGGACGTTCTCGGCCGCACAGAACACGGCCACCGCGATCGAGCGCGAGACCAACGCGATCTTCGTCGGGGAGCCTTCTGGCTCCCGCCCGAACTTCATCGGCGAGGTCAGCCCGTTCACGCTTCCCTACAGCAAGGCGAGCGTCAACGTCGCGGACCTGTACTGGCAGACCTCCTGGCCGACAGACCACCGGCCGTGGATCGCGCCGGAACTGTACGCGCCGCCCTCGTTCGAGGCCTACAGCCACAACCGGGACCCGGCGATGGAGGCCATCCTGTCCTGCCGCGAGCACCCGCCGGGGTGGTGAGCCGGAAGCTTGGTGCCCGGACGGGTCAACGGGGACAGGCTAGCCGGTGGCATTCCCTTGTCTCATATTATGGACAGTTATGATCAGGATGTGAGCGATCCGGCGGCTGGCGGCGGGGCCGGCCACCCTCCGGCCAGGCGCTGGCTGATCCTGGTGGCCGGCACGGTCGCGGTCACCGCGGGGTCGGCCTTCCAGTACGGGCTGGCGTACCTGATCCCGGCGCTGCGGGCGGGCTCTCCCTGGCCCAGGCCGGGGTGCTGGTCGCCTGCCCCCGCGGGCGGCGCAGGCCGGGGCGGGCTCCCCGTACCGGGCGCCGGTGCTCTGGCGGATCCACGCGGCGAGCGCGCTGCTGGTCGTGCCGCAGTTCACGGTCAGCACCTTCGCGCTGGTCTTCCTGGTCGACACTCGCGGCTGGACCCCGCCCGCGGCCGGGACGCTGCTGGCGGCCGCGTCCGCGGCCGGGGGAGCCTCCCGGCTCGTGGCCGGCCACTGGTCGGACCGGGCCGGCAGCCGGATGCGGCCGATGCGGATCCTGGCGCTGGCCACCACGGCCGTGCTGCTGGCGCTGGCGCTGACCGCGGCCGCCGCATCTGTGCTGGCGGTGCCGCTGCTGCTGGCCGCCGCGGTGTTCGCGGTCAGCACGAACGGGCTCGCCTTCACCGCCGTGGCCGAGATCGCGGGGCCGGCCTGGGCCGGCCGGGCCCTGGGCATCCAGAACACCGGCCAGAACGCGCTGGCCGCGCTGACGCCGCCCACGGTGGCGCTGCTCATCGGCGTGGCCGGCTACCCGGCCGCCTTCGCCGCCGCGGGCGTGCTGCCACTGGCCGCGGCCGCGCTGGTGCCGGTGGCCGCCGAACGGGCGCGGGCGCGATCAGGGACGGCCCTGGATGATCTCGTCGCGCCCGGCTCCCTGGCGCCGCGCGAAGCCGAATAGCTGGGTGTCCCGCTAGGCCGGTGGTCCATCCGGGCGGAACGGTACCCGCGCCAGCAGGACATCCGGCTCGCCCGGGAGACTGGGCCGCAACGGCGCCCAGAAGTCCTCGCCCGGCGGCGCTTCCACCTCCACCCGGGCGCCGCCGCGCCAGGCGGCGTCGAAACTCAGCCGCCACGAATGCAGCAGCGTGCGGGCGGCGGTGCCCGCCCCGAACAGCGGATCGCCTACCACCGGGTGGCCGATCCAGGCCAGGTGCACCCGGATCTGGTGGCGGCGGCCGGTGACCGGGCGCACGGCCAGCAGTGCGTGCCGCTCGTCCTGCCAGAGGGTGGCGAACGTGGTGACCGACGGATAGGTGCGGACCTCGCCGAACACCGCCCCGTCCGGGACCGACCAGGTACCGCCGTCCGCGGCGATGCTGGCCCGCGGCGCGGCCACCCGCACCCGGTTCTTGCGGCCCACGCTGAGCGGCAGGTCGATGGTGCCGGCGGCCGGCAGCCCACCGGGGGTGGTGACCGCCAGGTAGGCCTTGCCCGCGGTGCGGCGGGCGAACTGCCGGGTCAGGCCGGAATGCCACCGCAGATCCCGGGCGAACAGGATCGCCCCGGAGGTCACCTTGTCGATCCGGTGCACCGGGAACAGCCGCTCGCCCGCCTCGGCCGCCAGCCGCACCAGGTCGGTCTCGTGCCGCTCACCCATGACCGCGATCCCGGCGGGCTTGTTCAGTACCAGCACCGCCTCGTCCGACAGCACCACGTTGCCGCCGGTGTACTGCTCCCAGCCGCTCACCCAGCGCACTCTAGGCCATCTGCCGGGCGATCTTCCGGCCCGGAGGCTGCCCGGGCACAATCGGCAGTAGCGGCACCGGCCAGGGAGGAAGGTGACGCCGTGACCGGCACCATGGCGGCGAGCAGCCACGGCGGAGCGCCGGTCTGCACCCTGGACCCGTTCGCCGACGGCTTCCTGCGCGATCCGTTCCCGTTCCACCAGGAGCTGCGGGAAGCGGGCCCGGTCGTGTGGCTGGAGCGGTACGGCATCTGGGGCATGGCCCGCTACACCGAGGTGCACGACGCGCTGCGGGACTGGGAGACCTACTCGTCCGCGGCCGGGGTCGGCCTGAGCGACTTCCGCAAGGAGAAGCCGTGGCGGCCGCCCAGCCTGCTGCTTGAGGCCGACCCGCCGGAGCACTCGCGGGCGCGTAAGGCGGTGGCCCGGGCGCTGTCCCCGCGCACGATCGAGGCGCTCCGCGGCGACTTCGCCGCCCAGGCCGAGGCCATGGCGGCCGAACTGCTGGCCCGCGGCAGGGTGGACGGTGTCACCGACGTGGCGGAGGCCTTCCCGCTGCGGGTGTTCCCGCAGGCGGTCGGCATCACCGCCGACTGCCGGGCGGAGCTGCTCGCCTACGGGAACATGGCGTTCAACGCGTTCGGCCCCAGTAACGAGCTGGCCACGCACTCGCTGGCGCAGGCCCAGCCGGTCGGCGCGTGGATCGCCGCGCACTGCACCCGGGATGCGCTCACCCCCGGTGGCCTGGGCGACCGGATCTTCGCCAGCGCGGACGAGGGATCGATCACCGAGGCCGAAGCGGCGCTGCTGGTCCGCTCGCTGCTCACGGCGGGCGTGGACACCACCGTGATCGGCCTGGGCTGCGCACTGGACTGCCTGGCTAACGATCCGGCCCAGTGGGAGCTGCTGCGGGCCAGCCCATCACGGGCGGGCGCGGCGTTCGAGGAAACACTGCGCCACGCGTCCCCGGTGCAGACGTTCTTCCGGACCACGACCCGGCCGGTCGAGGTCGGCGGGGTCAGCATCGGCGCGGGGGAGAAGGTGCTGCTGTTCCTGGCCGCGGCCAACCGCGACCCGCGGCACTGGCCCGACCCGGAGCGGTTCGACATCACCCGCCGCGCCTTCGGCCACGTCGCCTTCGGCTACGGCATCCACGCCTGTGTCGGTGCCGCGTTCGCCCGGCTGGAAGGCGAGGTGCTGCTGGCCGCGCTGGCCCGGCTGGTGAGCTCGCTGGCACCGGCCGGCCCGCCGGTCCGCCGCCTCAACAACACCCTGAGCGGCTTCGCTCACCTGCCGCTGATGCTGAGCTGAGTTACCGGCCCGGCGGGGGTCGCACCGCGAACGGCAGGAGTTCTTCACGGCCCTGGCCGACCATCCCATAGCTCGCCTCCGGCACCTCGACCCAGGCACCGGGCAGGTCACCGATCGGCTCGGAGACCACCAGCCGCGCGTCGTCCGACACCTGCCGCAGGATGTCCCGGTCGGGGTACATCTCCCGGAGCCGCCGGACGTCGCGGGTGAAGAACAGCGAGCGCGACTTCCCCTCACTGGAGTAGCGGAACGCCCACAGGCTCTCGCCGTTGGTCGTGGCGACCGTGCCCTGGAACGGGTACTCGATGCCCCGCTGCCGCCCGCAGGCTTCCACGAACCCGATGGCCCGCGCGACGGCGCCCGGCGGGTCCTCCTGGAGGCCGAACGTGAGCGCCAGGTAGAACAGCACCTCGGTGTCGGTCTGGCCCTTGATCTCGGGGAACAGCGATGGGTCGATGGCCAGCACAAGATCGCGCTTGATGGTGGCGAAGCCGCCGATGTACCCGTTATGCATCCACAGCCAGCGGCCGTAGCGGAACGGATGGCAGTTCGTCTGCTGCACGGCCGAGCCGATCGCCGCGCGGATGTGTGCGAAGAACAGCGGCGACGTCACATGGCCGGCGAGATCGCGCAGGTTCTGGTCGTTCCAGGCGGGCTCGATGCTGCGGAACAGCCCCGGGACCGCCGCGGCGCCGTACCAGCCGATGCCGAACCCGTCCCCGTTCGTGGTCTCGGCGCCCAGCCTGGAGTGCAGGCTCTGGTCGATCAGCGAATGGACCGGGGTGTACAGCACATCGGTCAGCAGGACGGGCGAACCGATGTAAGCGAGCCACCGGCACATCAGTCACCCCTTTCCGTCTAGGCGAACACGGCGAGCTGCCCGTCGGTGCCGACGAACGCCCGGCCGTCGGCCACGGTGGGCACGGTGAACTTCGGCCCGCCGTTGTATGGTCCCGCGGACGCGCTGAACACCTTCTTGGTCACGTCGTCAGCGTCGAAGGCGAGCAGGTCGATCGTGTTTCCGGGCGCCGCCTGGGCCACCTGGGTGACCCACACCACACCCGTCCCGGCGGCCGAGCCATTGGACGTCACCACGGGGGTGGCCGGGGGGAAGGGGAAGATGTCGGAGGTCTGGGCGATCACCTGCATCCGGGTGTTGTTCAGGGAAATGGACCGCAAGGTCGCGTCCTTGCCGCAGAAGAAGAGGCGCTGGCCGAGGTGGCCGTTGTAGTAGGCAGGGCCGCCGTAGACGCCATGCTTGATCGCCTTCTTCAGGCTGCCGAGCAGGCGGTCGGTGGGATGGAAGCCGCCCGGGTTCTGACGGTCCATGAGGTAGACGGTCCCCTCTTTGCCGCAGCCCACCATCTGATGCGGATGTGGTCCCGGTTGGTCGGGCAGGACCATCACGCCACCGGACCCCAGATCCAGGTCCGACCGGTCCAGGTGCGCCGCGTCCGACGGGGTGAAGTAACCCGCGAGGGTCAGGTTCGCGGTCAGCCTGAGTACGGTGTCACCGCAGTCCTTGCCGCCGAGGTCGAGATCGGCCGGGCCGTTACCGGTTTGGCAGTACAGGAAGCCCTGCGCGTCCGCGGCCATCCCGAGGCCGCCCTGCCAGATGCCGGAGCCATGGTCGGTGAAGGCCTTGGGCGGCAGCGCACGCAGGCACTTGTCCGGGGCGGCGTTGAATACCGCCACCCGGGCCAAGGTGGCGGCCTCGTAGCCGAAGACCCACCCGTAGTAGGGCGAGTGGTCGCAGTGGCTCGCGAACGCCAGGTAGACCCGCCCGCCCGCGAGCAGCAGGCCGGGACGGTCATGCTGGAACTTGGCGTCGAAGCTGATCTGCCCGCCGGTGCTGGTCCGCCCGTTGCCGGGCACCGATCCGGCGATCTCCACCGGTGGCTGGCGTGGGGTGCCGTCGGTGAGATGCAGGGCATGCAGCCGGTAGTGCGCCACCCCGCCGCTGGTGGTGATGGTCTTGGCCGCTACGTACATGACCCCGGCCGCGCGGTCGATCACCGGGGTGGCGGTGATACAGACCTCTGGGATCAGGTCCGTGCACCCGGCGGCCAGGTCCGTTTCGGTGTTGAAGGGCCGTTCCCCGGCCGGGACGAGCGAGGTCTGCCAGTAGGGCCCGTTCGTACCGGGGGTGACGGGATCGGGAGTGTTGGCGTCGAACGCGTACACCAGGCCGTGCTCGGTGGCGACGAACACCACGTTGCGGGCGCCGAACGCCGGCAGATCCAGGCCGCTCACGTACAGCGGCTGGGCGTAGGTCTGGCCCTGGACTTGCTGCGTGAAGGCGAGCGAGAAGTTCGCGCTCCTGATGGTGGCCGGGGTGAGATTCGGCTCATGGCTGTTCCAGCCGGAGCGGGCATTGTCGTAGTGCTGGGTCAGGCAGTCCATGGTGGCTCCTAATTAACGCTCGGGGCGAGCCGGGCGATCAGTCCTTGAACTCGACGATCAGGACATCGTGCTCGCCGCCCTCGGTGTGCTCGATGTCGTGGGTGGAGGCAGGCCGCCAGATGACATCGCCCGCACTGCGGTGCAGATCCTCCTGCTGGCCATGCTCGGTCCGCCGGACGTGAGCGGGCTGGAGATAGATGACCAGCCGCTCTCCCCGTGGCCCGGACCAGACTGGCCCGCTCCCGGAGCGCCTGACCCGGCGGACAACCACGCGGTCGTTCTCCAGGACGGTGGTGATTTCCGCCGCTGTCATAGTGATCGCTTCCTTCCGCAGTTGGCTGGGAGCTCGTGCCGCCGGGCGGCCAGCCTCCGGTAGATGAGCGGGCCCGGCGACCCGGGCGCCGCCGCGGCGATGGCCGCGTCGAGCTTGCGCGCGTGGGCCTTCGCGCCGGAGCAGCGGTTCGCCGCCCGACAGATGCGCCTGGAGCACGCCCAGCGCGCGCGCCTGGCCGAGGAGATCGAGCGAGGCGGCGGTCGGCAGCTCGCGGGCCGCGGCGGTCAGTTCCATCGGCACGGCCCCTACTCAGCGGCGCCCGGCGTAGGCGGTTACCTCCATCGCGGCCTCGAAGTCGGAGAAGTCTGGCGGGAACCACACCCGCTCGGTGGTCCGCTGTTCCGGCCCGGGAACCTTAGGCGGCTGCTTGTTCGCCGCCTCGCGCTTCGATCGCACCGTTTCACCGCCAATCGCCGCTGGCACCAGTAGCTCGATGGGCTGGCACGTTCAGACAAACGTTCTCACCCGCACCGCCCACCGGCAAGAGACTGTGCGCTTAAGGTGCCGGAGCCAGGGCGGATGTGACAGCGTGGCTGCGCCACCACCGCTGGCCAGACTCGGGCAGCAGGTAGATCGGGTCGTAGTAGGGGTACTCGCGGGACAGCGCCAGCGGGTCACCGGACTCCACCGCGGTCCGGTAGTTCTTGGTCCAGTACGAGATGCCCAGCTCGGTGTCATAGCGCGCGACCTGGTGCACCCAGCGCTTGCCGACGTACGGCACGTCGCAGACCATCCGCGGGGTGGCGAACCCGGGCAGGTAGCCCATGATCTGATGCTGCAGCTGCTGCGCCTCGGCCAGCGACAGCCGCCAGTGCTCGCTGCCGGGGATCATGTCGCACATGTAGAAGTAGTAGGGCATGATCTTCGCCTCGTCGAGCAGGGCGAAGCACAGGTCCAGCAGGGCCTCGGCGCTGTCGTTCACCCCGCGCAGCAGCACCCCCTGGTTGCGGACGTCGCGGATGCCGGTGTCGAGCATGGCCTGCGCCGCCCGGGCGACCAGCGGGGTCACCGACTGGGCCGCGTTGACGTGGGTGTGGATGGCGATGCTCGCCCCGCGGTCACGGGCGAGGGCGCCAAGCCGGGCCATGCCGGACCGGACCTCGTCGGTGAGCCAGTGCTGCGGCAGGCCCATCAGGGCCTTGGTGGCCAGCCGGATGTCGCGGATGCTGTCCACCTCCAGCAGGCTGGCCACGAACGCCTCCAGCCGGGGCCAGGGCAGGTTGGCCACGTCCCCGCCGGAGACCACCACGTCGCGCACCCCGGGTGTCGCCTTCAGGTAAGCGATCATGGCCGCCAGCCGGTCGTCCCTGGGCAGGCTGAACTTGTGCTTGCCGACCATCGGGGTCGGGTTGCCGACCAGGTCCATCCGGGTGCAGTGGCCGCAGTACTGCGGGCAGGTGGGCAGCACCTCGGCCAGCACCTTGGTCGGGTAACGGTGGGTGAGGCCCTCCACCGCCCACATCTCGGCCTCGTGCAGCGAGTCCCGGGTCGCGTACGGGTGGGACGGCCAGTCGGCCCGCCGGTCGCTGAACACCGGCAGCATGTACCGGCGGACCGGATCGGCGTAGAAGGCGTCGGTGAAGGCGGGCCCGTCCGGGGCGGTGGCCGGCGCCATGGTGTTGAGCATCTGCGGCGGCAGCAGCATCGACATGGTGGCCCGCTCGAGCTGGTCGCGCTCCAGGTCGGCGCAGAACGCATCGGCCAGGCCCGGGCCGGCCACCTCGCGCAGCTGGCGGACGTTCTTCACGCAGTGGGCCCGCTGCCACTGCGCCGACTCCCATTCGGCCACGGTGACGCCGGTCCAGCCGGGAAAGCGCCGCCAGTCCGGCTCGATCAGTTCCCGGCGGCGGTAGGCATATGGCTGGTCGGTCACGTCGGCACCCGCCCCCTCGTCAGTAGCTGCCGGAGGATAACCTTGCTTACTACAATATTCCGGCAGAACTTGTGCACTAGTACTGTCTCACAAGAAGAATTGCTGAATCGGCCCTGCATGGTGGATGGCCGGGCAGCGGCGCAGGCGCGTACGCCGGGCGTGCCAGAAGGGCGAAGGCGTGACCGGAACCAGGCTCGGATCGCCGCTCGGGCTGCACCGGGTCCGGCAGCCTGACGGCGTGCTGCCGCAGGCGGCCTGGCGGCTGGACCCGGCTCCGGAACTGTGGCCGGACGAGGTCCGGGTGCGGGTGGACCGCCTCAACCTGGACGCCGCCTCCTTCCGGCAGCTGCGGGAGGCTACCGGCGGCAGCGCCGCCAGCATGCGGGCGGCGGTCACCGCCATCGTGGCCGAGCGCGGCAAGATGCAGAACCCGGTGACCGGCTCGGGCGGCATGCTCACCGGCGTGGTCGACGAGGCCGGCCCGGACTCGCCGCTCGGCCTGGCGCCCGGGGACCGGATCGCCACCCTGGTCTCGCTCAGCCTCACCCCGCTGGTGATCACCGACGGCCTGGCCGGCTGGGACGGCCGCAGCGAGCAGGTGCCCTGCCAGGGGCACGCGATCCTGTTCGGCCGCTCGATCGCGACCGTCCTGCCGGACGACCTGCCCGGGCCGCTGGCGCTGGCCGTGCTGGACGTCTGCGGCGCACCCGCCCTGACCAGCCGGGTGGTCGCCCAGGCGGCGCTGGCACCGGCCGCCCAGGCCGCCCGTGCGGCCCGGCGGGGAGCCCAGCTGGTAGCGGACCAGCGCCAGCCGGGCCGCCCGGTGGTCGCCATCATCGGTGCGGCCGGGAAGAGCGGGAGCCTGTCCACGGCGGCGGCCCGCCGCGTGGGCGCGCCACTGGTCATCGGCGTGGTCAGGGACGAGGCCGAGGCGGCCACCCTGCGCGCGGCGGGCCTGGCGGACGAGGTGGTGGCGGCCGACGCGCGCGACCCGGTCGCCCTGGCCGCCGCGGTGACCGGCGCGGGCGGGCCCGCCGACGTGACCGTGGTCTGCGTGGACGTGCCCGGCTGCGAGGGTGGCGCGGTGCTGGCCACCGCCGACGGCGGCACGGTGATCTTCTTCTCGATGGCGACCTCGTTCACGGCCGCCGCGCTGGGCGCCGAGGGGGTGGCCGCCGATGTCACCATGCTGATCGGCAACGGGTTCGTGCCCGGCCACGCGCAGCTGGCGCTGGGCCTGGTCCGGGCCGAGCCGGGTGTGCGCCGCATCTTCGAGGCCCGGGTCGCTGGAACCGGCCCGGGCGGGAAGGAGGAGGCGTGACCGCAGGGGACGGCAAGCTGGGGCTGGATCCCGCCGTCATCGCCACCGCGCGGGAGCTGGCCCGGGCGGCCGGCCAGCCCATCGTGGACATGGCCCGCAGCCACTCCACCGTCTCGGTGGAACGCGCGGTGCTGCGGCTGGCGGGCCTGGACGGCGCCGACGGCGACGGGATGCCCTGGGTGAACCGGCTGGTGGACGCGGTGCGCGAGACCACCGGGCTGGAGCACGGGGTGGCGCTGCCCGCCTGGGACGCGCTGCTGGCCGGCGGGTATCCCGATCTCGCCGCGCTGGCCCGCGACGCGGCGGCCGGCCAGGTCAAGTTCCGGCTGCCAGATGGCGGCGACGCGGCGGCGGCGCGGGACGCGGCCACCGCCGCGCTGGCCCGGGGTTTCGCCGTCATCGATGCCCGGCGGGCGGAACGGGAGGCGATGATCGCCGCGACCGCCGACCCGCCCCGGCCGTGGATCTACCTGATCGTCGCGACCGGGGACATCTACGAGGACATCCCGCAGGCGCAGGCCGCCGCGCGGGCCGGGGCCGACATCATCGCGGTGATCCGGTCCACCGGGCAGTCGCTGCTCGACTACGTCCCCGAGGGCCCCACCCGGGAGGGGTTCGCCGGCACCTACGCCACCCGGGAGAACTTCGCGCTGATGCGGGCCGCGCTCGACGACGTCTCCCGCGAGCTCGGGCGCTACGTCCGGCTGACCAACTACGCGTCCGGCCTGTGCATGCCGGAGATCGCCGCGCTGGCCGGCCGGGAACGTCTCGACATGATGCTGAACGACTGCATGTACGGGATCATCTTCCGTGACATCAACCCCCGTCGCACGTTTATCGACCAGCGGTTCTCCCGCCAGATCCACGCCCGGGCCGGGATCATCATCAACACCGGCGAGGACAACTACCTGACCACCGCGGACGCGGTCGACGCCGCGCACACGGTGATCGTCAGCCAGCTGCTGAACGAGTTCTTCGGCACCGAGGCCGGGCTGGCCGACTGGCAGCTCGGGCTCGGGCACGCCTTCGAGATCAATCCCGAGGTGCCGGGCTCGTTCCTGCTGGAACTGGCCCACGCGCAGCTCATCCGGGAGCTGTTCCCTGACGCGCCGCTGAAGTACATGCCGCCCACCAAGCACATGACCGGCAACGTGTTCGGCGGCTTCCTGCTGGACGCGTTCTTCAACCTGGCCGGGGTGATGACGGGGCAGTCGATCCTGCTGATCGGCATGATGACCGAGGGCATCCACACGCCGTTCCTGTCCGACCGGGACCTGGCGCTGGAGAACGTCCGCTATGTGACCCAGGCGGCGGCCGGGCTGGCCGAGAACTTCCGGCCCCCGCCCGGTGGCTTCGTGCAGGCGCGGGCGCAGCAGGTGCTGGCCGAAGCGGTCGGCCTGCTCGGCCGGATTGGTGCCGACGGGCTGCTGAACGCGATCGCCGACGGCACGTTCGGCGTCACCCGCCGGCCCGCGGACGGTGGCCGGGGCCTGGACGGCGTGTTCGCCCGGGCGGACGGCTACTTCAATCCAGCCGCGGAGTTCCTGGAGGGGGGACAGCGGTGACCGGCCACATCATCCGCCCCTATGGGGACACCACCGGCGACGGCCGGGTGCAGCTGTCGTTCACGCTGCCGGTCCCGTTCGGCACCGAGCACGAGCGGGCGGTGGCCGAGGGCGCCGCCCTCCAGCTGGCGGCCAAGATGGGCCTGGAGCCGGCGATGGTGGTGCACGCCAAGAGGATGGGCCCGGACTTCACGTTCTTCATCGTCTACGGCCGGGCCAGCCATCTGGTCGACCTGTCGCAGGTGATGGTGGCGGAGCGGGAGTTCCCGATCCTGCCGGCGGCCGAGATCAACCTGCGGATCAGGTCCGGCCTGGGCCGGGAGATGGTGGTGCTCGGGGCCTGCATCGGCACCGACGCGCACACGGTCGGGATCGACGCGATCCTCAACGTCAAGGGCCACGCCGGGGAGAAGGGCCTGGAGTATTACCGGGAGATGCGGGTGGTGAACCTCGGCGCCCAGGTCGAGGTGGCCGACCTGGTCACCCGGGCGCACTCCGAACGGGCCGACGCGGTACTGGTCAGCCAGGTCGTCACCCAGCGGGACGCGCACCTGGCCGGCGCCCGGGCGCTGGCCGAGGCGTTCCGGGCTGGCCCGGGGGAGCGGCCGCTGCTGGTCGTGGGCGGGCCGCGATTCGACCCGGGCATGGCCGGCGAACTGGGCGTGGACAAGATCTTCGGGCGCGGCACCACCCCCCGGGAGGTGGCCAGCTACCTGGTACACGCCCTCGCCGGCCCGGCGAAGGCGGCGGGAGCATGACCGGCGCGCGGGAGGGACTGTCGGTCACCCACCGCCGCTACATCCCGGCCAGCCACGCCCACTACGGCGGGAACCTGGTGGACGGCGCCTACGTGCTCGGGCTATTCGGTGACGTCGCCACCGAGCTGTCCATCCGGGCCGACGGCGACGAGGGGCTGTTCGCCTCCTACTCCGGCGTGCAGTTCCTGGCGCCGGTCCTGGCCGGGGACGTGATCGAGGCCACCGCCACCGTGACCAGGGTCGGCCGCCGCAGCCGTGAGCTGGCGTTCGAGGCGAGGATCGTGTGCCGGGCCGATCCCGCGCGCGGGCCATCGGCCTCGCAGGTGCTGGCCGAGCCGGTGGTCGTGGTCACCGCGACCGGGACCGTGGTGGTGCCCGCGGCCGGCTGATCAGCCGCCCAGGACCACCAGGTCGAGCTCGCGGAGCCGGTCCGGGTCGGCGATCATCTCGATCCCGGTGATCCTCTCGCCGGCGAGGGTGAACGCGAAGACGACCCTCGGCCGGCCGTGGACCGTCCAGACCGCCCCGGCGGCCCCGTCCACGAGGGCCAGCTGGGCGCCGCGGGCCCGGCCCGCGAAGGTCCGGGCCACCGCGGCCGCCCCGGCCACTGCGGATATCCCGCCCATGGCCACGACCGCCTGGTCGGTCCGGACTTCCGCGCCCGGGTCGAGCAGCGCGAGCAGGCCGTCGAAGTCACCGCCGCGGGAGGCGGCCAGGAAGGCGCTCACGATCTCCCGCTGGCGGGCGCGGCGGCCGCTGCCCGCGGTGTCCACTCCCTTCACCCGGCGGCGGGCCCGGCTGGCGAGCTGGCGCGCGGCGGCCGGGGAGCGGCCCACCATGGGTGCGATCTCGTCGAACGGCACGTCGAACATGTCGTGCAGCACGAAAGCGAGCCGCTCGGCCGGAGCCAGCGTGTCCAGCACCACCAGCAGCGCCAGGCCGACCGAGTCGGCCAGCAGGGCCTCCTGCTCGGGGCCGGCCAGGCCGTCATCGCCGGTCACCGGTTCGGGGATGCCTGCCCCTGGCAGCTCCTCCCGGCGTGACGTGCGGGAGCGGAGCATGTCCAGGCACACCCGCCCGGTGACGGTGGTCAGCCAGCCGGCCAGGTTATCGATGGCGCTCGCGTCCTGGCTGCTCAGCCGCAGCCAGGCCTCCTGAACCGCGTCGTCGGCCTCGGCCGGCGAACCGAGCATCCGGTAGGCCACCGCCCGCAGCCGGGCCCGGTTCTCCTCGAAACGCTCCGCCAGCCAGTCGTCGCCGTCAGTCACGGTCGCAACCTCCCGCCGCCATCCGTCATAGCACTGACGAGCCAGACCTGGTGGATGTGACGCCACGAGCCGCAGCCCAGTTTCTGATATCAGGTACTACTTGCTTCCTCCTCTAATATGAGAGTAGCCTTCATATCAGAGGAACTACTGGAAGGCGGTGAGTGTCATGACAGTGCTGGAAGCGCGGACGAGCCCGGGGGCGCGCAAGTGGTGGGCGCTGGCCGGGCTCTCGCTGGGCGTGCTGGCGGTGGGGCTGGACGCGACGGTGCTGAGCGTCGCGCTGCCGACGCTGGCGGTCTCGCTGCATGCCTCGGCGACCGACCTGCAGTGGTTCATCTCGTCTTACACCCTGGCGCTGGCCGTGGGCCTGCTGCCGGGCGGGCTGCTGGGGGACCGGTTCGGGCGCAAGAAGGTCATGATCATTGCGCTGAGCGTATTCGGGCTCGGCTCGCTGGCCTGCGCCTATTCGCCCAACGCGGGCGTGTTCATCGCCGCCAGGACGGTGCTGGGGCTGAGCGCGGGCTGCATGATCCCGCTGGTCCTGTCGGTGGTCACGGTGATGTTCACCGACACCGAGCGGACCAAGGCGGTCAGCACCTGGGCGGCGGCCAACTTCCTGGCCCTGCCGATCGGGCCGATCCTGGGTGGCTGGCTGCTGTCCAGCTACTGGTGGGGCTGGGTGTTCCTGATGAACCTGCCGGTGGTGGCGATCGGCCTGGTCGCGGTCACGGTGCTGGTGCCGGAGTCCCGCGCCGCCACGCGCCCGAGCCTGGACCCGGTGGGGATCGTGACGTCGTGCTGCGGCCTGGCCGTGCTGATCTACGGGTTCATCGCGGCCGGGCAGTACGGCTGGTCCTCACCCACGGCCATCTTCGCGATCCTCGCCGGGCTGGCCGTGCTGGCGGGCTTCGTCGCGTGGGAGCTTCATCTCACCAGGAGCGACGGCAGCCAGCCGCTGGTGGATCTCAGCCTCTTCCGGTCGGCCAGGTTCACCTGGGGAACCATCCTGCAGGCGTTCGGCATCTTCGCGATGTTCGGTTTGCTGTTCGCCGCGCCCCAGTTCTTCCAGGCGGTCCTGGGCACGACCGCGATGGGCAGCGGCCTGCGGCTGCTGCCGCTGATGGCCGGCCTGGCCCTGGGCGCCGGCCTGGCGGACCAGGTGGCCAGGCGGATAACCGCCAAGCTCACGGTCGCGGCCGGATTCACCATCCTCGCGGCTGGCCTGGTGCTCGGCACCACGATGACGGCCGCCAGCGGGACCGCGTTCATCGCCGCCTGGACCGCCATCGCCGGGATGGGCTTCGGGCTGGCCCTGGCCACGGCCGCGTCCGCCGCCCTGGTCGACCTGCCGAAGGAGAACGCCGGGATCGGCTCGGCGGTCATGCAGGCGGTGCAGAAGGCGGGTGCCCCGCTGTCGGCCGCGGTCCTCGGCAGCGTCCTCGCCTCCAGCTACCACTCCCAGCTGCCGCTGGCGGGCTTGCCCGCGGCCACCGTGGGTGCGGTGCGCAGCAGCGTGTTCGCGGGAATCGCCGTGGCGCACAAGATCGGCTCACCCGCGCTTCTGGCCTCGGTGCGCTCGGCGTTCGTGCACGGGATCGCCGCCATGCTGTGGGTGAGCGCCGGGCTAGCGGTGGCCGGGGTGGTCCTCGCGCTGCTCTTCCTGCCGTGGCGGGCAACCACAGCCGACTCCGCGCCCGGTGCTTCCATGCCGGTGGGGGAGGGGGAAGAATCAGCGCATGAGCGCGTTGCCTGACCATACCGGCGCGCCGGGCCCGGCCTCGACCGGGCAGGCCCGGCTGGGGCTGCGTGAGCGGAAGAAGGCCAGGACGCGTGCTGCCATCCGGGAGCAGGCGTTCCGGCTGTTCCGCGAGAAGGGCTACGAGAACACCCGGGTGGAGGAGATCGCCGAGGCCGCCGAGGTCTCTCCGAGCACGTTCTTCCGCTACTTCCCGACCAAGGAAGACGTCGTCCTGCAGGACGACATGGATCTCCTCTGGCTGGAAGCGATCGGTGAGCAGCCGCCCGAGATGAGCCCCATCGCCGCCATGCGGGCCGGCGTCCACGCGGCCTTCGCCCGGATGGGAGAGGGCGAGTGGGCCCAGATGCGGGAGATGACCGAACTGGCCATGGCGGTCCCCGCGGTCCGGGCCCGCATGCTGACGGAACTGGCCAGGACGACGCAAGTCCTCGCCGAGGCGGTGGCGGAGCGGACGGGCCGCGACCCTGGCGACTTCGCGGTCCGCGCCCTGGCCGGAGCCGTTGTCGGGGTAGCCATGGCCGCCTGGTTCGACGAGGGCGGCGACCCGATGGCCTTCGACGATGAAACCAAGCTGGCCACCTTCGCGGACAAGTTCGAGCGTGGCCTGGCCCTCCTAGAAGCCGGCCTTCCCTTGTAACAACCCGGGCCAGGAAACTACCCCTCGTCCGTCCTCCCTGGTCCCGCGGCAGGCTGAGGCTTGGTCGCGGCTTAGGTGGCCTGTGCCCCTGGCCGCGGTGCGAATGGGGGCGGCACCAGGCGTTCAGCCAGGTGCCGCCCCCACCGTTCCGCGCGGCCCGGAACCTACTCCGCGCCGAACTTCGCGATCTCCTCGTACTCCGCCTCGGTCAGCTCCCGCGGCAGCTCTCCCTTGGCCACCTTCGCGCTCTGCACATGGTGCCGGATGCCCTCGACGACCTCGGGGTTGGCGAGGGTGGTGGTGTCGCCGACGTCGGTGAAGTTGGACACCGAGGCGATCACCCGGCGCATGATCTTCCCGGACCGGGTCTTGGGCATGTCCGGGACGATCCATACGTTCTTCGGCCGCGCGATCTTGCCGATCACGGTCTCGATGGCCTTCGTCACCTTGTCCGCTATTTCCGGGCTGGCGGTCAGCCCCGGCTTCAGCGAGACGTACATCTCGACCACGCGGCCGCGCAACTCGTCCATCACCGGCACGGCGGCCGCCTCGGCGATCTCGGGCACGGTGAGCGTCGCCGACTCCAGCTCCTTGGTGCCCAGCCGGTGCCCAGCCACGTTGATTACGTCGTCGACCCGGCCGAGGATCCGGTAGTACCCGTCGGCCGCCTGAACCGCCCCGTCGTTGGCGAAGTACGGCCAGTCGTGCCAGTCCTTGCTCTCCGGGTCCCTGTTGTACTTGCGGTAGTAGGTCGCCAGGAACCGCTCAGGGTCACCCCAGATCGTCTGGAAGATCCCGGGCCAGGGGTTGCGGATGCAGATGTTGCCCGCCTTGCCGCTGCCCTTCGGCACCTCGTTGCCGTCCTCGTCGTAGATGATCGGGTAGATCCCGAGCACGCCTGGGCCGCAGCTGCCCGGCTTCATCGGCTGCAGCGCGGGCAGCGTGCTGCCGAGGAACCCGCCGTTCTCGGTCTGCCACCAGGTGTCGACGATGGCTGCCTGGCCCTTGCCGACCTCCGAGTGATACCAGCGCCAGACCTCGGGCTCGATCGGCTCGCCGACGGTGGTCATGTGCTTGAAGTGGTAGTTGTACTTCTTCGGCTCCTCCGGGCCGACCTTGCGCAGCATGCGGATCGCGGTGGGCGAGGTGTGGAAGATCCTCACCCCGAGTTTCTGCGCGATCCGCCAGGGCCGGCCGCCGTCGGGGTAGTTGGGCACGCCCTCATAGATCACGGTGGTGGTGCCGAGCGACAGCGGGCCGTAGACGATGTAGGAGTGGCCGGTGATCCAGCCGATGTCGGCCATGCACCAGTAAACGTCGTCCGGGTGAATGTCCTGGTAGTACTTGGACGTGCCGGTCACATAGGCCAGGTAGCCCCCAGTGCTGTGCTGGCACCCCTTGGGGCGGCCGGTGGTCCCGCTGGTGTACATGAGGAACAGCGGCGCCTCGGCGGGCATGGACACCGGTGGGACGGTCTTGCCGCGGTGATCGGCCAGCAGTTCGTCGACGAAGAAGTCCCGGCCCTCGGCCATCGGCGTGGCCGAGGCGTACTGGCCCGGATGCCGGCGCCAGACCAGCACCTTGTCGACCTCCTGGCCCTCCTTCGCCGCCTCCTCCAGGGCCTGGTCGGCCTTGACCTTGTGATCGGTCAGCTCGCCGGCCCGGTAGTAGCCGTCCATCGTGATAAGCACCCGGCTGCCCGAGTCGGCGATGCGGGTGCCGCAGGCGTGGCCGCTGAAGCCGCCGAACACCTCCGAATGGATGACCCCGAGCCGGGCGCAGGCCAGCATCGTGACCGGCAGTTCCGGGACCATCGGCAGGTGCAGGGTCACCCGGTCGCCGGCCTTGAGGCCGGCGAAGTCGCGCAGCAGCGCGGCGAACTCGTTCACCTGCCGGAGCAGGTCGCCGTAGCTGATGTGCGCGTGCTCGTCCGACTCGAGTTCGGGCACGAAGACGATCGCGATCTTGTCCGGGTTGGCCGCGGCGTGCCGGTCGACACAGTTGTACGAGGCGTTCAGCCTGCCCCCGACGAACCATTTCCAGAACGGCGCGTTGCTGGTGTCCAGGACGGTGTCCCACTTCTTGTCCCAGCTCAGCAAATCCGCGTACTCGGTGAAGCAGTCGGGGAATTTGTCCTCGCTGAACCGGTCGAAGATGGCCGGATCCGCCGCGTTGGCCTGGGCGACGAAGGATTCCGGGGGATAGATGTACTCCTCCTCCCGCCAATGCACGGCAATCTGGGCCTCGGAGACCTGCTGCTCTTCCTGACTTTCTGTCATTACTCGTTCTCCTGCTGGAAGATGACGGATGGCACCGAACGGTCGGGTCGCTCACCGCGCTAACGGTCGGGTCAGATGGTCGCCGTGCCTCCCTCGATGTGGCCGAGGGACGTCAGGATGCGGGGTGGGAAAGTAGCGCCGGGGCAGCGGGGCCAGGCTAGCCGATGACGTCCAGCCAAGGGAGATGGCCAGGTCATCGCCGCCAGCCGGTTCTCCCGCTGCGGCACGCCGCCAGGGGCAAGCACCGTGACAGCGATCCGGTCAGGTCCCGCCTGGCTCCCGGATCGCCGGGTGACACCAGGAAGGTCATGCCGGCCTCACACCGCTGGGAGATGCTCAATCGTACCGCCCTGGGGCATCTGGGACCAGGGTCCACCCGTCTGCACACCGGTGCTCGGAGAGTGCCGGTCGGGGTGCTCTCGGCCAGGAAAGGTTGACATCGTGGCGATCGGCGGTAAGTTGCTGCGGAGCCCCGGCACAGGGTCCGCCGTGCCGGGGATGATCAAGGCCCGGAGGGGGCCCGGGCGGCCAGTAGACAACGGAGGGCCGCGCCCGTTGCCGACGGGACGGACTCCGGTCCGAAGGGATGACCGGGCCCTCTCCTGCGGGCGGTTCTTTGGCCCGGCCCTGGCGTAGCGGCATTCCTTTTCCCCGTCGCTGTCATGCGCGGCACAGCCTGCGCCCCAGGTAGACCGGGTACCCTGCGATATCGTCCAAGGGGGAAATGCCGGGCAGGCAGGTCCGGTTCGCGCGAAGGCAGGGATACGTGAGCAGTCCGCCCGGCACCGGCGTTGGCCCCGTGGCAGTTGTCGTGCCCACCTACAACGAGCGCGACAATATCGAGTCGATCGTGAGCCGGGTCCGGGCCGCGGTCCCCGATGCCGACCTGCTGGTGGTGGACGACCACAGCCCCGACGGCACCGGGGAGGTGGCCGACAAGCTGGCGGCGGCGGACTCCCACGTCCATGTCCTGCACCGGGCCGGGAAGGCGGGGCTGGGCACCGCGTACATCGCGGGGTTCCGGTGGGCGCTGGCGCGTGGCTATGGCGCCATCGTGGAGATGGACGCGGACGGCTCGCACCGCCCGGAGGAGCTGCCGGCCCTGCTGGATGCGCTGGCCCAGGCTGACCTGGTGCTCGGTTCCCGCTGGATCCCGGGCGGGACCGTGCGCAACTGGGCGAAGTCGCGTGAGCTGCTCTCCCGGGGCGCCAACATCTACACCCGGGTGATGCTGGGCATCAGCGTCAAGGACGCGACCGGCGGCTACCGGGCCTACCGCGCGTCCACGCTGCAGCGGATCGGGCTCGACGGGATCGAGTCACAGGGCTACTGCTTCCAGATCGACCTGGTGCTGCGCGCCATCCGGGCCGGGCTGACCGTGACCGAGGTGCCGATCACCTTCGTGGAGCGGGTGCATGGCGCCAGCAAGATGAGCCGCGCCATCGTGACCGAGGCGCTGTGGCGGGTCACCGTCTGGGGCCTGACCGCCCGGCGCGGCTCGTCCCGCACGCCCGGCGGCTGACCCTGGGGTCAGGCGCTCTTGCGCTGCCTGGTCCGGGGCTGCTCTTTCGCCTCGGCCTCGCCGGGGAGCCCGCGTTCCCCGCGGATCAGCGCGAGCCGCTCGGCCAGCACCTGCTCAAGGTCGGCGATGGACCGGCGCTCCCGCAGCATGTCCCAGTGGCTGCGCGGCGCCTTGGCCTTCTTCGGGCTGGGCTGGTCGCCGGTGGCGGTCAACGCGATCGTGCCGCAGACCCGGCATTCCCAGGTGGCGGGAACGTCGGCTTCCGCGGCAAACGGCACGGTAAAGTGATGGCCCTTGGGGCAGTCGAAGGCTATTTCCTGGCGTGGGGCCAGGTCGGTGTTCCGGTCATTCTCATAGCTCGTTGCCCCGAGCCGGGTGCCGCGAAGTGCGCGTTCGGCCATATGGCATTGCCTCCCAGGCGCTCAGCCTTCCACGTCGTCAACGCTGAGTTCCCGGACAAGATTCCCGCTGTGCCCCGGTTCCAACCCAGGCCGGGGCGCCGCTCTTGGCGTGAAACGGTGGCCGGTGTCAGCCCGGAACCCGCGGGTGCCACTGCCCGCGCCCGGACAGCACCTTCCGCAAGGCGACCGTGTCGTCGCTCATGATCCCGTCCACCCCGAGGTCCAGCAGGCCCTCCATGACCGGCCGGTCGTTGACGGTCCAGACGTGGACCTGCAGGCCCAGGGCGTGCGCCCGGGCGACGAAGGTGGCGGTGGCCACCGGCACGGGTACCTGGGCGCACTGGACCCCGGCCCGGGCCAGGCGATCGGCCAGCCCGCCCGGCCGCCCGCCGCTGGTGCCCCC